>PWVE01000060.1 GCA_003562335.1 PVC group bacterium
AAAACCTCCCATTCATAAGGGCAGGACGGAGCCTGCCCCTCCGGAACCCTGCGAAATAGGCCTGTCTCTTTGCCGGAGGGTCGACCTCCGTGTCGACCTCGGAGGTTTTGCAAGAGCCTCTGCTTGTTAATGTGGGTTCTCACGATGAAGTGTATTAATCTACTTTTAATCACGTCGGACCAGCAGCACTGGATGACGCTGGGATCGAACAACCCCCGCATCAAAACTCCGAACTTGGACCGACTGGCCCGGCGCGGCATTCGTTTTGACCGCGCCTATTGCCCGAACCCCACCTGCACGTCGGCCAGCATTACGCCATCTGGATGGAAGAACAGGGACTGCCGGAATGGCGGGCCTACTTCCAGGAACGCAATGATGGTATTCGTGACACGGACCATGAGGCCACCAAGGCCCCGCCTCTGGCCCAGGGGCCCGGCTACGGTTGGCGCGAGGATATGCACTGGGCGTTACCCGCAGCATACCATTACACCACGTGGACCGGACAACGCACCATCGCGGCCATTGAAAAAGCGCACGCCGACGGACAGCCCTTCTTTATATGGTCCAGTTACCACGATCCGCATCCCCCCTACTGCGTGCCCGAGCCGTGGGCCAGCATGTATGACCCGGCTGACATGGACCCTGGCGAGCTGACGGAGGAGGAAGTCGCGCACTGGCCGCTGCCGCACCGTATGACCCGTGATCCCCAAGCGGATTTTGACCGGTTCGACAAAGACGGGCACGGCAATCACGGTTATCATCCCCATATTGGTGTGACGCGCCGCCAATTGCAGGAGGCCATGGCCATCTACTATGGGATGATCAGCTTCATGGATCACTGGATCGGCCGCACGCTGGATCGCCTTGAGGCACTTGGCCTTTTGGAACACACGCTCATCGTGTTCACCAGCGACCACGGCCATTTCCTCGGGCAGCACGGCTTGGTGGCCAAAGGACCGTTCCATTACGAGGACGTCATCCGCGTCCCGTTCATTGTCGCCCAGCCCGGGACATTGCCGGCAGGGCGCGTGAGCGATAGTATCCAGTCGTTGGTTGATCTAGCCCCCACCTTCCTCGCGGCGGCGGGGATGACGCCGCCGCTGTCCATGCAAGGGGTGTCGCAATGGGCCGCGTGGCGCGCGGCCGGGTCTGCACGGGATCATGCGCTGGTGGAAATGCACCATAACCGGGGCACGGTCCATCTGCGCACGCTGGTAACCGACCGCTACAAATACACCGTTTACCGGGGCCACCCGGAATGGGACGAGGGGTACGACCTGCAAACGGATCCGGGCGAATCCCGCAACCTGGCCCAGGACCCTGCCTGGGCGGATACCCGCCAGGCCCTCTTACGTCAACTGATCGATGCCGATCTTCAACGCGAATGGGCGCCGACACCGCGCGTCGCCCATGCCTGATGCGCCGGGAGGGTGCGCGGCGCCCCCTCATTTCTTAATTTTTGCCATGTAATTCTTCTTTTCCCTGGCCAATACGCCGCCCAGCGCCAGTAGCGCGATCAGATTGGGAACAGCCATCAAGCCGTTCAAGGTATCGGCGATATCCCAGATCAAGGCCAAGGGGGGTTTTGCAAGAGCCTTCCAATAAAAGGAAAAGGAGATGGAGATGAGGATAAAGTATATCGGTTGTTTATTAGTGGTGGCGGGGTTCGCAATCGGTTCGGCCCAAGCTAATCTGTGGACGGCTCACCCCGATTACGAGACACACTTCGTGGAGAACTTCGACCGGAGTGGGGGCGATGACCTTCATGGCCTCGAGCCGCACATAACCACCAATGGTGCCACATGGGACGTGGGTGCTGCGTTTAATCTCAAGGCTGATGGTTCATTTGGGAGCACTGCGGGAAGGTCCGCCTTGCTTGCTTTCGTACCCGAAACAGGGCGCATTTACAGAATGGACCTCAGCTTTAATGAAAAAAATGATGTAAATGATTGGACCGGATTTGGATTCGGTACCGACGGGACGCGCTCTGGGACAAATCAGGCTGTACCCCACAATGAATTCAATTCGGGACGAGCTACAGCTTGGATGATTGTCCGTGGCCCCTCTGAGTCAACGGACGCTGGGGAAACTTTGATTCGCGTCAGCACAGGCGGCGGCGGCAGTGCGTCTGTTACAAGTGAACATAACGCGCTCAGGGATAAAATGAATGAGGATGGTGGCATTGATATTCGCATGGAGCTGGACACCCGGCCCTCAGACTGGACAGTTACTTTTTTCACCAAAGCTATTGTCGATTCTGATTGGATTGAACTTCGGTCAGGGACTCTCGAGTATGAAAACATCGCCTATGTCGGCATGACATCTCGAAGTGGTGCAAATGGCGAGTTCGCCAGTTTCTCGTTCTCCAGCATTCCGGAGCCGGGCACAATGGGGATGTTGCTGGCGGGAATGATGGGGCTGTTGGCCCTGCGCCGTCGCCTGCGGTCCTGATAAGATCATTGGATGGAACGTGTCCCCAACAGGGGCGCTAATGAATGGGCGGGCATGACAAGATGCCCGCCCATTTCTTTGGCACGTCAATTTTGCCGTGAACAGTGAGGCTCTTGCAAAACCTCCAAGGTCGACACGGAGGTCGACCCTCCGGCAAGCAAACAGGCATATTCTGTGAGATCCGTGCAATCCGTGGTTTCATTCTTTGGGTAGGGCGAGCTCACCGAGCGAGCCGCCGAACGTGATTGGTCTATGATCCGCGCACGCACGGAACGCCGTCCTGTCCGTGCTCCCGGCTCAGCCAGAGGCTTCGCCCTACCCCACGCTGAGTCCAGAGAATTGGCACGAGAATGAAAATGAAATGGACGCTGGAATCGCTGGCCAAAAGCATCGATGATAAATGCAGGTGAATGCGTGCTATGTGGCGTGACGTGATGGTAGGCAGTGAACGGCAGGGGAGCAGGTCATTAGCGCCGGTGATGGAGAGCGCTAATCACACACCGCGAAATCGAGCGCGGAGGCTACTGATCGTGCCGATGCGGGGACATTGACCAAGTCAATGCGGTGGGCTGCAAATTCGCGCCGGACGGGATAGGTCCGCCGGCAATGGACAAAGTGCTGGCCCATTTCCTTCGGATCAGCCGAAGCCCCGGCACGGAAGCGCTGATCATCTTCAAGTAGCGGGTACGCCTGCTGGGTCAACCGCTGCAATATCTGCTGATCGGTCAACCCGCGTCCATCCAGTGTCTGTGCCGCAGGCTGAACGGCCGGGTCGGCCGCGACCTCCAGTGGGGGCGGCTCGATTTCCAGAAACCGGCAACAGGCCTCAAATACCATCTGGGTACCGTTTAGACGTCCTTCATAGGAATAACCGGCAATGTGCGGGGTCCCGATATCAACCCGGTCCAACAAGTCCTTGGCAATCCGTGGTTCATTTTCCCAGACATCGAGTACGGCTTGGCGAAGCACCCCCTGTGACAGTCCTTGGTGCACGGCGTCGCTGGCCATGATCTCGCCGCGCGCGGCGTTGATCAGCAGGCAGCCGGGTGTGAGCTGGGAAACGAAGCGGTGATTGATCAGGTGTTCCGTCGCAAAGGGGCCGTCCGCCGTGTAGGGCACGTGGCATGTCACAATATCGGCTGCCGGTAACAAGTCCTCCAGATCAATAAAGTCCCAATGGTCGCGCCCTTCCGCCAATGCCCGGGGCGGATCGTTCAGCAGCACCGTCATCCCCAGTGCCTCGGCCTTGGCCGCCACGCGACTCCCGATGTGGCCAACACCAATGATGCCCAGCGTACACTGTGCACATTCAAATTGGTGGGTTTCCGCCTCGTGGAGCAGTGCGGTGATGATATATTCCGCCACACTGTTCGCATTGCAACCGGCGGCGTTGTACCAGGCGATGTCCGTCTGGTTGAGCCAGTTTTCATCGATGTGATCCGTACCCGCCACTGCGCAGCCCACGAAACGCACCGCGCTGCCTTCTAATAAGGACTGGTTGATTTTGGCTTTCGACCGGGTAACCAGAATCTCCGCATCGCGCAAATCGTCCGGCCCGATCTCTTCCTCCGTCAGCACCGTCACATCACCCAACGGGGCAAACGTGGCCGCCCCATCCAATACACTGGAAGCACAAACAATTTTCATGGCGACAAGGTGTACCAAAACCCGGTCGCTGGAACAAGCTTATCCGTGCGCGGGCAAGCCAATTGCGCTGTTGTTAAGGTGCGTGAATAGAGGCTTGAAAGAGGGTGGTCATTTTTAATCCCCCAGACTTGAATCGAAAACCCCAATGTTTTTGAATGGAGAAAGGGGAAACGCGGATTATTCGCCCACAACGCGCGTGACGTGGGGATTCTTTACGATGAGAGCGCTGGCGAACACTCGGCCGCACTGGACACCGTGTTAAGCCGCACGCTCGCCTACTGTCGCCTTGCCTGAGTTCAACAATGGGATGCACGGAGTTTTTCTTTGTGCGCTCCGTGGCTCCGTGAGCAACAAAAAA
>PWVE01000229.1 GCA_003562335.1 PVC group bacterium
AAACCTCCAAGGTCGACACGGAGGTCGACCCTCCGGCAAGCAAACAGGCATATTCCGCAAGTTTCTGGAGGGGCAGGCTCCGTCCTGCCCTCATGAACGGGAGGTTTTGCAAGAGCCTGCGGAGCTAAAAGATTGGAGGCGCGGACCGGATTCGAACCGGTGAATACAGGTTTTGCAGACCCGTGCCTTACCACTTGGCTACCGCGCCTTAACGCCTCTGCGAACATTTCGGAAGCCACTCTACTATCTATTGAGGGTTTTGTCCAGCCCCCTGACGCGCAGCGTGGTCGTCAGCGTGGATCATCAAACTGATTTCTGAGTTCAGCAAGCAGTCGTTCGACAACGTCGGGATGCGCTTCATGATCAACCCGGATACCCTCGACGGAGTCTTTGAAATCAAATAGTTCAATCGCCTCTACTTGATCGTTCTTCGCGGCACCTTGAACCACCAAACGCCAGCGTTCGTCGCGCACGGCCTCTTCCCCGCGCCAGTGTGAAAATGCAGGCTTGAGCGAGGCCCCCCCGGGATCATCCAGTAGCGGTCGCAGCGAGACCCCAAAAATCCCTTGCGGTGACGGCAATCCGGCCAAGTCGGTGAGCGTGGGGAAAATATCAATCGTCTCCACCGTGGCATGACAAATGGTTCCCTGCTGTGACATGCCGGGATAGCGGATAAGCATGGGTGCACGAACGGCGGCTTCATACAGGTGGTGCTTACCCCACGCTCCGTGTTCGCCAAGGGCAAACCCGTGATCGCTCCAGATGACAATAATCAGGTCGTCCATCAGGCCCAATTCCCGAACGCGCTCCAACACTTTCCCCACCTGCACATCCACATAGCTCGTCGCCGCCGCATAGGCGTGACGCAGCACGCGCGCATACTCCTCGTCCGTATAGGGGTCCCGCCCGTCGTGCCCATAATTACCCATCAATTCACTGCTTCGCCTCCAGCCCGATGGTTCGGGTTGACGTTTCGTATCCGCAGGCGCGGGTATGTCATCAGGATCATACAGGTCAAAGTATTTTTTGGGCGCAGCAAATGGCAAATGCGGCTTGAAAAAGCCGACACCGAAAAACCAGGGTCCGTCGGCGTCCGCCAACTCGGCGAGCACCTCCAAGGCCTCTGCTGCGACCCAGCCGTCCGGATAGGATTTGTCATCACCGTCATACGCTTCCCACGCCGGGCTTTGCCCTCTGGTCCTCGCGACTCCGTTGGCATAGCCATGCATCATGGCCGCGGGCGTTTGCCAAGGTGTGTCCGGCGGAACCCAACTACGGTCCCAGGCATTGGGCAGTTCCTCCGGCGGATGGTTCCAGTCGTCACCTCTCAGGTTGCCTGGATGGTGCGTTATTTTACCCAGTGCCAGCGTCTGATAGCCGTGTTTGCGAAACCAGCGCGGGAGCACTTGGTCTCCCCAGTGCCTATGTCCTGTAGCAATGGCATGATTTCCCGAGCCGACTTGGGGGCCACGTAATCCAGAGAGGAGTGCCGCACGGGACGCACCACACGTCGGCACCTGGACGTAGTGGTGACTGAAGAGCATGCTTTCTTGCGCAAACCGGTCCATATAAGGCGTCTTGACATGGTCCACCCCCAGCGCATGCAAATCGTTGCGCCAATCATCAATCGCGATAAAAAGAATATTGGGCGGGTTGTCTTTACGCTTCGTTTTCTCAGCCACCGGGTCCGCCACAAGATGCGATGCCGTTAGCGTCGTTACCGCGGCCCATGTTTTAATGGAAGCTTGTTTATTCATGTTTGTTTTATTGGTCATGTCGACTCCTCTCGCTCTGTATGTACCACACCTTCATCATACCGGGCAACCACCCGGTGGCCGGGCGGGACGCGTAGGAAATCGTGGTCGTCCCATTGGCCGTTTATGAGTTTTTCCATCAAGGAAAGATCGCCTGCTATTTTTTCAAATGTCCAGTTCCGCTCGGCGGCTTGCTCGCGCGTCATGCGCTCAAAGCGATCATCGGGTTCCACGCCCATTTCGATGAACGTATACTGGCCATACGACTTGCTTTGTGATTCCACCAGGGTTTCAAACAGGTATTGCGCATTGTCCTCGCCGTATTTCTCCACCATTTCGTCGTAGGTCATGTCCATGCCGTGGATGTGACCGATGGATAATTGTTTCAAGTCGCCTTCCGCCTTACCGCGCTCGATCCAGCCACTGGTTTTGAAATAGACGCCATGATGGTTTTCGAAATAGTCGAGGTAGCGCTTCCGGCTCCCCATAAAGAGGGTGATGCAATCGTGTGCCCGCGGCAATATAATTGGGGTCTGCCGCGCTTTAAGCCCGTGCAGGCCGTTGTTACACAGGCCATAGCCCAGGATGATTGCGTCATACGTGTCGGCGGGCACAGCATCCACCGCCGCCTGCAGGCGTGTCCGCATTTGGTCCGATTTCAGGTCGTGCAATCCTTTCGGCAGAAACTGAACATCCACCCGATTTGTCGTGCGCGCAACCAGTGTGCACATTTCGCGAAATAACACGTCACAACTGATCAATTGCAGCTTCATTGCAGGCGACCGGCCAGGGCGGATATAAAAGCCGGGCTCGTGCCGCAGCAGCCGCCTATAAACGTGGCCCCGGCGTCCCGTAAGCGGAGCGCAATATCGGCAAATTCCGGAGGTGTCATTTCGTAGGTGGCCTGACCGTCCACCATGACCGGCAGGCCGGCGTTGGGCTTCATCCAGATCGGCACGTCACAGGCCTGGCGGTAGCGCTCACAGATGGGGATGAACCCTTCCGGCCCCTGTCCACAGTTGGCCCCGATGCCCCAGGCGCCCGCAGCGACCAGCGCTTCCGCCGCTTGCTCCGGCGTCACCCCCATCATGGTGCGATCTTTGTCCGCACCTGAATCGTACACCATGCTGGCCACCACCGGCAGTCCCGTGGTTAACGCGGCTTTAACCGCCAATACCGCTTCGTCCAGCGCGGCCATGGTTTCAATGACCAGTCCGTCCGCGCCGCCGGCTTGGAGCGCGGCCGCTTGCTCCGTGAATGCGGCCCATAATGCGTCTTCCTCGACATCCCCCATCATGAGCATTTTCCCGCACGGCCCCATGGAACCGAAGACCAAGGCCCGGTCACCCGCCGCCGCGCGCGACAGCGCCGCGCCAAGACGATTGATTTCCGCCGCGCGCGCGCCTTGGCCATGACCATCGAGCATAATCCGGTTCGCACCGAATGTGTTGGTGAGAATAATGCGGGACCCGGCGTTGACATAAGACGCCGCCACCTCCTTCACATCGTCGGGGTGGGTATCGTTCCACCTATCCGACCCTTCGCCCGGCGGCAACCCCCGGGCTTGCAGTTGTGTACCCCACGCGCCGTCCACCAGAACAGGCGCCGCGTCACAAAGAGCAGTCCATTCCTCACGTGTCATTGTTGCTCCTCTTGGTTAGCAGACATTGAATATCGTTGATATTCCCATCCGCGCTCATGATCCATGCCATACGATGGGCATCTTGCGCCGCAAACGGGCGTGTGTCGAGTTGTTCCTCGGGGTTAAACCCCGTATTCCCGTAAATCGCAAATCTTGGGATTTACCTCCGGACGCATAACCTCGATCAAAGCGTTTTCGTCTTCCGGAACATCTTCCAGTGCCATTTCCATTATGTCCAGCCACGGAACTTCGCGTTCACTCAACTGCACTTTTCCATCCTCATATCCTTGACGGATCTCTTCGATGGCGCAGGCCGCAGCCCGTCGGGTTTGTGCATAGGGCGTTGCGGCATCAGCCAGCTGTTCGGCTATCCGGAGCACGACCTCCGGACACAGCACATAGGCTTGCGGATCCAGTGTCGCGTCGGAAGCGGCAAGCCAATCCCGCAGTCGACGGGCGTCCTCGTCAGCAGACGCGCTGGCCACATTCATTAAGCGGCAGTCGTAGATTAACTGTTCAACGGATACCACCGGCGCTTTGCCACTGAGCAATTGCACGTTCTGCACGGACTCATTGGACCAGCAATCGCAGACGGCCTGGCTGATATTACCAACCGGGCTTAAATGCGCGCACGCGGCGGACTTGCCTTCCATGGAAATGGGTACGCCCTTTATGGCTTTGAGGTACGGCCCCTCATACGCACAATCCTTGCTGGGCCCTACCGCACCCGCCTCAAACGCCACCAGCGAGCGCGGCACGCTCACCACGCGCACGACGGCGGCAAACACGCGCGGGATCATCTTCTTCTCGGCCAGCACCATGGCGGTATTTGCAAAGCCACAGGCCGTATCGCCTGCGGGCCGCATACGCTTGCCTTCGCAGGCACGGACCATGTGTGCCCATAGGAACTTCATATCCCGGCAGCCCAGTACGCCAAGCGCAAAGATGACAGCGCGTAAATCAGCGTTGACGAGCGCGTCGTCACACAATTCTTTACCGCCGGTGGATTCGATGGACAGCAAGTCGGCCCCGGCTTCATCGGCGCGCGCGAAGAAATCCTGCATCGCATCCCAATAGGCACCCTGACGCATGAGCGGTGGCCGCTCAAATTCACGGGTATCGTTCGGTGTACACCGCAGTGCCGTGCGCATTCCGTGCTTATCGGCCGCTGTCTTGAGCGCATCCGCCAGTAACCGTGTGATTTCAAGGCCCCAATCCGGACGAATGGTCATGGGCGGCAATGTTTCGAACTCGACCAAGAGGTCCGGCGCTTCCAGCTCAGCGGCGCGCTGCACCACACTTTTGATCATGTCTTCATATTCTGCCCGCACCGCTGGCCACGTTTGCTCGTTAATATCCATCGACGGCAAGGTGAAATTCAGCTCCGGTACCACCCGGCCGCCGCCAATCACGAGCCCGTTACCGCACGTGACCGGTTGGGGCGATTGGCCATAGATAAAATCGTTGATATTCGAAATGGCTAATTTACTCACTTGTTTGCTCCTTGTTTGGATGTGGTTAATACAACGTTCGGGAAAAGGGCGGTATCAAAATGGGGCAATGCCAACGCGTCGATAAAGTGCGATTCGAACGAGGGCACCAAGTTGAGCTCGACCACCTCCGGCTGGTCGATAATGGCGTTGAACACCGGTGTAACATCGGCATCCAGCAGGGCCAGGTAGGCACCGGCCAGCGACCCGTTCCCGACAATCTCATAACGATTGAGCGGGATATCGGGGAAAAGTCCTATGGTAACCGCGTTGGCCAGAGAAATATGACGTGCAAACCCGCCGGCCAGATAGACCCGCTCGAGATCGTTCGGCGTGAGGCCCAGCGTTTCCAGCATTGTGGTGAGCCCCGCATAGATCGCGGCTTTGGCCTTGAGCACCTGGGCAATGTCCTGTTCGGTAACAAACAGGGGTCCCTGCGTTCCGGTGTCCGCTGCAGGAACAATAATGCAAGCCTGTGAATCGCGGCATAACGCGGCTTCGAAAAAGTAGCGCCCGGAGGATTTCAGCAGGTCGACATTATAGCGGCCCATTTCGTTAATGAGTCCACAGCGCAAGCCGTTGGCGATGAAGTCTATGATGGCACTGCCGCACAAGCCGGTTGGCTTTGCCTGGCCAATCACGCGCACCTTCATGTCCAGCGCTTCATCAAAATCGACCCGTTCAATGGCCCCCGCCGCCGCGCGACACCCATGGGTCAAGCCGTACCCCTCGAACGCCGGCCCGGCGGCGGTGGCGCAGACAACCATGTGGTCATGGTCGCGGAACACCATCTCCCCGTTGGTACCGACATCAATCAGCAGCGTGGCCTGGCAGGGCTCGTGCAACCCCGTGAGATAGATATCGGACACGATATCACCACCGACATAGCCCGCCACCGACGGTACGGCTTCCGCCATGGCGTCCGGTGCCGTAAAGAGACCAATATCCGCCGCCTTGGTTGGCGGGTATACGCGCGTGAGCGGCGTGAACGGCAGCGTGCCAATACTCACGGGGGACAACCCGAAAAAGAGGTGGGTCATCACCGTGTTGCCCGACACCACCACGCGCACGATGTCTTCAGGATTACGACGCGCCTCGGCACAGCACCGTGACGCCAGCGGGTCGATGGTCTCCTGGGTAACCAGTGCTTGTAGCGCCGCAATAGCCTTTCCGCTGCGGCAATAGGAGATGCGGGAGGCGACATCGTCCGCCTTGCGGATTTGCTGGTTATACATGGACGCCTTCGCCAGCGTTTCACCTGTCGTCAAGTCGATCAGCAGTGCCACTACGGTAGTGGTGCCAATGTCAACCGCCAACCCCATGGCACCCGCTTTCACGGTGGTTGACGATCCTGCAGTGGCACGGCGTTTGGCCAGATGCGCCACGGAAAAGGCTTCGTCGATCGCCGCTTCGCGCTCCAATACAGAGGTGCGTGGGAACGTCACCTGCGCGTCATCGCTCAAAACCTCCACCTGACAAGCCAGCGCGGTTCGGTATTGGTCTTGCTCAACGGTCAAGGGCTGACCATTCACCCGGTACTGGCCGGGGCCGAGCTTGACGGCGCAGCCACCACAAACGCCATTTCCCGCGCAACGCGTGTTTAACGCAATGCCGGCAGACGCAGCCGCTTCAGTTAATTTTTCACCCGCCCGCCACGCGGCCTGGCGCGTGCCGGTATCCGTATGGATGGCCAGCGGCATAATCTATGCATCACGCAGCGTTAAGGATATTTTCAAGTGCGCGCACGGCGTCATTGGCATCCGATCCATAGCCGTGGGCACCGATTTCGTTGGCGTACTCTTTTGTGACGGGGGCGCCACCGATAAGAATCTTCACATCATCACGCCCTTTAAAGTGATCCGCCACCTCTTTCATGTAGGGCATCGTAGTGGTCAGCAACGCACTCAGACACAACACCTGAGCACCCTCCTTAACCGCCTCCTCATACTTCTCAACCGGGCAATCCACGCCGAGGTCAATTACCTCGTAGCCGGCCCCCTTCAACATCATGACCACCAGGTTCTTGCCGATATCATGCAAATCGCCCTTTACCGTTCCCACCGCGACCCGGGCGCGGGCCTTGTGGCCCTTGGCGGCCAGCAAGGGTTCGATGATGTCCAAACCCGCCTGCATGGCACGAGCGGCAATCAGCATTTCGGGCACGTAAACCTCGTTGCGGGAAAACTTGTCACCGATATCACGCATAGCCGGTATCATCGTATCGTTCAACAACTCCACCACATCACCGTCGTTATCGACATACGCTTGCACCTGTTCGGCAACTAACTTGCGGTTTCCTTTGCAGACGCCTTCATAGATCTCATCAATTTTTGCCATTTCGCTCCTCCGGGTTGAATGATTACTCGAACCTGACGATGCCGTTGAATATGACGTCCCCACCCCGCTTACGGATAGGAGACGGTGGCTAAACTTAGTAAAATATTGCTGGCTTTGGCGACTATTTTGCCGTATATTAGCCAAATATAAGGGATTCTATATAATGCGATTGTCGAAGAGGGCGCAAAACTTAATTACACGGGATTATCGCGCGCGGTATGGGGTGCGACTGCGTTTTGTGGATGCAGACGGAATGTTGCCGAACGGTGGTAGCGGCATGCTGGATCACTTGGCCGGCGTGCAGCGTGCGCGCACCCATGCGCTTCAGGAGTCTGTGCGCTGGGGCGATCCCTATATCTTTTTCCTTACGCCGGGGGTGACATCCTGGATGGTGCCGGTGGTGGACCGTTATCTTTTGATTGGCGGGGTGATCGGTGGCGAGGTGCTGGTACGAGGGGCCGTGGACGACGGACAGGAATCGATTGAACACCTGGTACAGCACGGGGCCACCGCCGCGCAGGCTAGAAAACACCTAGCCTCACTCGCGCAATGGCCGTCGTCCCGCTGCCGTGAAGCGGCCGAGTATCTGTATCGCTTAATCTACGACGTGTCGGGCCTGTCGCCGGTATTGTTGGACGAACAACGGGAACGCCATTTGCAGCAACGGCAGATTGCGGAGGAGATCCATCGGCGCAAGCAAACCGATACCCGATCGGCGGCCATGGACGAAGAGCAGTTGTTACTGTCCTTGATTCGTGCCGGCGACAAAAAGGGTGCCCGCCGTATTTTGAACCAGATGCTGGGGCGCATCTTTCTGCAATCGGCGAATCTCACGGTCATCCGTGCATTAATGATTGAACTGATGGGGTATTTGGTGCGCCGCGCTGTGGAGGATAGTCCACAGCTGGAACCCATCATGGAGAAGAACCACACCTGGATGGCGCGCATCATTGAGGTTGCAGATTTCGAAACCCTGGCGGCGGTGCTGCGCCAGGCGTTGGACGACTTTATAGACCAGATTTATGCGATCGGTTACGGGGAATCGAACCGGCATGTGACACGCGCCATGAACTATGTCGCCCACCACTATAAAGAGGCCCTTACCCTCGACGATGTGGCGCGCGAGACGGGACTCAGCACCTATCGCATTGCACATTTAATTAAGGAACAAACCGGCAAATCGTTGAAACGTCACGTTCACTACCTACGCATCAAAGAGGCCCGGCGGTTGTTGGAAGAAACGACGCTGGACTTGGCCGAAATCGCGGTTGCCGTTGGATTCTACGACCAGAGCTACTTCACGCGCCAGTTTCGCACGTACACCGGCACCACCCCCGCGCGCCATCGGCGCTCGGTATTGGCCCCCACATAAGGCCGGCCTTGAGGTGGCACGCGCCCCATCGTGTCGTACTGTACATGGTAGCCCGTGTGCGGATGCCTTGGGGCCGTGGGTGCCGGGGGACTACGTGTGGATGGATTAAGGGTATAGGGACTAGGTGTGGTTGGACTAGGTATTTAAGCCGGGGCCGCGCTTAATCGCCTAATTTTACCGCGTCCCCCGTCGCCCGGAATGAAGTATTGCCGATTAAATATTTGACTTTTAATCCGCCAACTCTTACCCTGCCTCCATGATCAAACGAATCATGGAAGAAACGGTCAAGCGGGCGTGCGGCTCGTTTCCTGCCGTAGTCGTGACCGGACCGCGCCAGTCCGGGAAGACCACTCTGTTACGCATGGGATGGGGCCGATCGCATCGCTATGTTTTGCTGGAGAACCCAGATCAACGCAATCGTGCTCTCGCCGACCCGCTTGCATTTCTGCGGGACAATCCCCCGCCGGTGATTCTCGACGAGATTCAGTACGCGCCGCAATTGCTTTCCTATATAAAATCGGCCATTGACGCCGATCGAAAACCAGGTGACTGGTTGATGACCGGATCACAAAACTTCGCATTAATGGAGGGGGTGAGCCAATCGTTGGCCGGTCGTGCCGCTGTTCTCACGCTTTTGCCCTTATCCGTCGAGGAACTTAAAGGGGGTGAGGGCGTCCGGGCGGATATGGGGGAGAAGCTGTCCAAACTCGGGGAACATCAGTCGTCGCACCCCGGGAAACAACCTCTGGAAACAGCCGATTGGCTATTGCGCGGCGGGTATCCAGAATTACGAGCGAACCGGAATGCCGACCGTGATCTGTGGTGCGCGGGGTACCTGCAAACCTATTTGGAGCGCGATGTTCGTCAGGCCCTGAATGTTGGGGATCTGAACACATTTGAGCGCTTCCTGCGTCTCGTGGCCGCCCGGACTGGACAGATTGTTAATTATTCCGATCTGGCGCGCGATGCCGGCATCTCGCAGCCCAGCGCTCGCCGCTGGATGTCGGTTCTTGAAGCCGCCGGACAGGTCTTTCTCCTCCCCCCTTATCACGTCAATTTTGGCAAGCGACTGATTAAGGCGGCGAAGATATACTGGCTCGACACGGCTATGGCATCTTTCCTTATGGGGCTCCACACACGCGGTCCGCTCATGCAGGGACCTTTTGCCGGTGCGCTATTCGAGACCGCCGTGGTCAGCGAATGGGTTAAGGCTTTTCTCAACCGTGGATTGCCACCGTCACTGTACTTTTGGCGGACGCGCGACGGAATAGAGGTCGATTTACTGATCGATTACGATGGCAAACTCCACCCCATTGAAATCAAGAGCACCTCTACCATCAACCCGCATCACGCCGGTGGCCTGACCAAATGGCGTGCCCTGTCCCAGTCCACCGATGTCGACGGCATCGTACTGGCCGATGTCACTGAAACATTCGCCGTCAGCCCCGGTATCCGCGCCGCCCCATGGTGGCGGTAAACCCTCGTCCCCGCTCATGATCCCGGCTCGGCCAAGTGGCAGGCTACCTGCCGGGTGCCATCTGTTGCGCGCAACGCCGGGGTTTCCTGGCGGCAACGTTCCTGCGCCAACGGGCAGCGCGGATGGAACGGGCAGCCGTGGATGCGCGCGGCCGCCGCAGGCACATCGCCTTTCAACGCCAACCGTTTGGCCACGCCGTGGCGCAACCCTTTCTCGACATCGGGCACCGCCGACAGGAGTGCTTGCGTGTAAGGATGTTTCGGATGGGCCAAAATCTCGTCAGGCGTGCCGCTTTCGACGATGCGGCCCAGATACATCACCAGTATGCGGTCGCACACGTACCGCACCACCGCCAAATCATGGGCCACAAATAAATAGGCGAGGTTGCGTTCGCGTTGCAGGTCTTTCAGCAGATTCAATATCTGCACTTGCACGGACACGTCCAACGCCGAAACCGGTTCGTCGGCAATGATCAGGCGCGGATCAACCGCCAGCGCGCGGGCAATACCGATTCGCTGGCGCTGGCCCCCGCTGAATTCGTGGGGATAGCGGTCGAGATACAACGGATCAAGCCCCACCGCCTCAAATAAGGCGGCAGCCCGGTCACGTCTTTCGCGGCGCGGCCCGATCCGGTGCACCTGCAGGGCCTCCAGCAAGGCGCGCCCCACCGTCATGCGCGCGTTGAGCGCCCCGTACGGGTCTTGAAATATCATCTGCGCCTGCTTGCGATATCCTTTGAGCGCGCGCCCCTTCAGCGCCGCTATATCCTGTTGCTGAAAACAGATATGCCCGGTGTGCAGTGCACATAGCCGCATCACCGCATGGCCCAACGTGGTTTTGCCGCAACCGCTTTCGCCAACCAAACCGACGCTTTCACCGGGCGCGATGGTGAAGGACACACCGTCCACCGCCCGGACCGGGTGGCGGGTGGATCCGTAATGAACGGACACCTTTTCGACGGCAAGCAGGGGCGCGGTCATTTGTCGACCTCCTGCCAAAAGTGGCACCGTGAACCGCGCGTCGTGCTGACGGTCTGCAGTTCCGGTTCCTCGGTCCGGCAGAGGGCACGGGCCAATGGGCAGCGCGGATGGAACCGGCAACCGGCCGGAATCCGGGTAGGCGGCGGCACGACCCCGTCGATGCCGGACAAGCGTTCGCCGTGACCGGACAATTGCGGTACGGCGTGCAGTAATCCGCAGGTATACGGGTGGCGTGGATGCGTCAACACTTCGCGAGTGGGACCGGATTCAACCAAGCGCCCGGCATACATCACGTTCACCCGATGCGCCATGCCAGCCACCAACCCGAGATTGTGGGTGATCCATAACATGGCCATCCCCAAGTCGCGTTGCAGCTTTTGCAGCAACTCGAGAATTTGGGCCTGAATGGTGACGTCCAGCGCGGTGGTGGGTTCGTCGGCTACCAGCAGGCGCGGTTGCCCGGCCAGGGCGAGGGCGATCATGGCACGCTGCTGCATGCCGCCGCTGAGCTGGTGGGGATAGGCGCGGGCCGTGCGCTCAGGGTCAGCCATGCCGACCATCCGCAGCAATGCCACGGTTTCCACGCGGGGATCGGTGCGGCGACGGTGCAGCCGGATGACTTCGCCGATCTGGTCGCCAATCCGAAACACCGGATTGAGCGCATTAGCCGGATCCTGAAAGATGTAGGCGATCTCGCTGCCGCGCAGGGTGCGCAGTTGTTTATCCCCCATGGCCAGCACGTCCATGCTGCGGTAGCGGATGCGCCCGGCCACGTAGCGCGCGGGCGGGGCCGGCAACAGGCGGGCCAGTGCCATGGCCGTGACGCTCTTGCCACAACCGCTTTCGCCCACCAACGCCACCGTTTCGCTTTCGCGGATATCGAAGTCGACGCCGTCCACGGCCCGGATTGGGTTGGCGGGTGACCCGAAGTGCACTTGCAAGTCGCGCACGGCCAGCAACGGATAGCCGCCACTCGGCCTGTGCAGTGTGGGAGCGTCTGGGGCGCAGCCATTCTCATTACGGCCTCTTGTTCCAGATCGCGGCTCGGCAGGGACGCCTCGCCCTACCTTTTCCCCATTAAAAAAGAGGGCACGCGTGGTAGAGCGAACCGTCCCGGTGAGCCGCAGAGGCCATAACGAGAATGGCTGGCTGGGGGCGGTCATGGCGTGTCCTCCGCCGTCCGTAATCGCGGATCCAACGCGTCCCGCAAGGCGTCACCGAGCAAGTTGAACGCCAGCACAATGAAGAAGATGGCCAGCGTAGTGAAGGCCATTTCCCACCAGACCCCGTACCAGAGTCGCAACCGCGCGTTGCTGATCATCACGCCCCAGGACGGTTCGCCCTGTACGCCGATACCCAGAAAGCTGAGGAAGACTTCCGTGCCGATGGCGGCGGGAAAGCGCAGGGTAAAGGTCACAATGACCACGTGAAACACGTTGGGCAGGATGTGACGAAACAGGATCACGAAAGGATTGACGCCCAGCGCGCGCGCGGCAGTGACGTAGGCGCGGTCCTTGTGCTTGATCACCTCGCCCCGGATCAGTCGGCACAGACCGACCCACATGGTGAGACCAATACCCAGATAAACGCCCAGCAGACCCTGGCCCACCACCATGGCAATGGCCAGGATGAAGAGCAGGCCGGGGATGGCGGCAAAGGTGGAATAGAGCCAGACAATAAAGTCGTCCACGCGCCCCCCGAAAAAGCCGGCCAGACAGCCCAGCAACACGCCGATAGGGATGGCGATTAAGGAAGTGATAATGCCGACTTGACAGGCAATGCGCGCCCCTTGAACCAATCGCTGCAGCACATCGCGGCCCAGTCCGTCTGTGCCCAGCGGGTTTTGGCGCAGGTTACGAAACCCGGCCCGCACACGTTGTGCACCGCGTATTTCCGTTTGTATCCCAGTGGCCGGATCGGTTTGAATCACCGCAAACGGGTTACGCAGCACGCTCGGCGGCAAGTATTGCCGGTCAAGATCAGTCCGCTGATAGGCGGGCGTGGTGTCATGCCACTGGTGCCAGCGGTAAAGAATTTCGCCATAGGCGGCCAGGCCCGTGTAGAAGGCCACGATCCACAGGCAAATCATGGCCCAGCGCTGACGGCGCAGCCGGGCCCAGGCGTCGCCCCACAAGGTGCGGGCACCGTGGGTCGCAACAGATGGCGTTTGTGGAGCGGGCGCGTTCATTTCAGTTTCACTCGCGGATCAATCACCGCATAACTGATGTCAGTTATCAGGTTGGCCAGGACATAGAGTATAGAGCCGATCAACACGATGGCGCGGATGACGTCGACATCGGACGAGTTGATCGCGTTGATCCCCATATACCCCAACCCGGGAATGCCGAAGAAACTCTCCAGCAACAGACTGCCGGTATAAAGGAACGGAATGGCGATGACCACGTGGGTCGTGACCGTAATCATGGCGTTCCGTAGGACGTGCTTGAAGAGGACCTTGCGACGGGAGACGCCTTTGGCAAACGCGGTGCGGACATAGTCCTTGTACATTTCGTCCAGCATCACCGTGCGATAAAAACGCAGGTCCGTGCCCAGCCCACTGATCACGCCGATGATCACCGGCAGGATCAGGTACGCCATCGATTCGTAACCCCAGACCGGAAACCAACCCCAGCGAAACGCCAACAGGTATTGCCCTACAATAATCCAGACCAGGTAGTTCACGCTCATCAGGCCGACGCTGATGACCACAAAGAACCGGTCCAGCCAGGTGTTGCGGAAGAAGGCGCATACCAACGCCAAGCTAACCGCCACCACCAGTCCGACCACAAAAATCGGGACGGTCAAGGTGAGTGACGGGCCGATACCCTCGCGCAGCATTTGCCCGATCGGTTGATCGGTTTGCGACGAGTTGCCCAGGTCCAGCCGCGCAATTTGGCCAAGGTAATGGGTGAACTGGGAATCGAAAAAGTGGTCGGCCCGGCGTTGTAACCGGATGGAAGCAATGTCCAGCGGGGCTCCCTCCACCACCAGCACGGGATGCAGTTGGTCCGGTGCCGATCGTGTCGAAAAGGGAATGTGCAGGCGTGTCCAATCATCCGTCGGCGGTAACGAGGTCGAAAAACGCCATGCGGACGGGTGTTCCGCATCGTCTTCCGCATCGGTCGCCGCCTCGTACTTGAACCATGCTTGGCCACCGGCCGGGAGGCGATAGCGAATGGTCCAGCGATAACCGGTATCGGGCCATAACGGGAACTCCAACGGTAACGCGTGCGTCTGGTCGGCATCCAACTGCAGAAAAGCGGGGTCGTCCAGATGAGCGGGGTGCCGGGTCGCGTGGTCCTGGTCGTGCCAAGGCCCCGCATGGGTGTTGAAGTTGGGTGTTGCGAAGGCCCGCGTCCCACTCCACCAGCCGAAGAGAACGGGTTTATTGAAGCCCCGCACCTCGTCAAACTCTTCCAGCCGCTGCGCCGACACGTGCTGGCCCAACGTCATGGCGGCGGGGCTGCCGCCGACCAGATTGAAAAGCACGAACGTGATAATGATGACGCCCAGCACCGTAGGGAACATCTGCCACAATCGTCTGCCGATATAGCGGATCATCACGCAGCCGGACGGGGGACGGTTTTCAAAATCCACGCTTCCAGCAAGAGATGCGGATCGACGGATTCCGAGATCATCTGCTCGTGAAGCGCGGTCAGGTCTTGGTGGGCCCGCATCAAATCCACCAAGGTGTACTTTTCGGCCTGTTCCGCCAACTTGAAGGCGCGAAACGGATGCAGCTTGCGCGGATCGCGCGGGAGTTGGGACAGGATTTCGTCCATTGCCGGCTCGCCTTCCGCCCACTGCGGTTTGCGATAATTCCCGCCGCCCGTTAGTTTCAACCAACCGCGCCGCATGCAATCGCGCAACACGATCAACTCACGGAAACGTCCTTCCAATTGCACCATGAGCTTAATGGCGGCTTCGCCTTGAAACAGGAGCTGACGCAAGGTCTGAATCGCTTCGGCGGGTTGGCGCTTCCCAATATAGTCAGACAAGTCCCAGGCAATCGTTTCTCCGAAACGGCAAACGACCGCTTGGATATCTGTGGCCTCAACTTTGCGCCGCTCGCTGCCGAGGTACTGATCCAGTTTCTGGCTTTCCTGCCAGAGGGCGCGGGTATCGGAACCCACACGCTCAATGAATTCCGGCAAGATCTGGTGGGAAGCGGGTTGTAGACCGAGTTCGGCCCACATTTTTTGGATCCCTTCCTGCAGGCTCTCCGTCGAGGCCCTCGTCTTGGTGGATGGCTGCTTGCATTCCACACAGGTACCGACCGACTTGCACGCCTTGAGCAAGCCCAGCCGACCGTCCAAATCCGGGACGCTGATCACCATTACGTGTTCTTCCGGCCAGCCTGCTTTCAAGGCTGCAAAGAAGGCCTTTTCCGCTTGTTTGAACGTGAGCTTTTGTCGTGCCGTGCTTGGGGCGGAGTCCGTTTCATCCGCCGCGTTGCTGAAATTGAAGCTGGCGGTCCAGAAATTCACATCACGCAGCCAGACCACCTTGCGGCCGCCCAGCAAGCTGGTGGTTTTGATTGCTTCCAGCGCGTTCATCAGGAATGCAACCGCTTCGCTTTCTGTGACCGCCCGCGCTTCGATGATTTCCAAGCCGAAGGTTTGATCCGCTGGCGGGCAGTACTCGTCGACCAAGGCCCGGGCCTTTTCACCGACCCGGAACTCATCATCGCCGTAAATCAAATAGTGATTCTTTTCCATTAGCGCATCCTGTTACGGAGGCAGGAGAATAAAGGTCTCGCGCCCATTGTGCAAGGCCACAGCCTCACGAGCCGATTGCGCTGTTGGAAAGGTGCGTGAATAGAGGCTGAAAAGAGGGTGGTGGATTTCAATCCCCCAGATTGGTGTCGAAAACGCCAATGCTTTTGAGTGGAGGAAAG
>PWVE01000160.1 GCA_003562335.1 PVC group bacterium
CAGCCGACAACGGCGGCCAGACAGGAATGTGACAAGCATGGAATGGCTTGAGGTGAGTGTGGAGGTCGAAGCTGAAGTTGCTGAAAAGAAAAAATTAGATGAAGCAATTTTCGGTATTCTGAGCCGGATCAAGGTTGGGTAGGCTAAGTTCGGAAATCGCAAAAGAGGAGATCAAAAATGAAGAAGACAGCATTAAACATATTGACGATTATGGCTACGACGGCATTGATGATAGGCGTCGCCCCCAGTCAGGCGAATACCTTCAATTGGACCGGACCCGGCCCCGATTGGGCTGATTCCGGTAACTGGGCAGATGGTCCCGCTGGTGAATATCCCGGTTCCGGTACTACTGATGATAACGCTAACATTGGGATCGACGACGCCGCAGTCACGGTTAGCTCTCCGATAAGTCTTGGTACTGGAGATATTCGATTAGGCAGCGGTTCAGCTTCAAGTCCTGCAGTCCTGAATATCCAAAGTGATTTGCAGACGCGTAATTTTACCGTAGGTAATTCGACCCATCGACACGGCATTGTCAACCACACTGTGGGCACTTTGCAATTAAACTCCAGCTTTCTGAATGGATTTAGAATTGGCGAGGACTCTGATGCTACAGTCGCGTATAATTTCGGCAGCTCGACCGATTTAGGTGCGAATAATCCGAGTGTGACTCATAATGATACGAGACTGAGACTGAGATCCGGCGATTTGTCGGTATCAATGTCCGGATATGGCTCTTGGTCAGGGGAAAGGTTTGATGCCTGGATGGAGACCGGTAATTCATTGGATCTTCGTGTTCAGGGCGGCAATTTGGATATTAGTTTAGATGGCGGCGACTGGGGCACCGTATTTGCCCCTGGGGTCACCTACACGGCCGTCATTGACAGCACTGGCATCAGCACTTGGAACTCGTCCGCAATTCGATTTCGTGACCGGGATACTGGCGAAAGTGCCGCATTCGCGTTGGAGCTTTCAGGCTATACCTTCAATTACGGGGAAGAGTTTGTCATCTTGGACGCCGGAAGCTTCTTTCATGATGCTGCTACCGGCTTCAGGAACATCGCCAATGACGATGTCCTTACCGTAGACGGTTATGAATTCCGTGCCAACTATCGCACTGAGGGAGGCAACGAGCAGTTCGTTCTGACTGCCATCCCTGAGCCGGGCTCGGTGCTGTTGCTGGGTGTCGGCGGGCTGATGCTGGCCTTGTTACGGCGCAAATTGCGGTAATCCGATAAGCCCTGTTTAACCTAACCGACATGCAGACCGGGGACGATCAACACCAGATCGTCCCCGGTTTTCTTTCAGCCCCCCCCGCTGCGGGATGGACGGGATTGGTAGGGCGAACCGTCCTTGGCCCGCCGTAGCCTGGCGGAGGCGGCCCGGTGAGCCGCCGAGCGTGATTGGTCTATGATCCGCGCACGCACAGAACGTAGTCCTGCCCGTGCTCCCGGCTCAGCCAGAGGCTTCGCCCTACCGGTGCTAGGCCTGACCAAAGCGGCAGTTGGTAGGGCGAACCGTCCTTGGCCCGCCGTAGCCCGGCGAAGGCGGCCCGGTGAGCCGCAGAGGCCATAATGAGAATGGCTGTTTCTTTGCTTCCCCGTCGCGCGGGAATCCGCTATACTACATCACCATGACGAACAAGTCCACAACTCCGGCCGCACGCGTTTTAGTGGTGGAAGACCACGCCATTGTGCGGCATGGCATGCGGGTCCTACTGGATGCGACCCCGGCGCTCACCATTTGCGGGGAGGCGGACGATGTTGCGGGGGCCTGGCGGTTGCTGACGGCTGAGTCACCGGATGCGTTGGTGGTGGACCTCACGTTGCAGGGCCAAAGCGGCTTGGACTTTATTCGCGAGTTGCGCGCGGCGGGTCATCGCCAACCGGTGTTGGTGTGTTCGATGCACGATGAGCGGACGCACGCGGAAAAGGCGTTGCGCGCCGGTGCCCAAGGCTATGTCATGAAAGAGGATGCCGACGAAGTCCTGGTGGACGCGTTGTTGGCCGTCTTGCGCGGGGACCGCTACATCAGTCCGCGTCTACGCGAAGAGTGGGCGCGACGGCATATTGAGGGCGACGACACGGCCGATAGCGATCCGGGCATTGCCGCGCTGACGGAGCGCGAACAGCAAGTATTCACCGGCATGGGACAAGGCCTGACCACCCGGCAGATCGCCGATCAACTGGGCCTCAGTGCGCGCACGGTGGAAGTGCACCGGGCACGCATCAAGAAGAAACTGGATGCCGGCAGCGCCGCCGAATCGCTACGCGCGGCCGTGCGTTGGGTGTCGCAACAGGAGGTGTAGGCCGGCCATGAACAAGCTGCGCGTGGCACCGTTTGGAATCCGCGGGTTCGTTGGCGAATCGTTACCGCCGCTGGTGGTCATTGATTATGCGGCGGCCTTTGCCACCTACCTCGACGGGGGCCGGGTGTTGCTGGGCCGTGATACCCGGGGATCCAGCCCCATGCTGCACGCCGCCGTGACGGCCGGCCTGCTGAGCGCCGGGTGCGAGGTGCTTGATTTTGGCGTCTGCCCGACGCCCATGCTGCAACAGGCCGTGCCCGGCTATGGTGCCCGCGGCGGTATCTCCATTTCAGGCGGCCACAACGGAACCGGCTGGAACTCATTGACCTTGGTCGGCGCCGATGGCGCTTTCCTGGAGCCGCCCAGCGGTGAGGCGGTACTGGACAGCTTTCATGCCCGCGTTTTCTTGAAGCGCGGGGCCCGTGACCAAGGACACGTCCAACCGGTCACCGACTTTGCGCCAGCCTATTTTGCGGCCCTCGCCACCCACCTCAATGTCGCCGCCATCGCGAACCAACACTATACCGTATTGATCGATCCGGTCGGCGGTGCCGGCTGCGCCTTTCTGAAGCCGTTTGCCGACATGTTGGGCGTGCGATGGGTACCGGTCAATGCCGAGCCCACCGATTACTTGGCGCGCGAGCCCGAGCCCCGTCCGCGCAGTGCCCGGCCGATGGCCTCCTTTATCCGGCATGTCGACGGCGACGCCGGTTTCGTGTGCAGCAGCGACATGGGACGGTTATCGATCGTCACCGAAACCGGCGAACCGGTCAGCGAGGAGTATACCTTGCCCCTGATTGCGAACCACCTTTTGCAAAAGCGCACCGGCCCGGTCGTTACCAATATTTGCACCACCCGGACCGTGGACGCCGTAGCCGCCCAACATCGTGTCCCGCTGGTAAAAACACCGGTGGGCCAAGCCTATGTCATGGGGAAGTGCTCCGACATCCAAGGCGTGTTGGGCGGGGAAGGCAGCGGCAGCGTGGCCATACCCGCCTTTAGCCAGGCGTTCGACGGGTTTATGATGATGGCGTTGATCCTGGAGGCGATGGCGGAATCCGGTGCCCCCCTTTCGGCGTTATTACGTCAACTGCCGCGCTACGCCATCGTCAAACGCCAAGTGAACTGCAGCTCGCGCGAAGGGTACCGGGCGTTGGAGGCGATCCGCGACGCGACGGATTTTGTCGGTGCCGGTGAAATCAACCGCACCGATGGCGTACGGGTGGACTGGTCCGACGGCTGGGTGCATGTCCGTGCATCGCGGACACAGTCCATGGTCCGCGTGATTGCGGAAGCTGAAGAGGAGGCGCACGCCCAGGCACGGGCGACGGAAGCGATACGGATTATTCAGCAGGCCTTATGAAAGAAACCTTAAAGATTGGTGTGTCGGGCGTACGCGGCATTGTAGGCGAATCGTTCACGCCGCAATTGGCGGCCACGTTTGCACAGGCGTTCGGCACCTTTGTGGGCGGCGAAACGGTTCTGGTAGGGCGGGACACGCGCGACAGCGGGCGCATGATTGAACCGGCCGTGGTTGCCGGCTTGCAAAGCGTCGGTGCCCGCCCTGTCCTGTTGGGGATCGTGCCGACCCCGTCGCTTCTGTTGGCGGTCAAGACGTGGGGTGCCCGCGGTGGCATCATGATCACCGCCAGCCACAACAATGAAGAATGGAACGCGCTCAAGTTTGTCGATCGCCATGGCTTATTCCTTGATCACCCCCACGCGGAAGAATTGTTTGACCTGTATCACCAGCAAGACTTTCCGCTGGTGGGGGAAAGCGATTTGCGGACCACCGGCCACCGGCCGGACGCCGTGGCCGTCCATTTCGCGCGAGTGGGGGCCTACGTGGACGTGGCCGCCATCCGGGCGGCGGATTTGAAGGTGGTGGTGGACTGCGGCAATGGAGTGGGGGCCCTGCACACCGCGACTTTTTTACGGGAGGTGCTGGGGTGTCGCCGCGTACATACGCTGTATGACGCGCCTACCGGCCGCTTCGAGCGACCCCCGGAACCGTTACCCGCACACTTGGGTGCACTACGGCAGGCGGTGCTGGAACAGGGGGCCGATATCGGCTTTGCGCAAGACCCGGACGGCGACCGGCTCGCGGCGGTGGCCGCC
>PWVE01000009.1 GCA_003562335.1 PVC group bacterium
CCCCCAGATTGGCGTCAAAAACCCCAATGATTTTGAGTGGAGGAAGGAAAAATGCGGATTTTTCGACCACAACGCGCGTGCTGCGGGAATTCTTTGCGATGAGAGCGCTGGCGAACACCCGGCCGCACGGGACACCGTGATAAGTCGCACGCTCGACATGACAAAGTCCCTTCATACTCAACAACAGCCTCCACACACGCTCCCCCGAAGCACATACTCCATCAACTTCTTACAGCGCAACCGGCTCCCTTTATCCATTCCTTTATCCATTCCGGCTAAGGGGCAACCGCATCTAAAGCTTATGCGTTTGCCCTGCAATTCCGGCAGTGGCTGGCATACATGTGGTGTTCAAAAGGTGATGGTGGCCAGGGCCGCCGCCGAGAGGCCCGGTTCGATTCGCTGTTGCCAGACTCTAGCCCCGCGTCGTTCCCGGATGTCCAGTTCCCGCCACGGTACGACGCCCACTTCGAACCCCATGGTCACGCCCGGATTAGGCCGGTACATGAGCGAGGTGGTGGTAATGACGGCTCGGCTGCGATAGACCCCACCGGGAGCAGGGCCGGCATCGCCCAAGCGAATGTAGCGTGAATGATATTCGGCGTTGAGCCCCCATTCCCAGTGACGGGCCTCATCCAGTTTATACAGGAGGTGCAGTCCCCGCATGGTCCGTACCCGTAGGCGGTCGGTTATTGCCCAACTCACCATACCGGTGGGGATCACCAGATTGCCGGTGTCCAACCGGGAGGATGCCAGGACGCCTACACCCAACTGGAAATTTTCGCCCACGTCGCGTTGGACCAGGACCTGGCCACTGTACATGCGGCCGTCGGACCGGGATACGCCCGATTCCACGTCTGTGCGCACACTGGTCAGGGCGACGGTCGACCAGTTTTCGTTTAGATCGCCGAAGTAGGCCGCCAATACCCGGGTCGCGTAGGCGGTTTCCAGTAGCCCTTCCACCTCCTCGTTGCCGCGGAAACGGAAGGAATGGCGGTCACGCGATAAGGCCAGGTTCAGGCGCGCACGATTGGGCAGGAAGAAAACGAGGGCTCCGCTAATATCCTGATTGTACATGCGGACCGATCCGTCGGCACCCTTGAAGTCGGCACGCAATAAGGTCGATGGCAGATAAGAGAGTTGCATGAAAATCAGGCGGTCGCCCGGCGGGCCGCCAGCGGTGGCGGGCGATTCATCTGACGGGGGGTCTTCTGTTTCTGCCCAAGCTGTCGTTATCGCCAACGCGGCACAGAGACCACGGCACAACCAGGCACGGCACCAAGCCATGCGCGCGCGGGTCGGGGCGGGGGAGGGCAATGCCTCGCCACTGCGTATACGTTGTTGGCTCATCTTTTGGCTGGAACCTTTGATCAAAACCGGCCGCCGATCCCGATAAAGAAGCCGGTGCGCCTGCTTTTGGCCCAGTCGAGATCATTTCTTTCTGTTTCGTCATCGAATAAATAACGCCGCTCGGAACCATTGCGGGCACGCACGCGGAAATAGGTGTAGCCGAATTCGGTATAGAAAGCCGGCGTCCAGTGGAAGGCCAATGCCACCTGTCCTTCCAGTCCCACCCCGTTGCGGGCGCGTTGGGTAAGGTTTGGAGATTCCGAACGCAGGTCCGACTGCAAATTGAAGAATCCCTCCCCGCTGTACTTCACGCCAAACAAGGCGGTCAGACGGCCGTGCACAGACCAACGCGGCGTAAGCGCTATGCGGCCCTGGCCACCGGCATAGAACGCCTGCCACTCAAAGGTGTAGTCCGCATCTAAATCGGGAAACGGCTGGTTAACGTCCTCTTCCAAGTCCACCACCAACACGCCGTCGCGACTGTTTAATGATTCCTCGTGGTTACGATAGCCAACCCGTAGCTCCCATTGCCCGCTCCATTCCGGTAGCGTCATGAATTCGTGAACCAGTGCCGCTACGCCGATCTGGTAAAAGGCCACATCACCGGTGTGATCCGCCTCTGTTCGGGCCAGCAAAAAATCCCGGACCTCGGCGTCGGATACCCAGTCGGACTCTGTCTGTTCGCCATCACGGATATCCCCGAAGCCGTAAGTCGCCTCGAACCGCAACCAATCCAGTACCAGATAGGACGCCTCGATCATGTGCACCCACGTATCGGCGTCCTCCCATTTCAAGCGGGTGCGACGATCGGCAAAGCCAAACACGGGATCAAAGTCAAAGGATTGCACTTGCCATGCATGGTGTCCGCTGCTGTAGGCCGTGCGCCAGACCACATGAAACGGGCGATCATTGTCCAGCTCGGCATCCGTACCCTCGTTCGGCGAGGTGTCCTGAACGTCGGGTACCGACGGAATCTGTTCCGGGTAGCCGGGCTTTAGCGGGGTTATGCCCAGTATCACGGCTATCCACCACCCGGCCATACCCCGCAGGTATAATGCTCGAAGTTCCATTTTGTGATCCTTGCCGTTGCGCCCTTCCTGTCAAAATCCGCCAGAACATTTTCTGTGTAAACATCTAGTTATTAATGTAACAAGCCTGTTCTTGGCTTGCTCCCCTGTTTGCCTCTATTTCGGCTAACGAGAACGGCGACGCGAACGCATCACGGGTCAAGCGTATCCCAGTCGTTCACCGTTCGCGTCGCCGTTCTCGTTCACCGCTGGTCATTCCTTTTCTCGTTGCGCCGCAATGCAGCCCACGCCCCTTTTCGATACTCGCTACGCAGCCGCGCGATATGATCCACCGAAATGGATTTGGGACACGCCGCTTCACATTCGGCATGGTTGGAACAATTGCCAAACCCCTCGGCATCCATTTGCTGCACCATCGCCACGGCCCGCCGTTTGCGTTCAGCGTCCCCTTGCGGTAGCAACGCCAGCTGGGCCACCTTGGCCCCGACGAACAACGAAGCCGACCCGTTCGGGCACGCGGCCACACACGCCCCGCAACCGATGCAAGCGGCGGCGTCCATCGCCCGGTCCGCCACCTCTTTGGCAATGGGCATGGCGTTGGCGTCCGGTGCGGAGCCGGTGTTGACGGAAATATAGCCCCCTTGTTGCATGATGCGGTCAAACGCGCTGCGATCGACGACCAGATCGCGGACAACGGGGAAGCCGCGCGCGCGAAACGGTTCCACGGTGATCGTGGCCCCGTCATCAAAATGCCGCATCCGTAGTTCACAACTCGTGCAAGCCTGCTGTGGGCCGTGGGCCGCGCCGTTTATAACCAATCCGCAGGTGCCGCAAATGCCCTCGCGGCAGTCGCTGTCAAATTCCACCGGACGCTCTCCGCGGGCCACCAACTGTTCATTCAGCCCGTCCAGCATTTCCAGAAAAGACATATCCGGCAGCACGTCGTCCACGGTGTAGGTGGCCAATGCGCCGGGCTCGGTCGGTCCTGCTTGCCGCCAGATTTTTACCTCAATCTTCATTATTTGTAGCTCCGTTGTGTCAGTTCAACGTATTCAAAATCCAACGGTTCAGTATGGCGGGTGGGAACTTTGTCTTCTGCCGTGTGTTGCCAGGCCGCCACATGACTGAAGTTGGGGTCATCCCGCACGGCTTCCCCGTCGGCGGTTTGGAATTCCTCGCGGAAATGGCCTCCGCATGATTCCACGCGTTCCAGCGCGTCCCGCGCCATCAGTTCCCCCAGCTCCAGAAAGTCGGCCACCCGCCCGGCAAACTCAAGGTTCTTGTTCAAGTCGGTATCCGCCGACCCCACCTTGACATTGCGCCAGTAGTCCGCGCGCAAGGTGCGGATATCGGTGATGGCTTGTCGCAGGCCTTTTTCATTGCGGGCCATGCCGACCTGTTCCCACATGATACGACCCAACTCCCAGTGGAAGTCCCGCACCGATTGCTTGCCGTTTACGCCCAGTAAGTGCCGCGTCCGTTCTTCGACGGTGGCGGCCGCCGTTGTAAACGCTTCGTGATCCGTGCCCAAGCCGTCGGGCCGATGGTCGGCCAGGTAATCCGCGATCGTGGCGGGCAAAATGAAATACCCGTCCGCCAAGCCTTGCATCAAGGCGCTGGCCCCCAGCCGGTTGGCCCCGTGATCGGAGAAGTTGGCTTCCCCGAGGGCGTACAAGCCGGGGATGGTGGTCATCAAGTTGTAATCCACCCACAACCCGCCCATGGTATAGTGCGGAGCGGGATAAATACGCATGGGCCGTTGATAAGGATTCTCGCCTGTGATCTCATGATACATCGCGAACAAGTTACCGTAGCGCTCGCGCATGACATCGGCCCCTAACCGTTCCGTTGCTTCCGCAAAATCAAGGTAGACGGAATAGCCGGTACTGCCCACGCCGAACCCGTCGTCGCAAACCGCCTTGGCCGCGCGGGAGGCGATATCGCGCGGGGCCAGATTGCCGAAGGCGGGGTAGCGACGTTCCAAAAAGTAGTCACGCTCGGCTTCGGGAATTTCCTGCGGGGGGCGGGCATCGCCTTTCTGTTTCGGCACCCAGACCCGACCGTCATTACGCAAGCTTTCGCTCATCAGGGTCAATTTTGACTGGCCCTCACCGGATTGCGGCAGGCAGGTGGGGTGGATTTGCGTGAAGCAGGGATTGGCGAATAGCGCGCCTTGCTTGTAGCAGCGCCAGATGGCGGTGGCGTTACAATTCACGGCATTGGTGGACAGATAAAACACCGTTGAATAGCCGCCGGTCGCCATGCAAACGGCGTCCGCCGCGTATTTTTCGATGGCGCCGGTCACCAGGTTGCGACAAATGATGCCGCGGGCCCGGCCCTCCACTTGTACCAATTCCAGCATCTCCCGCCGCGGAAACAGGCTGACGCGGCCGGCGGCCACTTGCCGCATCAACGCGCCGTAGGCGCCCAACAGCAGCTGCTGGCCCGTCTGCCCGCGCGCATAAAAGGTGCGCGAGACTTGTGCGCCACCAAAGGAGCGATTCGCCAGCGTCCCGCCGTATTCCCGGGCAAACGGCACGCCCGCTGCCACGCACTGGTCAATGATGCCGGCGCTCAGCTCGGCCAGACGATAGACATTGGCCTCGCGCGCACGGAAGTCGCCGCCCTTAATGGTATCGTAAAAAAGACGCCAGACGCTGTCGCCGTCGTTTTGATAATTCTTGGCTGCATTGATGCCGCCCTGGGCCGCCACGCTATGCGCGCGCCGCGGGGAATCCTGGATACAAAAACTCAGTACGTTGTAGCCCAGTTCAGCCAGCGTCGCGGCGGCTGCGCCCCCGGCCAGCCCCGTGCCCACCACGATGACGGTGTACTTTCGCTTGTTGGCCGGGTTGACCAGTTTGATGCCGGCCTTGTGCTCCGACCATTTATGCTGAATGGGTCCCGCCGGAATTCGATCGTCAAGCAACGGACTTTGTGCAATCACGTGTTCGCCTCCATTTGGCTCCCACTTTAGACCAACTTAGGGGTGGGAGCAAGTTTTGCCGTTACCGCGCGTTCCTGTTGTAGCAGCCATTGTTTCCACGCCGTACCGCTTGAGAAGCCGCCCCACCCGCCAGCTGCGGGCACCACCCGGTGACAAGGCACGAACAATGGCAGCGGGTTGGCGCCGCACGCCTGCCCCACGGCCCGGGCGCCACCCGGACAACCCAATTGGCGTGCACAGGCCCCGTACGAAAGGGTTTGCCCCGGGGGAATGGCACACAACGCCCGCCATACCCGTAGACGGAAGGGGGTGGCCGTCGGCCACGCAATCGCCGTCCAGTGCACCGGCTGACCGGCAAACAAATCGCCAAAGAACTGTTCGAGTTGGCCTATGAGCGGGCAGGAACGGGCCGCAGGATCCGCCTCAATCTCCTGCAAGACCGGGGGGCTTGTCGGCCCCCCTACAACAGCCAGGCCTGCCGACGGAAGTCGGCAGGCCTGTACAGCATGTTCGGTATGCGCCACTTCGATGCGGCCCCAACTTGTCAGGACACGCACCGTCATAGGCGCGGCGGGTGGGTTACCAGCCCCCGTCACGTTTATCATTGCGGATTCCGCGTCGGCTGCCCTTACCGGAGCCGGAGCGTCCACGGCCAAAGCCGCCGCCACCGCCACCACCGCCGTAGCCACCGCCGCCACCGCCACGCGGGCCGCGCTCTTCGCGCGGGCGCGCTTCATTAACCACCAGTGCCCGGCCGTCTACTTCCTGGCCGTTGAGCATTTCGATGGCCTTTTGGGCATCTTCGTCGGATCCCATTTCCATAAACGCAAATCCACGTGAGCGACTGGTGAATTTGTCTAAAATCAAGTCGCAACTACTAACGGTGCCGGCTTGTTCAAACTGACTGCGCAAGTCATCTTCCGTGGTGTGGTAGGACAAATTGCCTACATATAATTTCGTTCCCATTACTCGGTCTCTTTCTACTGCTTCGCGAAGGCCACGCCTAAGCGCCCGATTCGTTCGGGCTTTTTTGCCGTATCCACCGGCGGTTACTACTCACTTGCCGCAGTCTACTTCTTGTCGCTAGCGGGGTGTATACTACGGTATTGCGCGGCGAATACAATGATAAATACAGGTGACCGCCGAAATAAATCGGCACGATCCGGCATTGCCTTTAGCCGGGTCTTTGGCCTATGGTAGCCAGCGTTCTGCACAAATTAACGGAATTGAGGGAGACCAACATGATTGAAAAGGGAAAAACATACGTGGTGATGGGGTTGTTGGATTGTGATTCGATTGCCTATGCCATTGGCCAGGCCGTTGAAGCATGGGGCGGCAAGGTGATTTATACGGTTCAAAACGAACGCATGAAAAAGATTTTCTTTGACCGCAATAAAAAGTGGGATCAAGCCGACAAAGACCGCTTGGAAGTGCGCTATTGCGACGTAACGCAGGAAGCCGAAGTGCAGGCGTTGTTCGAGGGGATCGGCCCGATTGGGGGCGTGACCCATTCGATCGCGTTTGCCAATCCCAAGACGTGTCTGGGGCCGGAATTTCACACCGATGCCATTGAGGACCTGAAAAACGGGTTCCACATCAGCGCGGTATCGCTGGCTACCGTAGCGCGCTATGCCCAGCCGCAAATGGCGGATGGCGGCGGCGTGGTGACGTTGAGTTTTGCTTCGCAGCTGGCGTTTGCCTATTACAACTGGATGGGCGTCAATAAAGCGGCGCTGGAAGCGACGGTCCGCGGCTTGGCGCGCCGGCACGGTAAAGATAACGTGCGCGTGAATGCGGTGTCGGCCGGCCCGCTCAGCACCAAGGCGGCTGGCGCCATTCCCGGATTCGAAACGCTCGGCGAAACATGGAGCCAGATTAGTCCGCTGCCGTGGGATCCGGAAGCCGACAAGGCGCAGGTGGCCCAGGCGGCCGCATTTCTAATGGGCCCCTACGCCCAAAAGATAAGCGGCCAGGTTCTATACGTGGACGGGGGCGCTTCGGTAATCGGCGGCACACTGTTGCCCCATGAACGGGCGTAGGTTGCACGAGTTGCTTTAGCGATAACGAAAGGAAACACAACGATGACGGATTCGATACGATTCACTTTGCCCGCAGCGGAAATGCCCGATCAATGGTATAATCTGGCAGCCGACTTCCCCGAACCCATGCCGCCGCCGCTACATCCCGGCACGCGCGAGCCGGTGACCTTGGCGGATATGAGTGCCATTTTCCCCGAGAACTTGATCGAACAGGAAATGTGTGCGGATCGGCACATCGCCATCCCGGAACCGGTGCGCGAAATCTACGCGTTATGGCGGCCGACGCCGCTGCTGCGGGCCGTGCGGCTGGAGAAGGCGCTGAACACTCCGGCGCACATCTATTATAAGTACGAGGGCGTTAGCCCCGCCGGCAGCCACAAGCCCAATTCGGCGGTGCCCCAGGCCTATTACAATCAGCAAGCGGGCGTGAAACGGTTGGCGACCGAGACCGGTGCTGGTCAATGGGGGGCCTCGCTGGCGATGGCCTGTCAGTTGTTCGGTTTGGAATGCGTGGTGTATATGGTGCGGGTTAGCTTTGAGCAGAAACCGTACCGCAAACTCCTCATGCAAACCTGGGGGGCCACGGTACATCCCAGCCCCAGTCCCGCCACTACCTATGGCCGTAAAGTGTTGGAGGCAGATCCGGACTGCAGCGGATCGCTGGGTATCGCCATCAGCGAGGCCATCGAAGACACCGTCAATACGCCGCATACAAAATACGCGCTGGGCAGCGTGTTGAACCACGTCTGTTTACACCAGACGGTGATCGGCCAGGAGACTATCAAACAAATGGAACTGGCCGGCGAGGAACCGGATGTGGTGATCGGCTGTGTGGGCGGCGGCAGCAACTTTGCCGGGATGGCGTTTCCGTTCATTGGGCGCAACCTGCGTGAAGGGAAAAAGTGCCGGATGGTGGCGGTTGAACCGGATGCCTGCCCCACGCTGACCAAAGGCGATCTGAAGTACGACTTTGGCGATACAGCCGAAACCACGCCGCTGTTGATGATGTATTCGCTGGGCCACAATTTTATGCCGCCCAGCATTCATTCCGGCGGACTGCGCTACCACGGCATGGCCCCCATGATCAGTCACGCCTGCAAGTTGGGGTTGATGGAGGCCGTGTCCTATCCGCAGCGGGAAATATTTGAAAGCGCCGTGCTGTTCGCGCGTACTGAAGGGTTGGTGCCCGCGCCGGAACCCTCGCATGCCATTCGGGCGGTGGTCGAGGAGGCGGTCAAGGCCCGTGAAACCGGCGAAAAGAAAGTGATTCTATTCAACCTGTGCGGACACGGCATGCTTGATCTGGCTGCCTACGACGTCTACCTCTCAGGAAAAATGGAATAGGTTCAGGCTCTTGCAAAACCTCCCATTCATAAGGGCAGGACGGAGCCTGCCCCTCCGGGAGCCTGCGAAATAGGCCTGTTTATTTTCCGGAGGGTCGACCTCCGTGTCGACCTTGGAGGTTTTGCAAGAGCCTCGGTTGCCCTAAATCCGCACAAAACGGTATTCGCCCATGTTGGGGGCGGCTGCCGGGCCCAGCGTGCCCGACTACAGTCTTTTGTGTCATCTCTTTCCGTCAGACGCTAACCCGCATGTGCGGGCTAAACCTTCAGTGCTTTGAGCTGAGCGCGCAGCTCTTTTTCCGTCAGCCTGCGGATTTGCGCTTCCGGCACACCGGCTGCGCTGAGGCGTCGACGCTGCTCCAAAATACGCCGACGCCTGGCGGCACCGGTCTTCTTGGGACGTAACAGATTCTTGTTTTTGGTTAATTTAACTCTAGCCATGATCGTGTATCCTCATCGTTAAGCGTTGTTCAAGGGCGCGCATCCTAAAGCGCGGCATCCAATTGTGCAACAGAAATTACTACACCCGCTGCTGACGCATTCGCATGGCGCGCTCGGCCTCGCGTTGCGCGGATTTACGTTTGATATCCTCGCGCTTGTCGATTTGCTGTTTCCCTTTGCCCAATCCCAGCTCGATTTTCAAGCGTCCGCGTTTAAAATAAGCGCGTAACGGGACCAGCGTGTTGCCTTTGATGGCGGTCTGCCCGAATAACCGTTTTATTTCACGACGGTGCAACAACAGTTTGCGCGGGCGGGCCGGTTCGTGGTTATGCACGTTGCCATGGTCGTATGGGTTGATGTGCACTCCGTAGAGCATCACTGCCCCGTCGGGTTCCAAGCGTGCGTAGCCTTCGTTCAGGGTTAAATTTCCCTGACGCACGGATTTGACTTCGGTCCCGCACAAGACGATACCGGCTTCCAGTCGCTCTACGATGTGGTAGTCGCGCTGCGCCTTACGATTGGTGGCCACGGGTTTGACACCGGGTGCCGATGGGGAACGTGCCGCATGCATCAGGAAATCCGCTGTTCGGCGACCGGATTACCGGACAATCCTTACAGCGTAATGACGTTACCGTTTTGGCTGGCCGTTTCCCCTTTGAAGGCGATTTCCGCCGTCAACTTGCCCTCAGCAATCTCGCGCAGGGCGATATCCAAGTTCGGTGTTTGCGGGGTGTCGGGCTTCAGTAACGGACGCTGACCGCGATTCAACTGGCGGACACGACGCGCGATCACGTTGATCAACAACGGGATATTGGGTATCCGGTCCTTGGCGTTTTCTAAGTATTGCGTATTCAAAGGAGATCCTCCGAGGGTTAGACAGCATATGAGCGGGGCACTTTACGCACCCCGCTCATACGTGTCAATCGACATTTTACGGTTTTAGTACATACCGCCCATGCCGCCCATACCGCCCATGTCGGGCGCACCACCGGCCGGTGCTGCCGGTGCCTTTTCAGGAATCTCGGTCACCATGCACTCGGTGGTCAGCAGCAAGGCCGCAATACTAGCCGCATTCTGCAAGGCACTGCGGGTCACCTTGGTCGGGTCAATCACGCCGGCCTTGACCATGTCGACGTATTCGCCGGTCGCGACGTTATAGCCTTCATTGCCTTTCGACTTCTTGACCGCCTGCAAGACCAGGGCACCTTCGATGCCGGCGTTGCTGACCAACTGGCGCAACGGCGATTCGCAGGCCCGGCGTACGATATCCACGCCGATCGCCTCGTCGCCTTCGGCCTTCACGGCATCCAGCTTGGCTTGGCAGCGCAACAAGGCCACCCCGCCACCGGGGACAATACCTTCTTCCACCGCCGCGCGCGTAGCATGCAGCGCATCCTCGACCCGCGCTTTCTTTTCCTTCATTTCCGTCTCGGTCGCGGCCCCGATGTTGATGACCGCCACGCCACCGGCCAGCTTGGCCAGGCGTTCTTGCAGTTTCTCGCGATCGTAGTCCGAGGTGGTTTCCTCGATCTGCCGGCGAATCTGCTCGATCCGGCCCTGGATAGCAGCGGTTTCGCCGCCGCCTTCCACGATCGTGGTGTTTTCCTTGGAGATCGTGACGCGCTTGGCCCGACCCAGATCTTCCAGCTTCACGTTTTCGAGCTTGATGCCCAAGTCTTCCGTGACGCAAGTACCACCGGTCAGAATCGCGATATCTTCCAGCATCGCTTTACGGCGATCCCCGAAGCCCGGCGCTTTCACGGCGCACGCTTGCAGCGTACCGCGAATCCGGTTCACCACCAACGTGGCCAGCGCTTCGCCTTCCACGTCTTCGGCGATGATCAGGAGCGGACGCCCGGCCTTGGCTACGTTCTGCAGCAAGGGCAGCAGGTCCTGCAGATTGGAAACCTTCTTCTCGAAGATCAGAATCTGCGGATCGTCCAGCACCGTCTCCATCGTTTCGGTGTTGGTCGCGAAATACGGGGAGAGATAGCCCTTATCGAACTGCATCCCCTCCACCACGTCCAACGTGGTTTCAATGCTCTTGGCATCTTCCACCGTGATCGTGCCGTCTTTGCCGACCTTGTCCATCGCGTCGGCAATGATCTCGCCGATCGTCTCGTCGCCGTTGGCCGAGATCGTCGCCACTTGCGAGATTTCCTCGCTGGTGTTGACGGTGCTGCTTTGTGCTTCCAAAGCGGCCACTGCGGCTTCAATCGCCTGCTCAATGCCGCGCTTCAAGCTCATCGGGTTGGCCCCGGCGGTGACGTTCTTCAACCCCTCGCGGTAGATGGCTTCCGCCAACACCGTCGCAGTGGTGGTGCCGTCACCCGCGATATCACTGGTCTTGCTGGCCACTTCCCGGACCATCTGCGCGCCCATATTCTCGAAGGCGTCTTCCAGTTCGATCTCTTTGGCCACCGTCACGCCGTCCTTGGTTACGGTCGGCGATCCGAATTTCTTATCGAGCACGACATTGCGGCCGCGCGGCCCGAGCGTGACCTTGACGGCCCGGCTCAGTTTTTCCACCCCGCGAAGGATGGCTTGACGCGCTTCAGCGTCATATTTCAGTTGTTTTGCTGACATCAGTTCGTTTCTCCTATTGGTTCGTGTTTATGCGGTTCAGCTGATGACGCCGAGGATATCGTCCTCGCGCATGATCTGATATTCCTTGTCGTCAATTTTGACTTCCGTGCCGCCATATTTGGGCATCAACACGGTGTCGCCGGCCTTGACGTTGAAGGGAATCTTCTTGCCGTTGTCGTCCAGCTTGCCGGTCCCCACGGCAATCACTTTCCCCTGTTGGGGTTTTTCCTTGGCGGTATCGGGAATGATGATCCCGCCTTTGGTGGTTTCCTCTTCTTTGAGAGGCTCAACCAAGACGCGCTCGCCTAGTGGTTGAATTTTCATATACCTTCCTCCTGGTTGGTTTGGGTTATAACTCGGGTACGTTCCACGCGACACCGGCCACCCGGCCGGCCGCTAAAATGTTCCCGTGCTCCTAAGACTTGTCTTTATCGTCGTCATCGACCATTTCGTAATCGGCATCAATGACATCATCGCCGCCCGCCGTCGGGCCGCCACCGGCCGCTTCGCCGCCTGCCTCCGCCTGGGCGTCGGCCCCGCCGCCCGCTGCACCTGCATCACCGGAAGCCTTGGCTTGCGCATACAGATCCGCCGAGATTTCCTGCATGGCCGTCGTCACTTCTTCCATGCGCGCTTTCATCTGATCCACGTCACTGGCCTCAATGGCCTGGCGCAGGGACTTGATCGCGTCCTCGACCTTGCCCTTTTTGTCGTCGGCAATCTTGTCGGCGTTCTCCTTCAGAAACTTCTCCGTCTCGTAGGCCGTCGCATCGGCGCGGTTCTTGGTTTCCACCGCTTCGCGCGCCTGCTTATCCTCGTCGGCGTGGGCTTCCGCATCCTTGACCATCTGTTGAATCTCATCATCGGAGAGGCCGCTCGACGCCGTGATCGTAATCTTTTGTTCCTTGCCGGTGCCCAGATCCTTGGCATTCACATGCAGAATCCCGTTGGCATCAATATCGAACGTAACCTCGACCTGCGGCACACCGCGCGGTGCCGGCGGGATCCCGTCCAGATGAAAACGTCCAATCGTCTTGTTGTCCCGCGACATCTTGCGCTCGCCTTGCAACACGTGGATTTCCACCGTCGACTGGTTATCCGCCGCCGTACTGAAAATCTCGCTCTTGCGCGACGGGATCGTCGTGTTGCGCTCAATCAGCGGAGTAAAGACGCCACCCAACGTTTCGATACCCAACGTCAGCGGGGTCACATCCAGCAACAGCACGTCCTTGACCTCGCCCTTCAGCACACCGCCCTGAATGCCGGCACCAACGGCCACCACTTCGTCCGGGTTCACGCCCTTGTGCGGATCGCGGCCAAAGGATTTCTTCACCGTCTCCTGCACCTTGGGCATGCGGGTCTGACCGCCCACCAGGATCACTTCATCCACCCCGGCCGATGCCAATCCGGCATCCTTCAGGCAGTTCTCCACCGGCTTCAGCGTCCGGGCCACCAAATCGTCCACCAACTGCTCTAGCTTCGACCGGGACAAGGTGATGTTCAGGTGCTTGGGCCCGCTGGCGTCCGCCGTGATAAACGGCAGATTCACGTCCGTGCTTTGCGAGCTGGACAGCTCGCACTTGGCCTTCTCGGCCGCTTCTTTCAGGCGCTGCAAGGCCATTTTATCTTTCGACAGATCAACGCCCTGCTCCTTCTTGAATTCGTCCACCAGCCATTGAATAACCGCTTCATCAAAATCATCACCGCCCAGGTGCGTATCGCCGTTGGTGGCCTTGACTTCGAACACGCCCTCGCCGATCTCCAGCACCGACACGTCGAAGGTGCCGCCGCCCAAATCGTAGACCGCAATCTTTTCGTCCGCTTTCTTGTCCAGCCCGTAAGCCAGTGAAGCGGCCGTCGGCTCGTTGATGATCCGCAGCACTTCCAAACCGGCAATCTTACCGGCGTCCTTGGTGGCTTGGCGCTGGCTATCATTGAAATAGGCCGGCACCGTAATGATCGCTTGCGTGATCTTTTCCCCCAGATACGCTTCCGCATCCGCCTTCATCTTTTGCAGGATCATGGAGGAGATTTCGGGTGGCGAATAGGTCTTGTCGTCGATCTGAACCGCCGCGTCGCCGTTCTTCGCCTTCACCACTTCGTAGGGTACCATGCCAATTTCGTGCTTCACTTCCTCGTATTTCCGCCCCATGAAACGCTTAATCGAGAAAACCGTGTTCTTCGGGTTGGTCACCGCTTGACGCTTGGCCGCTTGGCCCACCAACCGCTCGCCGCTCTTGGTAAAGGCCACAATCGAAGGCGTCGTGCGCCCGCCTTCCGCGTTGGGGACCACCACCGGCTCGCCACCTTCCATGACGGCCATACATGAATTGGTTGTTCCTAAATCGATTCCTAAAACTTTAGACATAACTCACCTCATTTGTGCTTGAACATAAAAATCCGTAAAATTCGTAATACAGCAAAGCAAAAGGCGTGCCAGTTTCTTTTAAAACGAAACAAATTTGTTGTAAATAACTATTAATAAGACAGATAATAAGTTTTAAAATTATGGCCACCTTGGGTATTTGTGAGCCATTATGGCGCTGTGTGACTCAATGCAGGGCCTTTAGTGTGTCACGATGGCCGATTATCGTTTAAGGGTCGACAAAGAACGAACCCGCGCGTAGTCTGCGCGGGTTCGCCGTTAAGTCGCCGTTATTCGGTGGCGACGGGTATTTGTTTGCGTTGGGATTTGGCTTCGGCGGATTTAGGAATGGTTATCGTCAGCACGCCATTCTTAAATCGCGCCTTGGCTTTATCCTCGAGCAAGCCGCCGGGCAGCGGGATGGAGCGTTGAAAGGACCCGTAGGTTCGCTCAACGAGGTGATAGTTGCGCTTCTTCTCATCCCGTTCCTGCTCCTTCTCGCCCACCCCCGGCATGTCCGTCACGATTACCAGCGCATCATCGCGCTCGTATACATCCGTGGCCGGCACAAAGACGGGACGCCGCTCCATTCGCTGGGCATCGCCCTGTACCGCCGTGGGTTCCTTTTTTTCCATCGCTGTTTGTGCTTTGGTCATGATTACCACCTCCTGTTCACATTAAGACTGCACGGCAATGCGCCGCGGTTTGGTTGCCTCGTGACGCGGCAGGGAAACCTTAAGCACGCCTTGTTCGTACCGCGCCGCGATCTGGTCGTTATCCACTTCAAACGGCAACCGATTCAACTCCCGAAACGGGTCCAACCCCGCTTCCCATCCACTCATTACTGGCCACATGATCATCACTCCTTTCTTGTTAAATTAACCACCGGCACCCATTCAGCGACCGCCTAAAAAGAAAGCATACCGCATGCCAATAATTTAAGATATTTGTTATATGCTGAAATAGAACGGATTGCAAAATATACATCAATCTATGGGTGTGCCTATATAGCTCTTTTAAAGTAATTAGTCATGGTTTATGGTCAATTTTGTGTGTCATTATGGCTCTATATTAAAAAGGGCAGGCTCTTGCAAAAACTCCCATTCATGAGGGCAGGACGGAGCCTGCCCCTCCGGAATCTACAAAATACGCCAGTTTATTTGCCGGAGGGTCGACCTCCGTGTCGACCTTGGAGGTTTTGCAAGAGCCTCAAGGGTAGTGACTGGCACAGAACTGTCACCCATAAACGGTTACGCATAACCGCCGAGCCCGCATTCAAGGCGGCAGGGCGAACCGTCCCGGTCCGCCGTAGTGCAGCGTAGGCGGGCCCGTGAGCCGCAGAGCTTGCATGGTCTTTGATCCGAGCAAGCACGGAACGGAGTCCTGTTCTTGCTCTCGGCGTCGCAGAGCTCCGCCCTCCACGCGGGGTGGGTACGATGTGGCGAGAGGGAAATTAATATAACTTCAGTCAGGGAACGGTAGTTCGGCGAGTTTAGAAAGAAGGTTAGGGCAAAAGATTAAGTTAAGAGGCTTTTGCAAAACCTCCAGCCACACCAAGTGGCACGGGCATCCTGCCCGTGAATCATGGGCGGGTCGCCCATGACACGGGAGGTCTTGCAAGAGCCTGTTAAGATAACCCTCTTTAATATCCGTGAAATCAG
>PWVE01000003.1 GCA_003562335.1 PVC group bacterium
GAGTCGGAGAGGCGGTGGCCTCCTGAACACTGAACACTGAACACTTGTACCACCCAGAACGTCGAGACATTCACAAACACCTATTGCCACCAATTAATTTCAAATATCTTTGGCTAGAATTTTCCGATGATCTCTTCCAGAATGTCTTTGGCGGTCAGCAAACCAACCACTTTGTCATTGGGATCTCTGACCAAGGCCAGCGGTTGACGGTTCAAGCGCATGCGGGTCAAGGCCTGGTCAATGCGTGTGTCCGTGCGCACATATTGGGGGGGACGGGCAAAGCCCTGGGCGTGGTCGGGCGCGGTATCGGTGGCCCGCAACACGTCCATAATATGAACAAATCCTGTGAACCGCCGTTGACGGTCATCATAGATGGGTAGCCGGCTCAACGTGTGGCCCCGTGCCCGTTCGAGAATCCCGGCCCGGTCGGTTTGCGGTCGCACGCTAATCATGGCGCGACGGGGGACCATGATGTCTACACAACGCTTGTTCGGCAATTTGAGTACCCGGTTCAGCCGCTGCGTTTCTTCGGCGGTGAAGGCACCATATTGCTCGCCTTCCCGCGTTAGATAGGCCAATTCCTCGCGGGTCACAAACGGGTTGCGCAATTCGGCCTCGTTGGTCGGCACCGGCAATAAGATGCGCGCCAGGCGCATGATCGCCATACTGACCGGATAAAAGCAGTAGCCGGAAACTTTAAGGAACGGGGTCCACGGCAGTACCCGGTACGCCGGATAGCTGCGAAACCAGGCTTTGGGCATATATTCGCCAAAGACCAGTAAGCCCAAGGTGGTCACCAAGCTGGCTACCGCGAAGCCGGAGGGACCGAAGAGGCGGACGGCGATATGGGCACTGGTGACGGAGAGAATAACGTTGCACAGATTGGTGCCGGTCAAAGTGGTCCCGAGCAAATGATCGGGATGTTCACAGAACCACGTCAACGTGCGCGCGCCGCGCATGCCGCGTCGTACCAGATGTTGCAACCGCAGCGGATTCACGGAAACGACACCTGTTTCCAAACCGGAATACAGCGCACTGCCTAGTAAGGCCACCACCAGCACAATCCATTCGGCCACATTCATGAGACCGTCTCCCCGGCTGCGGCCGCTAAGCGTTTAAGTTGAACCAGCGTCACGCGATGCCGCCGCATTTGCTGGACGGTGGCTTGGAATCCTTGGCCCACGGCGGTGTCGCCCGGTCGCGGTAATCGTTCCAACCGAGTAGCAATCCAGCCGGCCAGCCGATCCACGCCCTCCGCATCCAGTTCGGCGTCGAGGCGCGCGTTGATTTCCTCCAGGCTGACTTGACCGTCAAGCACCCAGCGGTTTTCGCCAGCGGACTCAAACAGCAAGCGGTGATCGGCGTGTTCGTCGTCGATATCCCCGGTGATTTCTTCCAGAATATCGCCGCGCGTGATCAGCCCGGCGGTCCCGCCATATTCGTCCACGACCACGGCGGCCCGTTTTTTACCAGTGATGAATTGGCGTAGCAGTTTGTCCAGGGGGGCGGATTCCGGCACAAACCATAAGGGCAAGCGCGCCGCTTGCATGCGGTGTTGTGGGTCAAGCAGGTAGGCCCGGATATCCAGCAACCCTTCCACCCGGTCCAAATCGCCCCGGTACAACACCAACTGCCGCATCCGGGTCTCCCGGGCCACGTGGAGGAGCTCCGCCGGGTCGGCGTTGCAATCGTAACCAACCAGATCGACCCGGGGCGTCATGACATCGCGGGCTTGTAAGTCATCCAGGCGCAGTACCGATTTCAACATGGCGTCTTCGCCTGGTTCCAACACGCCGGTTTCCGTGCTGAGTTCCAGTACCGTTTCAAATTCATCGTCCGACAGCGCATGGCCTTGCGCCCGGAAGGCCTTGGCCAGCGGTTGCGTGACTATTTCCAGTGCGCGGCGCAGCGGGGTCAAGCCGCGCATGGTCCACTGCAAAGGCCACGCGTACACGCGCGCCAGCTTGAGTGGCCAGAGGAAGGCGCACCGTTTGGGCAGCACCTCCCCGAACAGGAGCAGGCCCAACGTCAGCAGCGCGATGTACCACCACTCCGGTTGGTGTGGCCAATAGCGCTCCAGCCAGGCATAGCCGAAGATGGCCCACAACACGTTGATAAGTGTGTTGCCAATCAGGATGGTGGAGAGAAAGCGGGTGGGCGGATGCAGAATGGCCTGAATGGTCTGCGCCAGACGCGGCTGTTCCGTGCGCAACCGCCGCAGCTGTAGGGCGTTCAAAGAGAACATGGCGACCTCTGCGCTGGAGAAAAACGCCGAGCCCCCCAGTAAGCACAGCAGCACTAATCCTAGGACAATGGCTTCCATTAGGCGCAAGGATAACACAAAAGCTCTGTCCCATACACGTCGATATTCAAAACGCTGGACCTTGTGCGCGCACTGCCGTTATCCTGCCCGTATGGCTGAAAAGATATGGGAATCCGTGGCGCACGATGTGGCGGTAGTGGAGGCGTTGGTGGCCGATATGGGGCTGCCACGGGCGGCTTGCGCCGTCCTGGCCGCGCGCGGACAGACCACGCCGTCCGCCGTTGATCGCTGGTTGCAGCCGCGGTTGAGCGGATTGTTGGATCCGTTTGACCTGCCCGATATGGCGGTGGCGGTGGAGCGTCTGCGCGGGGCGGTCGAACGGCAGGAGCGGGTGCTCGTGTACGGGGACTATGACGTGGACGGCGTGACGAGTACGGCGTTGATGGTGACCGTTTTGCAGGCCCTGGGCGTCACGGCCATCCCGTTTCTGCCGCACCGGGTGGATGACGGCTACGGGTTGGGGGTGGAACCGTTGGAACGGGCGTTGCACGCCCACCGGCCGCACTGTGTGCTGACGGTTGATTGCGGGACGCAATCGGTGGATGCCGTAGAACGGGCGCGGCAAGCGGGGGTGGATGTGATAGTAACCGATCACCATGAACCAGGTCCCGAGTTGGCCCCTGCCTGTGCGGTGGTGAATCCGAAACGACCGGGTGGCTCGGATGAGGCGCGCATACTGGCAGGGGGGGGCGTGGCGTTTAAGTTGGCGCATGCCCTGCTAAAGGTGTTGCGGGACGCGGGGCATGTGGCCGCCGGACAGGTGGATTTGCGTACCCACCTCGACTGGGTGGCGTTAGGGACCATTGCCGACATGGTACCGTTGCAGGGCGAAAACCGTGTACTGGCCCGCTACGGCCTACGGCAGTTGACGGTGACACGTAAAGCCGGCTTGCAGGCCCTCAAGGCCGTGGCTGGTTTGGGGGATCAGGACGAGGTGTCCGCCTATCATGTCGGCTTCCTGTTAGGTCCGCGACTGAATGCGGCGGGCCGACTGGGTACCGCGCAGGCGGCGCTGGACCTTCTGTTAACCGATGATCTCGCCCGCGCAAAGATGTTGGCCACCGCGCTGAACGAAGCCAATCAAGACCGGCAGCAAACGGAGGCGCGCATTGTAGCCGAAGCGCAGACGTGGATGGAACAGCACTTTGTGGCCGACCGCGATTACGGCGTGGTGTTGGCGGGTGCCGATTGGCATCCGGGCGTGATCGGGATCGCCGCTTCGCGCATTTGTGCCCAATATTCCCGGCCCACGGTCGTGATCGGCATTGATGAAGACGGTTGTGGCCGCGGATCCTGTCGCAGTGTGGCGCCGTTTGATATGGTGGCGGGTCTGCAGACCTGTGCCGACTCGCTGATCCGTTTCGGGGGCCACACCATGGCGGCCGGCCTGCAGATTGCGACCGAACAAATTGAGACGTTTCGCCAACAGTTCAATGCGGCGGTGCAGGCCCGTGTGACGCTGGACGCTTTACGGCCACGCCAGAAAGTGGACGCTTGGATCACGCTGAACGAGGCGGACTGGACCCTGCTGGAAATACTCGAGCGGATGGACCCGTTCGGCATTGGCAATCCCAAGCCCGTGTGGGCGGTGAAAGGTGTCCGTTTGCTCGGCGCACCGCGGCGCGTGGGCAAAAATCATCTGAAAATGAGTGTGTTGGGCGGCAACACAAGGTTGGACGCCATTGCCTTTGGCTTGGCTGATCGCCCCATACCGGACGGTCCGTTGGATATAGCCTTTCAACTGAACCGTAACCGGTTCCGCGACCGCGAAACACTGCAAATGGTGGTTCAGGACTTCCGGGCGAGTATACCTTGTGTTTCGGCTTAAGGCAGGACGGTCTTTCGTAACGCACGAAAGCGCTCCAAGGCCACATGTCGGCGTATGGACCGCCTACACCTACACCCCCCAAGGCCAGCTCGAAACCGTCACCACCATCACCTCATCCGTGTCATCCGTGCAATCCGTGGTTTCCTACTCTTACCTCCCCGGCACCGACCTCCTCACCGGCTGGACCCAAAGTGGCACAGGCATCTTGCCTGTGACCCACAC
>PWVE01000184.1 GCA_003562335.1 PVC group bacterium
GCGAGATCGGGCGGTCGGCCCAGTCGCCGGTCAAGCCCACGTCGCCCCAGGTCCGGATTGGGCTGCCGCCGAGGCGGTAGGTGCTGGAGAAGATCGCGTCGATCTGCTGCAGGTTGAGCCCTGCGATCGGGTTGTCGCGATGGACAAACACCGCCAGCGCGTCGATGCCGACCCGCACGGCGGTCGGGGCATAGCCGTAGCGCGCCTCAAAGCGGTCGATTTCGCTACCCGTCATCGGGCGGCTCATCGGGCCGATCTGAGCGGTGGCGTCGATCAACGCGGCCGGGGCCGTTGAGGAACCCGCACCCTGCACCTGGATGTTCACGTTCGGATACATTTCCCGGAACGCTTCGCCCCAGAGGAGCATCAGGTTGTTGAGGGTATCCGAACCGATTGAGTTCAGGTTACCGGAAATACCCGCTACCGGGGTGTATTCCGGCAGGTTGGGATCGAGTTCGATTTGCGCGGACGCCGTCAGGACACCGCACAGGGCCGCACCGGCGGCCAGGGATTTAATCCAATGATTCTTTTGCATGTTTATACCTTTCTTTTTTATTTCAATTGCTTGGGTTTAATATGATCTATCACTTTGCATCGCTATTCAGTTGTTTGTTTTATCGTCTGGCCGGATCGCTCACCTCCTTGCGGTTATTTGCGATCAAGATGGCCCGGCCTTGTTACGAAATGATGAGTCCCGCAATAGAAAACCGTATCGATGCCCCCGAATTTCGCGGCCGGAAATGAGCAGGCCGTCAGGGCATTGTTAGGAAATGGTTAGGCGGAAGGGGGCAATCGATCTTGCCGTCTGGCATCTGCGCAAGGGCTGGAATGCGGATGCACCTGTTGACGCGAAAATAGGCGAGGTGGCAGAATGGATCGATTGTAAGTTAGGCGGAATCGGCGAGGTGCTGAGACACTTGAACGGTGAACCCGCAAGTCGTTATCGAGGCCAAGCTTACGGAGGACGACGGCACGGCACGCGACAAGGTGGCCCGGATCCAGCGGCTCGACGCCTTGCGCCGAGAGGGTCGTCAAGGCAACTCACTCAGCGGGTGGATGTATCCGCCTAGGAGATAAAGAGCGGGACGTGCGGGCGAACGATGCCGAGCGCCATAAAAAAGGGCGTATCTTCGTCTTGCACAAACTCCGCCATTCTGTCGGACGCCCATGAAACCACCTGATAATCAGGCATATCTTCGTTTCTCTCCGGAAAGACTCCCCAGTCCACCAAACGGTGTCTGCCGGATACGGCTGACGACACTAGCTTTTGCTCAGGCAAGAGGCCGTAGTTAGTCCCGATTCCCGCATGATCGAGGATGTCGGAAATGGCCCGTCTATCCTTTGATTTCGGCTAATAGTTGATGCGTGAACCGGGGGACTGCGGGGGTGGGGTAGCGAACCTTAACACTCCACGCTCGCCGACCTGATATCCCCATTGATCAAGGTGCGCACGCGCCGGGCGTAAAGTGTCGCCGATTTTATCCGTTGTGTTCAGGGGCGTATGGACGGCTTTGTGGCAGATCGGCCAGTGCGGCCAAGTGTTCGCCAGAGCTCCCATCGCAAAGAATCCCTGCGTCACGCATGTTGTGGTCGAAAAAATCGCATTTTCCCTTCCTCCACTCAAAAACATTGGCGTTTTCGACGCCAATCTGGGGGACTGAAATCCAACACCCTCTTTCCAGCCTCTATTAACGCACCTTTCCAACAGCGCAATCGGCTTCTAAGCATGGTCGACCATCGTAAACCGCTATCGCCCGCTGTGCTCGCCTACCCGCGCCGCCACAATGACGGGCCAGACGGTGGCGCACTTGCGTCTCACCCAGCCGCTGGGGCATGTCAGGGAGGTGGTGCTTGACCCGCAAGAACGGACCCGCGCCGCTCCGGGGTTGCCCATGACCAAGCTTGAGAATCGCACCCGCTTGCCATTGGAAACCTTCACGCTGGGCAATTTGTTTCAGGGTGCTGGCTATAAAACCGCATTTCTGGGCAAGTGGCACCTGGGGCACGATCCCTATATACCGGAAAACTTTGGCTTTGAATTTGTCGTTGGGGGCCGTGGCACACCCGGTCCGCCCCAGAACCGCTTTTTCGGCCCTTGGGATCCGGAAACCAGCAACCTTCCACCCGTTGAGGGCAGTCCGAATGTGGACGATGTTCTGGGCGATCAGGTCGTTGAGTTCATGACCCGACATCGAAACGATCCGTTTTTCATCGCTTTCTGGCCATACAACGTGCATGCGCCCTTTCAAGCCGATCCCGAGGTGATTCAGCAGTTTCGCGAGAGAGCGGATCGTGCCGATTTTCAGCAGTCGGCGATCATGGCCGCGATGGTCAAAACCCTTGATGACAACGTCGGCAAAGTAATGGCCGCGCTGGATGAGCTGGGGTTAACCGACAACACCATACTGATCTTCCCCTCTATTCCCCCGGTTTCCAAGGCCTGGAAAACACCCCTTATTCACTTTCAAGGCTTGGGAAAAATCGCCCAAAATCTTCCAACGTTTGGAAACCACCGGTGTGTTGACTTCCAAGGTTTGGAACAGGCCAATGACGCGTGTAAGGTTGCAAAATAGCAGTGGTTGTTGAATATGGCTTCCCTGAGGCTACACTGGGTTTCCGTGTGGCAAAGATGTAACAATGATCAAGCAACGATCACGCGCTGGACTTCCGCAGGCAAGCTTGCTATTTTCTAACCTGTGATATGGTCAACCGCTACCGGGCGGGCAGAATGTTATGACAGCATTTACTGATATTGAATGGGGATTCGACTGAGGAGGAGTAAATATGTTGCCATTTGCTTCACGTCGCGTACTCGGACTAAGCTGTTCTTTGACCGTGGTCATGGTGCTCATTGTCGGTTGTCTCGTACCTCACAGTAAAGCAAGACCCAACGAGGCGGCACAAGAGCTAATCATTCAATCCGACGGCTTGGACCGCAGTTTTCTGGTATATGCGCCAGCCTCCCTGCCCAGTGAGCGGGCTGTCCCGGTCGTATTCGTCTTTCACGGGGGCAACGGGGAAGCCAAAGGGGTTATGAACCTCTCGCGATTCAACGCAATTGCCGACAAGGAACAGTTTATTGCTGTCTACCCTCAAGGCGTTGGCAGAAGTTGGAACGATGGGAGACTGACCTCCGTTTCCCAAGCGCACCGCGACAACGTCGACGATGTCGCATTTTTCGATGCCATGCTGGAGTATATGACCCGCGCCTATCGAGTGGACCCTCAACGAATATTCGTCACAGGAATTTCCAATGGGGGGATTTTTGCCCACTTTCTTGCTGCGCAGCGCTCAGACAAGATCGCAGCCATTGCGCCTGTTGTCGCGGGGATTGCAGACCCGTTTCATAAAAAGTTTCAGCCAACCCATCCTGTATCCGTATTGATCATTCAAGGAACGGAAGATCGGTTGGTGCCATTTGACGGTGGTCCGGTTGGTCCTCCCAGGGGCAGAGAAGACCGGGGTAATGTCATTGGCACGGAAAAGGCGGCCGCACTCTGGGTTAAAGCGAACGGCTGTCAACCTGAGACGACGGAGAAATGGCTGCCTGACCGATATCCGGACGACGGCTGCCGGGTTAAGGCAAAGGTTTGGTCCGGTGGCCGCGATGGTAGCGAGGTGTGGCTGTATCGTGTGGAAGGGGGTGGGCACACCTGGCCGGGAGGCAGTCAGTATCTTCCGAGGGCCATCATAGGCCGCGTCACCCACGATATCGACAGCCAGTCGATCTGGGATTTCTTTAACGCACACCCGAAAACAGGAAATAGCGGTTGACTTGGTAAAGCCCGAGAGCGGCGGCGCAAGGGGGTGGAAGAGACATCTTCTCAATCGTGTCGGGTCAGCCAGCCGCGGACTAATCGTGCTTCCTCATAGGTTATAGGTTCAGGGGAGTCCTTCACGACCGGTGCCAGCAGTCGTGACCCGCTGCGCGCAAAGCAGGCCTCGATGTGTCGACGGCGTTGCGGGTCAATTAACCGGTCAATATCGACCGGGTGCCCGGACCGGATCAATTGTTCCACGTGCCCGGCGATGGTGCTGACTGCCAATCCGCGCTCGTTGGCAATTTCGTTGATTGAATACCCGCAGTCCAAGTAGTTGCCGGTGACCCGGCACGTTACGGGTAGCGGTTCAGGACACGTCGACAGCGGCAAGGTGGACTCCATTGGTTTAGCTTCAGGGTGGCGTTGTTTGAAAGACGCAATCGCCTCGCAGAAACGGGTGCCATAGTGCTGTAGCTTGTGGGCACCAATTCCGTGTAGACTTGCCATTGCGGCGGGTTGTGATGGCATCCGGGTCGCCATTGCCCGCAGCGAGCGGTCGGAGAAGATGACAAATGGCGGCACACCCTGTTCATCGGCACACCGTTTCCGTAACACGCGCAATTCTTCAAAAAGGTGTTCGTTGCAAGCTGACGCGGCGGATTGCGCCTGTGCGGATGGTGTCGCTACTTGACCGGCACAGATGTCGCACCTGCGACAATTTCGCTCCGGATACGTTTCATTGAAATAGCCGAGCAACTGGCGTCGCCGACATTGACGGGTGCTGCCGTAGTGTATCATATCCTGCAAACACCGCTGTGCATGCGCCCGGGCTTCAGGGGCGTCGATCTTATCAATGAAATAACGTATGCGGGCGGCATCCGCGCGATTGAAGAGCAGTAGGCAATGTGCCGGTTCCCCGTCGCGGCCGGCCCGGCCGGTTTCTTGATAGTAGCCTTCAATACTTTTGGGCAGATCTGCATGAATGACAAAACGCACATTGGATTTGTCGATGCCCATTCCAAACGCGATGGTCGCCACAACCACGTTGATAGCATCGCGGTTGAAGGCCTCCTGGTGCGCGATTCGGGCTTCATCCTCCATGCCGGCATGGTACGGCAAGGCCTTGACCCCGTGTTGCTGCAAGAATGCGGCGGTGGCCTCCACATCCTTGCGCGTGGTGCGATAGATGATGCCCTGCTCATTCGGGTGCGAGCGAATGAAGCGCAATACCTGTTCCTCGGGGTTATGCTTCGCCTGTACTTGGTAGTAGAGGTTTGACCGGTTGAAGGAGGCGCGGACGCGATGGGGATTCCGCAGCCCCAGCTTGGTGATAATGTCCTGCTGCACCTTCATGGTTGCCGTAGCGGTGAAGGCCGCCACCGGCGTGTCCGGAAAGCGCTGCACGATGTCGGATAAGGCCAAATAATCAGGGCGGAAGTCATGGCCCCATTCCGAAATACAGTGCGCCTCATCAATAGCTATGAACGCCAACGGCACCTCGCACAGCCGTTGCTTGAACGTGGCCATCGCGAAGCGTTCCGGTGAAACGTACAATAAGTCGAGCTTGCTCGTCACCAGCGCCTGTTCAACCTGGTTCCGTTCGGCCACGGTCTGCGAACTGTTCATGAAAGCGGCCCGCAAGCCGTTCTCCTTGGCGGCATCCACTTGATCTTTCATCAGCGAAATCAGCGGACTGATCACGACGCACAGGCCCGGCACCACATGTGCCGGGAGTTGATAGCATAACGATTTGCCGCCCCCCGTCGGCATCACCACGAAGGCGTCCCGGCCCGCCACTATAGCGCTGACAATATCCTCCTGGTAGGGGCGGAAATGATCAAATCCGAATACCCTCCGCAGCATGGCCAATAAATCATCCTGCGACGTGGCCGCCTCCCTTTCATTAACTGCCGGTTCCAGTATGAGCATATCCTTAATCCTTCCCTTTATTCTGATTAAAGGAATGAGCTCGTTATTTTTCCGCATATTTTTCGAAATGACCGGAAAATTTTTCTGGAGCGGGGGACCACGGGCAATGCCAAAGGGCACGAACAGGTGGGCTCCATAGTTCGTGGATATTAACGGATCGACGTGATGCGGTATCAGGGCGTATTGATCCAGCCGGAGTCGCCGTCGGCGTAATGCTCTTTTTTCCAGATCGGTAACCGCTGTTTGAGTTCGTCGATCACATAGCGGCAGGCGGCAAACGCGTCGCCCCGGTGGGGTGCCCACACGCCGATCCATACGGCGGTCTCACCGATGGCCAGTGTGCCGACACGGTGCAGGCAGCGTACTTCCTCAATATCAAATTGCGCGAGCGCTTCCTGTTCGATGGCCGTAAACTCGTTGGCCGCCAGCGCAGCGGCCCCTTCGTATTCGAGGCGTTCAACCGCGCGGCCGGCGTTGCGCACACGGACCCGGCCCTCAAAGGTTACCAGCGCCCCGGACTGTTCGCTGCCGCCTGACCGTTGCCACGCATGGGCGTCAATAGATTCCGTGCAAAGCTCAAACACCGTTAGCCTCCTGCCACCGGGGGAATGAAGGCAAGCCGGTCGCCGGGTTGCACGGCGTAATCCCAGTCCACGAAGGCGTCGTTGCAAGCGACGCGCAGGGTACTGGGCGGCACCGTTAAACCGTGTGCGGCTTGCAACGTGGCGTAATACTCGGCGGCGGTTTGGGTGGTGTGCGGGCAGACCTCGTGGGCCAGGCCGCGTTGCTCGCGTAAAGCGGCAAAATATTCGATTTCAATCGTGGCGGACATCGGACTTGCCTCCCGTCTTTTCCAGCAACCGCACGTGACGGATCGTGATGTCGTGTGACAAGGCTTTACACATGTCGTACACCGTCAAGGCGGCCAGGGTGGCCCCGGTGAGGGCTTCCATTTCCACGCCGGTCTTATGTGTGGCCCGGGCCGTGCAGCGGATGCGCACGGATTGCGGACCATCAAACGCCAAATCCACCTGGCAATGTTCCAGCGGAATGACGTGGCACAACGGAATGAGCTGGCCGGTCTGTTTGGCCGCCATGATGCCGGCCAGCATGGCGGTTTGAAATATAGCGCCCTTGGGGCCACTAGGGCCATCCGGCGCCTGCGTGTCGAGCTGCGTGCAAACTGCCGGGGGTAGATCCACCCGGGCCTCAGCGGTGGCCGTGCGCGTGGTCACGGGTTTGGCATCAACGGCCACCATGGTGGGGGCCTGTTTATCGTTCAAATGACTAAACGTCGTCTTCATTGCCAAGCATAATACCGCAGCGCTTCCCCGGCGACAAACAAGTCTTTCCCTGCGGGCAGCTCGACGAAGCCGTCGCTGGTATGGAGCGCGGAAAAGTCGCCGGACGTGTTCGTGGTTTGGGGATGTGCCCGACATTCGCCGGTACGGGTCCAGCTTAGGCGGACCGGAACAAACCCGGTCAGCGGCCAATTGAACCGCAGCGCGCTTTCCAGCTGTACCTGCGGGGTAGGGCGGGGTGCAGCGCCTTGGGCCTGTTCCAGTGCGGGTAGGACATAGCGGTGCAGGCAGACCAGGGCGGAAACGGTGTTGCCGGGTAAGGCAAACACGGGCACGCCGGAGGGATGTGTGCCAAACCACATCGGTTTCCCGGGTTTTTGCCGGATTTTGTGGAAATGTTGGGTTACGCCCAGTGCGTTCAGGGCTGCAGGTACATGATCGTGTTGGCCCATTGAAACCCCGCCGGTAATCAGCACCACCCGGTATGCGTGTAAGACTTTTTGTAATACGTCACGCGTTGCCTGCGGGTCATCATGTACGTGCAAGGTGTCCACCTGCGGAAATCCGTTGGCCACAAGGGCGCCGCGCAGTCCGGCATCGTTGGCGGACCGGATTTGGTAGGGTTCAACCGGTTCGTGCACGGCTTTCAGTTCGTCGCCGGTGGATACGACCGCGATGGGGGGGCGCTCGCTGATGGTCAAGGTGGATTGGCCCACGGCAGCGGCAATACTGATATGCGGTGCGCGCAGGCGCAGTCCGGCGGCCAGGACCGTGTCCCCTTGCCGCCGGTCAGAGCCTTGACTGTGCAGGAATTGGAGCGGCGCGACCTGGGCCGTATCCTGAACGGTTACCGTGTCGTGCTCAAAGCTGCACTCCTCCACGGGGACAATTGCGTCGGCACCGGGGGGGAGCATGGCCCCGGTCATGACCCGTAACGCACCGCCTGCCGGCGCGCGCAGGGGCGGTGCGGGATGACCAGCGGCGGCGGTGTCTTCGATTTGGAACTTACGCGTACCGCCCTGCCAAGCGGCGTAAGCGATGGCGATACCGTCCATGGTTACGCGGTCAAATGGTGGCAGGTCCCGGTCGGCGACTACCGCAGCGCGTAAAATGCCGCCTGCGGCCTCTTCGAGCGGGCAAACGACCGTGCCGAAGCGTGGCATATGGTGGGCCATCAACGCCTCAGCGGTTTCGGGAGTAATCAGGTTTGTATTCATCCGCCGATCTCCGACATGTTACGGGTCGGCCGTACGTCGCGCGCCAGCCCGTGTCCCCAGGGTTTGTACCAGATATTGTCTGCAATGTGCTTCATCACGTCTTCGTCGGGAGCACCCGCGCGCAATAGGCTTAACAGATTGCACTCTTTGTCGCGCAACAGGCACAACAACAATCGACCGTCCGCCGTCAGGCGGGCGCGGTTACAACCGGCGCAAAAAGGCTGAGTGACGGGACTGATAAAGCCGAGCGTGCCCGGTGCGGAAGGCAGTTGATAAACGCGGGCCTCACCGTCGAGCAAGCCGTTGTTCTGCAATTCCAGCGGTCCCAGCGCCTGTTGAATGGTGCTCCGTAATTCCGCTTCCGGGACCATGGCCGATTTTTGAAAGTCGGCGACTTGCCCCATTGGCATCACCTCGATAAACCGGATTTGCCAGTTATGTTCCAGTGTCAGACGTGCCAAGTCCACCACGTCTGCTTGATCATTCTGATTACGCACCACCACCGCATTGAGCTTAATCTTGAGACCCGCCGCTTCCGCCGCATGCAGGCCCGCCCAGACATCGTTGAGCTGGCCCCAGCGCGTTAGGCGGCGAAATTTAACGGGGTCCAGCGTGTCCAAGCTCACATTCACGCGGCGCAGGCCCGCCGCGTACAGGGGGGCTACCAGCGGTTTGAGGGTGATGCCGTTGGTTGTCATGGCCAATTCCCGAATACCAGGCGTGGCCGCCATCGCGGCGACCAGCTCGACCAGATTTTCGCGCAAGGTCGGCTCGCCGCCGGTCAACCGGATTTTGTCGAAGCCCAGCTGCGCAAAGCAACGGACCAACCGCAGCAGCTCCGCGTCCTGCAACAATTCCGAGCGCGGCCGGAAGGTCATATCCTCCGGCATGCAATACACGCAGCGCAGGTTGCACATGTCCGTCAAAGACACGCGCAAGTAATGGATATTACGATGGAAACGGTCCTGTACCATGGGGCGGGTGTGTGTGGTTTCGTGACGTGTCTATGCGAATAACGGGTTTGTAATCATCAGGCTCTTGCAAAACCTCCCATTCATGAGGGCAGGACGGAGCCTGCCCCTCCGGGAACCTGCGGAATGCGCCCGTTTATTTGCCGGAGGGTCGACCTCCGTGTCGACCTTGGAGGTTTTGCAAGAGCCTCTCATTTTAATCTTTCCGAAATCCACTCTGGATCGCGACGGCAGTCAATTACTGCTCGAACCCGTGCCACGCCTTCATCGATTCGGTAATAGATAGCGAAGGGAAAGCGCTTGGAGAGCAATCGATGGTAACCATGGTATAGGGCGTGGACGCCAGCGTACAGGCTTAGTGAATTGATGTCGGACCAAAGCGAATCCAAGAAGTAGTCACCAAGGCCTTCGGCCTGTCGATCATAAAAGCGGTAGCCATCCGCGAGGTCCCGGGTGGCCGCATCGAGGACCTGCACTCTCATCCGATCTGCTCGCGTACGGCTCGCTTGGCATCGGCGATATCTAAAAATCGAGCTGAGCCATCGGCTATACGTTGTTCGCGGGCACGCAAGACGTCGCCGTGCCAAGCCGGAGAAGGGATGTCTTCCGCTTCGCGTGCCAAGTCAGCCCATATTTCCTCAATCGCTTGTAGCTTGTCCTTAGCGCTCATCGTTTGTAGTGGTATGGCCAAGTTCATCGCATCGTACCTTTCTATTCAACACTATGCCACTTCACGCCTGCGCAATCAATCACGAATGACCGCTTTTCCAAGCTTGGCGCGTTGATGGTGCGCCAGTTTCGGGGGCACCTCTGTTGTCCCCAGCCTCTTATCATTCAGCCAAAGGCCGGGGGCTGGCCGGTGGATGCCAGCACGGATTGCCAGAGGGGACCGGCCAAATCCACGTGTTTTTTGCGGCCCACCGCCAGCTGCAGGGGGACATAGACCATGCGGTTGTTCAGGAATGATACCATGCACGACGTCTTGCCCGCCATGGCCGCATGCACCGCATCGCGCGCCAATTGGTCGCACAGAATCCCGTCTTCACTATTGGCAGGAATGCCGCGCACAATATAGCTCGGATTAATGTACTTCACCTCAACCGGTTTCCCGATGTCATCAAAATGGGAATTGATGCGTTCGCTTAGAAAGAGACCAATATCCCCGTAACGTTGATTCCCGGACGCATCGGTGCCCCGTGCCGCATCCGTCATCAGGTCTTGTCCGGCCCCTTCGGCGACGGCGATCAGGGCGTGGTCGCGCGCATCCATGCGCTGCTCGAGGACCGCAAGAAATCCGTTGGCGCCGTCCAGTGCGAAGGGGACTTCCGGGATCAGGGTAAAGTTGACTTTCTGGCTCGCGATCGTCGCACCGCAGGCGATAAAGCCCGCGTCGCGCCCCATCACTTTGACCAAGCCGATACCGCGATCGATCCCTTTCGCCTCCACATGCGCCACTTCCAGCACATTGCGTGCGGCGTCGACGGCGGTCAAGTAACCGAACGTGCGGTCGCAGTAGAATACGTCGTTATCAATCGTTTTGGGAATGCCGATGACGGCGATGTGGAGTCCACGCGCCTGCACCTCCTCCGCCATTTCGGTCGCCGCCCGCAAGGTGCCGTCGCCCCCGATGCAGTACAGTTGGTTAATCCCCTGTTTCACCATGTAATCCAACATGACCGCCGTGTCCTGCCGCCCGCGGGACGAGCCCAGGAGGGTGCCCCCTTCCGTGTGAATGTCGTCCACCATTTCCGGAGTCAACGGAATCGGTTCCAGGCCTGCGGCGGGATTAAGGCCCAGATAGCCTTTAGGAATGCCCCAGATAGAAGAAACCCCGTAATGGAAATGCAGCTCGATCACAATGGACCGGATCACGTTGTTCAGTCCGGGTGCCAGTCCTCCGCAGGTTAAGATCGCGGCCCGGCATTCGTTGGGATCGAAGAAAATCCGTTTGCGGGGACCCGCTTTCTCGAACACATACGCTTCCGTGTCATCCGCGTCCTCCCGGATTTCCACCACATGGCGGACGCGGGTGGTTTCATTGACAAACTGTTTGCGGTTCGTGATGGGGGTGTCGCGCTCCGCGCGTCCTAACCGGGCGATATCAGCTGATTTCAATTGGGGTTCCATGGACCTCTACCTCTGATGTGATGTGCAATGACCTCATACCGCTACAGTATCTCGACCGGCGGCTATGCTTTTGACCTCCGCCTCACTGTAGCGTATACCTTGAGGCCAATCAATGGCTGTTCGTCAGGGTCTCGGTGGCGGTCACAATCAGGAAGCCGGTTCATGGAGTTGGGTGTGTTGCGTAGTTTCGACCTTATCACATTGCGGCAGCGTTGGGTATGTATCCTGGCGCTGGGCCTGCTTTGTCCGTTCATGCTGAAGGCCGCTGCCACCGAACCGGTAACCATTCGTGCCCAAGGCGTGCCGCTGCCGGGCGCCACCGGTATTAACGCGGAAATCGCCCGCAATAGTTTACGGGCCTTCATGGCGGAACATCCGCACATCCAGGTGGCGCCCTTTGTTATGCCGCAAGTCGGCGGGACGGAGGCGATGGATTCAGGTCCGCTGATGGCGATTGCGGCCGGCATCCCCCCGCACGTGATTTACGTTAATTTCCGGATGTCGTCGACCTATCTGGAGCAGGGTTTCCTAGCCCCCATGGAAATTCTATTGGCCCGTCTACAAAGCGACAACCCTGCGGTCCGCGCCACCGACGCACACGGCAACTGGAAAGCCGACCCCACCCTGGAGGAAATTGAGACGGCCCTGGCCGCCCTGCGCGCACGGGTGCCGGATCGCGTCTGGCCGGTGGTGTACCGGGCTGACTTTTACAGTGACCAAAAGCATGTGTGGAGCCTGAGCACCAGTACGTTGGTGGCGGCCCTGTTCTATCGGCGCGATTTGTTTTTGGAAGCGGGTTTGGATCCCGATCGCCCGCCCCGGGACTGGGACGAGCTGTTGGAATATGCCCGCGCCCTGCGCGTCCCGGAGAAACGCCAATACGGCATGTATTTCGGACTGGGCCACTACATGAGCTACAGCATGTATAATTTCTTTGTGGCGAATGGGGCGCGTGCGGTTTCGCAGAACGAAGCCGGGGAATGGGTGGCGGCTTACGATAGCCGGGAAGCGGCGGAAGCCATCCGGTTCTTCCTGCGATTGGTCCGCGAGCCGTTTGAGCGTGACGGACAATGGATTGATCAGGCGGCCGGCTTGGACGCACAAGGCGGAGGCATCCCCTGGGCACGGGGACAAGTCGGGATGCGGTTTGGTTATTTGAGTGAGGAATTCCTGGCTGAGATCAATCCGCAATTGGTAGGGATTGCCGCGCCGCCGGCCACCCCGGACGGACGGCGCGGGTCGGAATTAAATGCCGCCATGCTGGGGGTATACGCAGGCAGCACGCCGACCCAACAGTTGGCGGCTATGGAATACATTTGGTTTCGTACCAGTGATGAGGCGCGCGAGATTTTTACCCGCACAATGGTGCAAAACGGGTACGGCCGTTTTGTGAATCCGGACCTGCTGGAGCGCTTCGGTTATGACCGCTTGCTGCAGCAAATCCCGGAGGAGTGGATTGAGGCGTTTCAAACGGCCCTGGAGCACGGTGTGCCGGAACCGTACGGACGCAATACGCAAAACGTCTACCGTTGGTTGTCGGATCCCGTCGGCCGGGCGGTCCACGCCGATTTTACCCATTGGCCGGAAGAACAAATACTTGACCAAATTCAGCACTGGTCCGCTGAGTCGGCAGCAGAGTTCAATATGAAGGTCCTTGGCCGCGTGCCGCCCGACGTAATGCGGCAACGGCGCATGGTCGGTGGCGTAATCCTCGCGCTGGTGGTGACGTTTTTCGGTGTGGCCATGCGCCGGGTGTGGCGTCATTTCGCCGACGCGGCGGCCGGTAGTGTGGGTGGGGGCATTCATACCCGCCAGTGGGGCTACGTGCTGATCCTGCCCGCACTGCTGATTGTGGTGGGTTGGATGTATGTGCCCCTGTTCGCGGGCGGCATTGCGATGGCCTTCATGGATTATAAGATCCTGTTGGACAGCACGTTTGTGGGCGTGGACAACTTTGCCAACGTCTTATTTAACGAACGGTTCTGGCACGGGCTGGGGCGGACCCTGCTGTTTGTGGTGGCGTCAATCGGAATTGGGTTTTGGCCCCCGATTCTATTGGCGTTGTTGTTACAGGAAATTCCGACCCGCACCGCCAAGTATGTCTACCGGACGGTCTTTTACCTGCCGGCGGTGCTGAGCGGTTTGGTGGTAATGTTTCTCTGGAAACAGCTATACGACCCCTCGCCGGAAGGCGTTTTAAATCAGGTGCTACTCGCCTTTAACGCGTTGGGTCCGGTGACGGCTACCTTGTTGAAATGGGTGCTGCTTGGATTCTGGTTGTCGTTTATCGGCGTGCTCGTCTACCTCCCCATACGGGTGGATGAAATGTCACGCGTATTCAAGGTGCTGCTTTGGGCCGGGGCCGCGGCGGCCGGATGGCTATTGATCCGGCCGGTATTCGGCACCGAGGGGTTAGCGGCCATGGGGCATTTGGTGGGACCCTTCCAAATCCAACCGCGCACGTGGCTCAACGATCCCAGCCTGGCGATGCTGTGTATCGTCGTGCCGCATGTGTGGGCCGCCTCGGGACCGGGCTGTATCCTCTACTTAGCCGCCCTGAAAAGTGTACCCGACGAATTATACGAAGCAGCCGATATCGATGGGGCCAGTATTTGGCATAAGGTTTGTTACATCGTGTTGCCGCGCATGAAATACCTGATTACCATTCAATTCATCATGGCCGTCATCGGCGCCTTTCGTGGCGGCGCGGAGATGGTGCTGGTGATGACGGGCGGCGGGCCCATGAACGCCACCACCATTCTTTCCCTCGAAATATTTTTCACCACGTTCATGGATCTGGATTACGGGACCGGCACCGCCATGGCATGGCTACTGGGGGCCCTGTTGATCGGGTTCACCGCATACCAATTGAAACTACTTTCCAACGCCGAATTCCGCACCGCCGACACGGCCGAATAACGAGCAGCGAGTATCCCAATCGTCCACCGTTCGCGTAAACCGAAATGGTCGTTAGAGGGGTGGATGCTGTTCGGGAGCCTGAAAGGACTTGGTCATGTCGAGCTTGCCGATATTCACAAACGCCGGTTGCCACCAATTGATTTCAAATATATTTGGCTAGGATTGGGTCCGGCCATGGTGCCGAAGGTAGGGCGAGCTCACCCGCCTTCGCAAAGCCTACGGCACGGCAGGCCGAGCGAGCCGCTGAGCTTGCGCGGATCGTGATCGGTGCAAGCTCGGAACAGTGTCCTGCTCTTGCCCCCGGCTCGGCGAGGTCACCTCGCCGTCAACTTTATCGAATGGTCCGACTCTCTAACCCTTACCCGCCACCCTTAAACGGATACACTTAACCGCCTAACTTAACCGCGTACCCCCCGCTGCGGGTAAAGGATCGTCGATGAAGTGGCTCGTTTAAGTGTATCCGGGTAAGTGTGGCGCGTAAGAGTAGGGGAAATCGGCGATTAGGGCTGTAGCGGGGAGTGCATGGGGACTACGTGTACCGGGGACTACGTGTTGCGGGACTACGTGTAGCCTCACGCCAAGCCGCCAAGCGCGCCAAGGTCAATTAAAATCAACCAGCCCGGCGTTCCTGAAAATACCCCGCGTTCTTCGCGGCTTGGCGAGAGAAATAAAATATCCTTGCGATCCTTGCTGGTATAGGCCAGTGGAGCCTCGGCAACTATTTCAAAAAAAATGGGAGGAAGGTTCGACAAACGCCTCGAAATTTGCCACTCTTCTTCCGTTCATTTTGGGCGCGGTATGATGCCGCACATGGGGTGCAAGCGCCTCATGGATAGTATGAAAGGGTGAGTGGGTTGACGCGAACGGATAACGAGTAGAGGTGCTTGAATCCGTCCACCGTAGTCGTCGCCGTAGTCGTCCACCGCCACAAAGGAGAAGGTTATGCAACAAGTAGGAGTTCGGTTGAGCGCGTGGTTGGAACAGGGCTTTAACCTGTCAATGAATGCCGTCGTCAAGCATTTCGTCATCACATGGGGGATAACCCTTTTATTGGCGGCAGCTCCCTTAACGGGGCGCGCGGAAGCGAAACCGCGCCCGAACATTATCATTATCATGGCGGATGACCTGGGCTTTTCGGATCTGGGTTGCTATGGAGGGGAGATCAAGACCCCCAACCTGGATGCGCTTGCCGAAAACGGATTGCGGTTTACCCAGTTTTACAATGCCGCCCGCTGTGTTCCAACGCGTGGTTCCCTACTCACGGGAGTCTATCCACATCAGGCCGGCAAACACATCTATTGCGAAAAACCGCTTACGTATACTATTTGGGAGGGGCGTCAGGTCGTCAAAGCCGTTGATAAATACAAGGTGGTCATGCAGACGGGCAGTCAGCAGCGA
>PWVE01000217.1 GCA_003562335.1 PVC group bacterium
CCACCCGGTTAATTCCGCGGACTTCGTTAATAATGCGATTCGAAATGGTGCCGAGCGTGTCATAGGGCAAGCGGAACCAGTCGGCCGTCATCCCGTCCAAACTCTGCACTGCCCGCACGGCGGCGACATTCTCGTACGTCCGCTCGTCGCCCATGACGCCGACCGTCTGGATCGGCAGCAGGACCGCGAAGGCCTGCCAGATGTCGCCGTAGTTGGACAGCTTCTTGATTTCCTCCTGCACGCGCAGGTCGGCTTGTTGTAACAACGTGACCCGTTCACGGGTAACTTCGCCGAGAATGCGCACTCCCAGCCCGGGACCCGGGAACGGCTGGCGTTGCACAATCACGTCCGGCACCCCGAGCGCCTGCCCCAACTTGCGGACTTCGTCCTTGAACAGTTCGCGCAGCGGCTCGATCAGCTCAAACTTTAAATCAGCGGGCAACCCGCCCACGTTGTGGTGGCTCTTAATGGTAACGGACGGACCGCCCAGTGGCGAGACGCTCTCAATCACGTCCGGATAAAGCGTGCCTTGCGCCAGAAACTTCATGGGACCGACCTTGCGAGCTTCGGCGGTAAACACTTCAATGAAGGTGTTGCCGATGATCTTGCGTTTTTCCTCGGGATCAATCACGCCCGCCAACCGATCCAAAAAAATGTCCTGCGCATGGGCCACGTGCAAATCCATGCCAAAGGCCTCGCCGAAGGTGGTTTCCACTTGTTCCGCTTCCCCGTAACGCAACAAGCCGTTGTCCACAAACACGCAGTGCAATTGGTCGCCAATGGCGCGGTGCAACAGGGCGGCCGCAATGGAGGAATCCACGCCGCCGCTCAGGCCGCACAGGACATGGTCGGGGCCGACGCGCTGCCGGATAGCGGCCACGCTCTCCTCGATAAACTGCGCCATGGTCCAATCGCCGGAACAACCGCAGACGTCAAACAGGTAACGTCGCAGGATCTCGGTGCCCTGCGTCGTGTGCGCCACTTCTGGATGGAATTGTAACCCGTAGAAGCGGCGTTCCACATCCGCCATTACCGTGTGCGGACAGGTGGGCGTGGCCGCCAGGGTCGTGAATCCGGACGGCAAGTGCGCCACTTGATCGCCGTGACTCATCCAAACCGTTAATTCCGGCGGTGTATCCTTGAACAGCAGGTCGGGATCGGTAATCGAGATCAGGGCGCGCCCGTACTCGCGTTCGGTGCCCGGGACCACTTCGCCGCCGAGCTGGCGGGCCATCAGCTGCATGCCGTAACAGATACCCAACACCGGCAGGCCCATCTCAAACAAGGCAGGATCGCAGTCCGGCGCACCGGCTGCCAACACGCTGGCCGGACCACCGGACAGAATAATGCCTTTCGGCGGCCGCTCGCGCAGGGTCGCGGCGGTGGTGTCATAGCGCATGATCTCGCAGTACACGTTTTGTTCGCGCACCCGCCGCGCAATCAGTTGGCTGTATTGCGAGCCGAAATCGAGGATAGCAATCCAATCGTGTGGCTTCATGTGCCGGTCGACTCCATTAGCTGGATGAAATCATTGAACAGGTACGCCGCGTCGTGCGGGCCGGGTGCCGCCTCGGGATGGTACTGCACCGAGAACATGGGCCGCTGCTGGTGACGCAACCCTTCCGACGTTCCGTCGTTGAGGTTGATATGTGTGGTTTCAAGTTCGGTCCCGGCCAAGGCATCTTTATCCACGCAAAACCCGTGGTTCTGCGACGTGATTTCAATCAAGCCCGTTTGCAGGTTCTTGACCGGTTGGTTGGCGCCGCGATGACCGAATTTCAGCTTGAACGTGCGCCCGCCGTGGGCCAGCGCCAATAGCTGGTGGCCAAAACAGATGCCAAACGTCGGGAGTCCGTGATCCACCAGTTCACGAATTGTGCGCAGGACCTGTGGCAGGGTATCGGGATCGCCGGGTCCGTTGGAGATGAAGAAGCCGTCGGGTCGGGCGGCCAGGATTTCCTTGGCCGTGGCTTGGTTGGGGAAGACTTGTGCGCCGACGCCGCGTTCGGCCCACATGCGCAATTGGTTCCGTTTAATGCCGCAATCCAGCACGGCCAAGCGATAGGTCGGATTTTCCAACGGCCACTCGTACGGGTCAGGCGTGCTCACCTCACTCGATAAATCGCGGCCCACCAGGCCCGGCGACTGCTGCGCCTTGGCAACCAGGCTGGCAGGATCCAGGTCGGTGGTGGACATCACGCACTTCATCGCCCCGCGCGAGCGGATGTGCAGGGTCACCGCGCGCGTATCGACGTCGTCCACGCCCAGAATGTTGTTGGCTTCCAGATACGCGGCCAGCGATCCGGTACTACGCCAGTTGTGGTGCATACGGCTGGCCTCGTTCACGACCAGCCCGGCGGCGTGTGGTTTCCACGACTCGATATCCTCCTCGTTGACCCCGTAATTCCCGATCAGCGGATAGGTCAGCGTCACAATCTGCCCGTGGTACGAAGGATCGGTCAAGATTTCCTGGTATCCGGTCATGGAGGTGTTGAACACCAGTTCGCCGTAGACTTCACCGCTACCCGCAAAGGCGCGGCCGGTAAACAGGGTTCCATCTTCAAGGGCAATCAGCGTTTTCATTGTGCAATCTGCGATTCCTGGTGTGGTTCAAGTCGTGCGCGTCACCCCACAGGCAGCCGGGACGTGAAATCCTGCACCGCGCGTGGTTGGGCAGGCATTTTGATGAAAAAGACGGGCGTGTCGAGAAATTAATTAGCCCGGCAGGAACATCCACCACAACAGCAGCAGCATTAGCACGGCGATTACCCAAATGGTACGGCGCCGTACCGGGTGTTCGTGGGGGAACGCGTAGCCGCAGATGGGGCAGTGATTCTCGTTGGCCGCCACTTCCGTGGCACAGCCGGGACATTCGCGGCACCCGAAATCCCGGTGGGGATCAATCTTCATTCTGCCGCCGGTCCGTCCCTTCGTCGTGCTCCTCATCCACAAAGCGGAAAATAAACTCGTTAGGCTTGATCAACCCCATATCGTGCGCAATGCGTTCGACAAAGTCGGGATCGGTTTGGAAGCGTTCCTGCTTGATGCGTAGCTGACGGATTTCCTGTTCGTGCTGTTCGATGGTCTCGGTCAGTTGTGCTTCGCGCCGCTGGAATTCGCGGTCCTGCTGAATCAACGGCACAAACATGAATCCCATACCCGCCAGCAGCAGCACCGCCAGCGCGATCCAGACAAACCGATATATGAGGGACCAGTGATTCATTGCACGTCTTCAACCTGACGCATCCAACGGGTCCTGTCAAATCTGATTGCACGTCTCCGCTTCCTCGCCGCGTTCTCCCGTCCATTTCGGTCAACAAAAGAAGGAAACCACGGATCATAATGATTAAACGGATATTAAAAGGGACCGGGTTGACGCGAACGGATAACGAGTAATGCGGGCTAACGATATTTCCGTATAACTGCTTTCACCACGCCACCGATGGTCAGGGATTCGCGCGGACGGATGGGTTGATAGTTGCGATTGGCGGGTTCCAGCAATACTTGGCGGCCTTGGCGGCGCAGGTATTTTATGGTCCATTCCCCGTCCACTTGGGCCACCACAATGTCGCCGCTACGCGTGTGGCAGCCCCGTTCCACCAGAATAATGTCGCCCGGATGGATACCGGCATCGATCATCGAATCGCCGCTAACTGTCAGCAGGTAGGTGGCCTCCGGTCGTTGCACCAGAAATTCGTCCAGGCTCATCACGTCCACCAGTTCCTCCTCGGCCGGGGAGGGAAATCCCGCTTGCACCGTGCCCAGCAACCGGATCGAGCCGGTCAGTTGGCCCGTCGGAATAACCTTGCCTGTCGGGCTTTTGCGAATATAGCCCCGGTCTTCCAGTTTACTCAAAAACCGATGAACGGCGTTTTTCGAGCGGTAGTCGAACAGGGCACACATTTCCGCGTAAACCGGTGGTCGTCCTTCGGTATGGCAAAAGGTGCGCAAGCGTCTAATTTTTTCGCGGGCGGTCAAGGTGCGTGGCATAACGCGTCTCCTGTTGAGGTTCTGACTATGAAGTGAACAAATGTTCACCTTATAATGCCCGTTGTCAATCACGCTTTTTGCCAATCCTCCACGCACGGACATGCAAAAAAGGGGGGCTATACAATGCAGGGAGGCCATTATTCTTCCGGCGTAGTTCGTTCCGGCATCCGCGCGCGACTAATCCGCACTACGCCTTGGCTGCTTTCGTTATGCCCGCTCAACGGGGCGCAAGGCCCACAAGGCCAGCAGCGAACTGAGTCCCAGTAGGTAGCCATACACCTGCGTCAGCAGGTGATGGGAGATACTGGTGATCTGTGCCATGGCGACCGGAAACCCCAAGAGGGTAAAGACCAAGGTCCAGGCCCCCTGATAGGCACCGAATCCCATGATACCGGAAACCGGCAGACTGGCCGCCATTTCAGCGGAAACCAGCCCCAAAAACACTTTGTGAAAGGGCCACTGGGTCATGGCGTACCCTTGCGGCAGCACCATGGCCAGTAGCAACGCGTAAAAGCCCGCATATTTCAAAAAGCGCACCGCCAGCGACTGCATGAATACCTGTACGTAGACGCCCTGACGCTGTGCCTGGTGCACTTGGCGATGCATCGACGCCAACAACCGGCTGCACCAACGACGAAACCGGGTTCCCTTCGACAATACACGGCGGCTAATCCCAAAGCCGACACGCAGTAGCAACGGCAAGTTCCAAATGAACAGCGCGGACAATACCAGCAGGCCGACCGCGACTGCGGCCACCATCCCTATTGAAATCTCGCCACCGGCCCCAGCCCCCACCAGTAAAATCGCCACCAACAGCAGGGGGGCCAACGCCAGAATGTCGAAAAGGAACACGAGCGCAAAACTCGCCGTGGCCGCCCCTAACTCCACGCCCAGGCGTGTGCGCAGCATGTAGATATAGGCCAGTTCCCCCGTCCGGGCCGGCAAGATATCCACACAAATCCCCCGCACCAACACCACCAGGAATAAACGACCCCAGCCGGTGGTCTGCCCCATGGACTGCAAAACAATGCGGTACCGCCACGTGCGGATCCATTGATGCGTCAACATGCAGATGACGAACAGCGCCACCAGCCGCGCATCGATCCGGTGCCATACGTCGACTACTTGGCCCCAGGTGATGCGGGAAAACAGGTAATAGAAAATGCTTCCCGCCAGCAGCGCGCCGAACAACGCGAATGCCATCGACTTTTTCTTATGTTGTGATAGTGTCCGGTACATACTTGGATGCGGCTAGTAAGCCGTGCGGTGTTGAAGGGAGTTATACGTTGTATTGGGTAAAAAGTAAAATATTGGTCCGCTGGCTAACCGGTCTGATGGTGCTGATCAGCTGGGGGTGCTCAAGGGCATCTGACGACCCGCCAGCAGGCGACTTCCCGCTGGGACATCCGCCGGAATTGGCGGATGCCAAACTCGTCTACCATCGCCCCGACGGGGTGTATTTCAAGACATTAGGTGGTGGCAATGCCCGTCGCTTGGTCGCGGGTGCCCGCTACGCCCGCTGGTCGCCCGACGGGCACTTGGTGGCGATGGTCAAAGACCACGAGGTGCTGTTGCATGATTTACGCACGGACGAAACGCGCGCCTTGACGCAGGTCAGTAATCCGCGCGCGGTAGGGTTTCATCCGGATGGCCAGGAAGTATTCTTTACCGATGATCGGGCCGTGCGCGCGGTCCACATAGAAACGGGATCGGTGCGCCAGGTGCTTGCAGGCGGGCCGTTCTTCGAGTTGGATGTGGCGAACGACGGCACCTTTATGGCCTCCACCGTGCGGGTACGGGGCTGGCGGGTGCGCCGCTACGAATTGCCGTCGGGCGAATACCGGGAGGTGTCACGCGGTTGTTCGGCGGGCGTATCCCCCAACGGGCGCTGGATCATGGTCAACACCGGAGGGCACCAGCGATTGACCCTGCGCGATAGCGGTACCGACGAGATCGCCCACACGCTCCATGCTCCGGAGGGACATACTTTGAACAACCATAAATGGTCCAATCGAGACGAGTGGATAACGGGTATTGTCCAGGAACCGGGTACCGATATCATGGCTCAACGCGTGCGGAATGGACGGGCCTGGCGCCTGACCGATCACGGCGACGCCGATCGTCCCGACCTCTTTATTCCCTAACGCGGACTTCACAGGCGGACTTCACAGGCTTGCCGCAGGGCATAAAAATACGATATAGCCCCCCATGCAGATGCAATCGCGACATACAGCCCTAGCCCTGTTCGGCAGCGTTATTCTCTTGGCCTTGATCATCGCCTGGCCCCTACCGCGCTATGCCGCGTCGGGTATCCCGTACGCGGCCCGGAATCCCGAACAGCCCCCCGCCCGCTATGACATCGCCGGCGACCATTTGCAGTTGATGTATCACTTTGATCTGGTCCGCGAGATGGTCACGGGCCGCATCCCCTGGCTCCACAATCCGTACGAATTCAATGTGGAAAGCGACGCCACGACTTATCGGCCAGGCGCTTACTTCCTGCCCTTGTCCGGCGTATACGCACTGCTCTCGCTAGTCGTCAACCAGGCGCTGGCGTACAACTTTACGTGGATACTGGCGGTCTGGCTGGCGGCGCTGTTCAGTTGGGCGTGGCTGGCTCGGTTCACCACTGATCGCATCGCGATCGGTATGGGCGTGGCCATGATCCTGCTGCTACCGTTTCGGTGGCTAAGCATTTTCGGGGGCAGCCCCGCCGGCATGGCCTTGTGCTGGGTACCACTGCTGGCCTGGCAAGTGGACAAAGCGGTGCATGAACCGCGCTGGCATACAGGGGGGCTCGTGGGCTTGGCCTTGTTGCTTTGTTTCTGGGGCGACCTGCATGTTTTCTACTTTGCCGCGCTGGCCTTGCCGGCCTTCGTATTGATCAGCCTACTGTCGCCCCGTACGCTGAAACACGGATTACCCTGGCGGCAATGGCCGCGCCTGATCCCTTCGGGCTTGGTGGCGCTGGGCCTGCTGGTGAGCTATCACTTGTGGCGACGCCACATGCTGGACGACTCCATGATGCGCGGCGGGCGTACCTGGGAAGAAGTCGCCGCCTTTTCACCTGCCCGCATCGGACTATTGGGCGGCGGACGCGGCATTGATGACACGGTGTTTATCGGCTTGGCAGCCATGTTGGTGTTGGCAGCCCTGACCTGCTTTTTGTGCTACACCCTGCTGTGCAAAAGACCGGACCGGACCGCCGTCTTGCAGTTGCTGACGATCGTTTTGCTGGGCGGTGCCATCGCGCTCACGGTGGCATTAGCGCTCGGTATTCACGGACCGTTCCAAGCCCGCTTTCTCGGTATGGCCCGCGCGCGACTGCCCTACTACGAAATGCTGCGCCAGCCTTCGAAGATTTATGCCCTGATGCCGATGTGGCTGGGACTGCTGATGACGCTGGGCTGGGCGGCCCTACCCGCCCCACCCCGCTGGAAGCGGCGCTTGGCTATCGCGGTGGCACTCATCATGACCCTGGAGATGCACACCTATTTCGGCGTGACCACCAACTTGCTGCCCGCCCCCCAACCGGCGTATACCGCTGTCCAGCAGGACGCCGTGGCGCAGGGGCACGATCCCGCTCGTGCCATGGTGGTCCCGCTCTGGCCCGGCGAATCCTCGGAAACGTCCGTCCCGATATTCCACGCCCACCAGCGCGGGATTCGTCTCATTAACGGCTACAGCCCGGTCGTCAGCCGCCGCTATTTTGAGAACGTGTTCCGCCGTCTCGAAAGCATCAACCAAGGTCAGCTCGACGATTCGCAAATCGATTTTCTGTTGGCGCACGACGTGCACTACCTCTTCCTCCACGAAAACCAATTCCCCGAGCGCGTGAGCCCTTATCCGGTGGCCCTGACCCGGGATCGGTTACTGGCGCATCCCCGCCTGGCGCTCCTGCAACAAGCCGAACACGTGTGGGCTTTCCGCATACTGGACGCACCCCGCGAAGATCCCGCACCGCCACGGACGACCGTTCGCTTCCCGACCCGCCGTTGGTCGTTTGCGGCCCGGGGCGAACCCGCACAACGCGCGGCAGACGATGCCGCGCATAACGGCATCTACCTGCGGCTGGTACCCGACGCCCCAGCGGCTGAGTCACCCGTCTGGCGCATCGCGCCGGGCGCCACGCAATATTGGTGGGTACGCCTGCGCGGTCAGGCCGTGGCCCGCATATCCACCCAGTGGGAAGATATCGCGCTTTTACAAACGGTTCTGGAGTACGATCTCGACGACTGGGACTGGGTACGCATCCCGCTGCCGGACCTGCCCGGGTATGGTCCCGTCCAGTTGATCATTGAATGTCAGGCTGGCCAGTTGGACGTCGATCACGGGTTACTGGTCAAGGGCCACTGGCCGGGACTCAATCCCGACTTCGACGCCGTGGACTTGCTGGCCGCCGATTTCTTCCGCGCGGGCTACAGCCGACCGGAGGACCACGGCGTTACCTTCCGACCCGGCTACGAAGTCGCCGACGCCATATTTTATGGGCCGCGCCTGCCATTGGCACCCGGTCATTACACGGCCACGCTGCACTTCGAGTCCGACGCCGCGCCCGGTACCGCGTTGGGCGAGTGGTTTGTGCGACAACCCACCCTCGACACGCCCGCCCACACGGTAGTTCAGGCGGGTCAACCAGTCAGCGTACACTGGCACCAACCACACGCTTGGGTAGCAGAATTCGCCTTTACCTACAATCGGACTGCGTCACTGACACTGCGTAAGGTAACGATTGAAAGACAGCCGTCCCTTTCATTATCCACCCCTGTGACACGACCGTGAAGCGAACCCATTGGATCAAGTTAGGAGTGGCCATTGCGCTCTTGGCCTTGCTTTTCTGGCATGTGGACCTCGAACAGTTCCCGGCCATGTTGCGGGGTGCCGATCCGCTGTTTCTGGGCCTGTGCCTGCTTTTCTCGCTGCTCATGGTGGCCGCCAGTTGCTGGAAATGGTGGCTCATTTTGCGGCTGCAACAGTGTCCAATCCCCTTTTTGCGCCTCTACCGCTGGTATTTCATCGGCTATTTCTACTCCAACTTCCTGCCCTCCAATATCGGCGGGGACGTGGCGCGGGCCTGGTACGTGCGGGCGCATGCTAAATCCGGCAGTGTCGGCATAATCAGTGTATTCACGGAACGATTCAGCGGGATCGTCGTCCTGCTGCTCCTAGCCGCCAGCCTGCCGTTCTGGTTGCAGGGCCCTTGGCGGATGCCGACGGTCTGGCCGATCAGTTTACTCGCCCTCGCCCTGTGCCTCGTGTTACTGGCGGTAGTGCTATGGGGGGGCGATCTTGCCCGTACATCGTTAGCCAAGGCTACCGTGACGCAACTGCGACGCATCCTGCGCGCCGATTCCCCGACAAGCCCCGGCCACCGGTTCTGGCAGCGCACCGCTGATCGACTAAATCGCCTGCACGCCCAAGGACGCGACTTAACCGTCGCCTTCCAACAATCGCCACGGGCGATATTCCACGTACTCGCCCTGACGCTGCTTTTTTACGGATTGACGATCATCAATGTGGCCCTGGCCTACCGGGCGTTCGGGATCTGGCCACCTATAGGCGCCACGGCCAGCGTGTTACCCACCGCGCTGCTGGTGGGCATGGTCCCGGTTTCGCTCGGCAATTTGGGCGTTGCCGAAGGGGCCTATGTTTACTACTTTGGTCTGGTGGGGATGGCCAGTGAACTGACCCTGATGGTGGGCTTGTTCCTGCGCTTCAAAATGCTTACGCTGGGGCTGATTGGCTGCTTGGTGCAGCTGGGCTGTCCCGCACCGCAAGAGGACCATGAACGAATCAACGCAACCGAATCCACACCTACAGACGCAGGCAGTCCTTGACCAGTCGCGCGCCTCGCCGCTGCGCGCTTATGCGCAGTGGGTGGTGGGCTCGACTTCGCTGACTGCACTGGCCAAACATGAACTCCTGACCGGTTGGTTCGGAGGGTGGCCCGGCGCGTTGGGCTACTGGCTACGGCGCCGTGCGTATCGCTGGTTGTTCCGCGAATGTGGCCGGGCCGTCGTCATCGGCCGCCATGTAACCATCCGCGGTGCCAATCATATTCGGCTGGGCCACGGCGTGTCGATCGATGACCACGTCGTGCTGGACGCCCGCGGTGCAGATGGTCGAATCGAAATTGAAGACGGGGCTCTGATTTCGCGCAACACCATCATCCGCGCGCGTAACGGCATGATCCGTATTGGTGCCGGTGCCGACATCGGCGCCAATTGCCTGCTGGCCACGGATCAGCGACTCGACATAGGTCGCAACACCCTCGTGGCCGCCTACACCTATCTGTGCGCCGGCGGCAATCACGCGTACGACCGCACCGATGTCCCGATCAAACAGCAGGGTTTTGTGCGCAAGGGCGGTACCCGGATCGAAGATGACGTTTGGATTGGCTCGCACAGCATGGTCCTGGACGGCGTAACGATCGGGCACGGCACCATTTTGGGTTCGCATTCACTGGCCAACCGTGACCTCCCCCCCTACTCAATTGCCTGGGGGCAACCGGCCAAGCCCCAGTGCTCCCGGCGTCCCGACGAGCCAACCGCCGCCGGAGCGCCTTCGTGACGTTGCCCACCAATGGCCCCGTCGAACCGGTCACCCCGGACGCCCCGTTTCTCAGTATTGCGTTCACCGCCAAGGAACTGTGTACCCGCTGCGGCAGTTGCAGCGGTGTTTGCCCGACTGATGCGATTCAACTGGACGAATCCTTTCATCCTAAGCTGCTGGCGGAGCGGTGCATCGCCTGTGGTTTATGCGGGGCGGTTTGTCCGGGGAAAGAGGTGAACTATGGCGATCTGGCGGAACAAGTCTTCGGCGAGCGATTCGTGGATGAAGGCTTTGACGGCCGTGTAACCCGGACCTACGTGGGCTTCGCCACCGATGAGCGACTCCGTAAAGGCGGTGCCGGTGGCGGCGTGGTGACCGGGCTGCTGGCGCACCTGCTCAAGAGCGGGCAGGTGGATGGTTGTCTGGTCTCGCGCATGAACCAGGAAACCCCGTGGCTAGGGGAACCGTTCATTGCCACCACCTACGAGGAATTGTGCGCCAGCCAAGGCTCCCGGTACCACACCATCCCCATGAACACGCTCTGGGCCGCAATGCGCCGTAAACCGGGCCGCTACGCCGCCGCCATCCTGCCGTGCCAGACCCACGGCTACCGCAATCTGGAAAAACACGATCCCGAACTGGCGGCGATGATTACCCACGTAATCGGGTTGTTCTGCGGTGGTTCCCTGGAACCGGTCCTACCCACCGAGATGCTGGCCGTGCGCGGTATTGAGCGCGACCAGATCCGTAATTTTGAGTTCCGTGGCGGCGACTGGCCCGGCCAGATGCGGGCGGTGCTTAAGGACGGTAGGGCCAAACCGCTGCATTACTCGAACTACAAGGACGGGGCCTATAATTACTTCACCGCGCTTTACATGCCGGAACGGTGCCAGACCTGTCTCGACGGTTCCAACGAGTTTGCCGATGTATCCATCAGCGATGCCTGGACGCGCGACGAAAAGGGTGAATACAAGTTCAAGGAACACTCGCGGATTCTGGTCCGCACCGCCAAGGGCGCGGACTTAATCAAGGCCGCAGCCGCTGCCGGCGAGTTGGTGATCCACGATGTGACGGCCGATCCCAGTTACCGAACCCATAAGATCCAGACCAAACGCAAAGGATCACTGGCCCCGATCCGCGTCGCGCGCTGGCAACGAGCCGGACGCACCGTGCCCATTTACGACCGGACGGTTCCCCCGGACGTAACGTGGCGGGAACGGATGACCGAGCGGTTCGCGTCTGCATTGTTACGCGCCGGCAAATGGCGGCCGTTACGGATGGCGGTGATGGGATTCTTGACCTCCAAATACGCCATCCCGTTGATCAAAGTCCGACTGTACTTGAAGAAACGCAAATACGCGCGCCGGGCCAAACAGCAAGGCTAACTCATAGTGGAGCCGGCGCCAGCGTGCGCAAGAAATCGGCCACCTGCGGCGATAACTCAATCCGTATCGATTTCATCAAGGGGGGTATAGGCCACCAGCCCTTCCTGCGAAGCGCGCAAGGCCTCAACGGCAGCGGGCGTAGCCATTAACTCCAACGTTTCCGTGATGGCCTCCATCTGCTCGCGCGATACGATATAGGCCACCGTCTCATTGTGGCGGGTAATAGATACCGGAGCCAAGGCCGACTCACGAATCAACCCCGGCAATTTGGCTTGCGCCCGAGTGACGGAATACGTAGATTTCATGGTATACTATATAGAGCTGTCAGGGTCGGGTCAAGTCCACCACCTCAAACACAGCCGGAGCCGATTGCGCTGTTGTTAAGGTGCGTGAATAGAGGCTTGAAAGAGGGTGGCGAATTTCAATCCCCCCAGATTGGTGTCAAAAACGCCAATGTTTTTGAGTGAAGGGTGGAAAAATGCGGTTTTTTCGACCACAACGCGCATACCGCGGGGATTCTTTGCGATGAGCGCGCTGGCAAACACCCGGCCGCACGGGACACCGTGATAAGTCGCACGCTCGCCTGCTGTCATTTTGAGCGGAGCGGAGCGAAGTCGAAAAATCTCGTGCTCCGCCGAGCCGCGTCGCCTTTGAATCCGTTCCCAATGCGATGGTGGCTGGCGCGATTCTGAGACGTCTCGGCAAGTGCCTAAAGAACTGTCGGTGACTGGCGAAGACGGAGATGTCTCGACTTCGCTTCGCTACGCTCGACATGACAAAGTCCCTCATACTCAACAACAGCCTCCACACACGCTCCCCCGAAGCACATGCTCCATCAACTTTTTACAGCGCAACCGGCTCACGCAGCCGCTAGAGCGCTTTGACTAAAACTGGAGGCTCTTGCAAACCTCCCAGGGCGACACAGAGGTCGCCCCTCCGGCAAATAAACAGGCGCATTCCGCAAGTTCCCGGAGGGGCAGGCTCCGTCCTGCCCTCATGAACGGGAGGTTTTGCAAGAGTCTGAAAATTTTTCGTGTATTTCGTGGTTCAGTCCTGGCGGTTAGCCCAACACCTCTAGCACCATATCAATGCTGGCCCGTGCCTTTTCCTTTTCCACGGCCACAACCGGCTTCATCTGTTCGCTCAAAGCCTGTCGCTGCTCAAATGCCCGCACAATGGTTTCAGTCAAACGCGCTTCCGTCAGGCCGTCAAACGCCAACGTCCAGTCCCCCATCCCGATGGAGTTCATGAAGCCGGCACTCTTGGGATAGGCGTTGATATTGACCATGGGGGTGCCCACCGCTGCACAGAAGATCAAGGTGTGCGTCCGCAGGCCGGCATGTACTGCCACGCGTGACAACAGTCCGGTTAACTCCTGATACGTGTAATCGTGGTTCCCGACCACCTTCACTCGATCGGGATGCCGACTCTGCGCCGCGCACTCGCGGGTAATGGCCCGGTCCATGATCTGGCTGACGACAAATAAAATGTCCACGCCCAGCTGCTCGATCAAACGATCCGCCGTGGCCGCAATCAGGCGACAGAAGCCCGCCCGATCCACGGATCCGGTCTGGTTGAAGTCATCAATGTAGGCGTTCACGTTCAAACCAATGGTCCCTTTGGAATTCGTGAACAATCCCTCCTTGCGAATGATCTCCGCCATCCGCTCTGCCGAAGGAGGTTCGGTATTCAGGGCGCAATCGGCGTGCTGAACGACACGCGGCGGGTCAGGAATCAATCGATCCACCAACCCGCTGGTTTGGTCGTCGCGCGTAATGACCAGTGGCGTAGCGGCCATGACCCGGCGCAGAGCCCGAATCCCTTGCTCCCGTTCCACGGGGCCGATGCTGCAGTTGTAGAGCACCAAGGGTATTCCTTTACGACGACATAACGGGGCGATCCGTGAGATCATGTTCAAATTATTGACGAAGGGGTTATTGAATTTGCGGTCGAACAGGATGTTGTCCACGATCAATACCAGATCTGTTTGCGTCATGGCCCGGTAGAGCGGCAATCCAAAATTCTTCAGGGCCAGATTCCACGGCATTAATCCCATCGGCTGAATCCGGTGATGGCCAAAATGACGTCGCAGGAAGGCCGGATTGAGCGTGGGGATTTTAAAGTGGAGATCGTCCCGCTTAAGCGCAAAATCATCAAGCAGGTTGCCGAGGATGGCATTGTCGCCCGCGTTGCGTCCCGAGTTGTTGCCCAGCACCGTGATCGTCTTCATGCTCGTCCTTTCATCCAGCCCTGCTGCACATACCAGTCCGCCGTTTCCCGGATGCCTTGCGTATTGGTATGCACGGGTGGGTAACCGAGTACCCGGCGCATTTTACTGACATCGAATTCGCGATCCTTGGAGTAGAACGCCACGCGCCGCCGGTAAAGGGGCGGCTCGATCTTGAGTGGTTTGCAGATCCATTCACAGATATCCGCCAACAAAAAAAACGGGCCGATCGGCAGCCGGACGATGCGCGTCTTGACACCGAAATGGTCCGCCACGATCCGGGCAATGTCGGCAATCGGGATTGGCTCATCCCCCCCGCATATGATCGCTTCGCCCCGTGCCTCCGGCTTGGTCGCCGCGATCAGGAAGCAATTGGTTAAATCGTCCACGTGCACGAGGTGATACATGCATTTGCCTTTCCCCAACAGTGGGAATATCGGGCGCACGGCCATCTTGAACAGTTTCAGCAGGCGACGGTCGCCCGGCCCGTAGATGGCGGCGGGCCGAATGATGGTGTAGTCGAGCTCGGGATGGTCCACCGCGAATCCGCGCAGCCATTCCTCGGCTTCCAGCTTCGTGCGTTGGTAATCGTCGCCGGGGGCATAAGGCGACTCCTCCGAGCCGGGCGGGTTTTCCACATGGCCATGCACGCCGAACGTGGAGATGTGCACATAGCGTTTGAAATCCGGATTCTTAATCACTTCCTGCGCGATGATTTGCGTACTGCGCACGTGGACGTTCCAATAGTCTTGATAGCCGCCCTTCGCTTCACGGAAGGCCGCCGCCACGTGAAACACGTACTGCTGACCCGCCAGGGCCTGCTGCATGACCGCTTCATCGAACACGTCGCCACGAATCCATTCGATATCCAGATCCTGCAGCGCATCCAGATTCGAGCAGGCCCGGGCCACGGCGCGTACGCGCAGCCCCGCCTCCACCAGTTTGCGCGTCAAGACGCTACCAGTGAAACCACTGGCACCGGTCACTAAAACCGGCGTCTGCGCCGGAATCTTACACCATTCATTTGTCATTGTGTTGCTCCCCGTCATCTCCGCGTTGTGCCAGCACGTAGGTATAACAGGCCGCCAAGCGATCGCAATGATGTTCGAACGTAAATTGGCGAGCGTAGCCAGACCTGGCGGCCGCGCCAAGTGTGCGCCGCTTATACTCGTCATGGGCCAGTTCCCGGATCCGGTCCGCAAACGCTGCTGGATCGGAATCCACAAAGCACGCCACCTTTTCATCCAGGATCAAGCGATGCGCCGGGACATCCGTCACCACTATCGCACGTCCCGCCTTCATATAGTCCAACACTTTAAGCGGCGTGTTGATCCCGGATTTTCGCAAGGACAGCAGGACATCCGAAGCCGCCAAATAGGTAGGCAGTGTTTCCGGTTCGACCCGACCTACAAACGTCACGGC
>PWVE01000098.1 GCA_003562335.1 PVC group bacterium
ATGTCTTTGGGGACATAGACGGTGTGGGTCTTGCCTTTAACGGAAACGGTAAGCTGATGCGCGAGATGCCCTCCGCGCTTGGCGGTGACGAGTGATCCCCGGGTCATAGGACCGAGTTCCCCGAGTTTTTTCATCCAGGCATCCCGTCGCTGAATGAGTCGATTTGTAGATGGCATGAGTTTCTCTTTCATGGGCTCTCCAGTATGCTAAGCGATTTCGCTTATCATACTGGCACAAAAAAAAAGGAAAGCGACAAAAAAATGACGGGGGAGCCAAAAAAATCAGTGCCACTACCACGGAAGAGGATTTCAGAAAACAAATAAACACAGGGATCGGCTGAAAAGCTGACGCCAGGCAGGATCAGCGCGAAAAAACAGATTCTTTATCGCTGATCGAAAAGAGTAGGCACGGAATCTTGAATTAGATTGGCGTTTCAGGTATGAACCGTGAGCTATGGAGACGGTCACCTTCATCGTTATTTGCATCGTGCTGCTATTGTTGGCGGGACTTTGGTTGCGTCTGGGGCGCGAGCGCGCGTCGCAGGCGGAGTGGGAACGGCTGCGCCTGCGCGAGGCGGACTACGCGGAGGCGGTCCGCCAGCGCGACGAACAGATGCAGCAAGTGGCCCGGTTACAGGAGGAAAAGACCCGGCTGGCGACGGCCCTTGAGCACGAACGTCGCGCCGCGCAAGAAAAGATCAGCTTGCTGGAACAGGCCGAGGAACGCTTGAAGGTCAGTTTTGAGAACCTGGCTAACCGCATTGTGGAAGACAAGGGCCGTGTGCTGACGGAACAAAATCGGGAACGACTCGGCCAGCTTCTGCAGCCGTTCAAGGAACAACTGGAATCGTTCCGCAACCGGGTTGACGAAGTGCATCGCGCAGAAACCGAGCAGGCCGCGCAACTGGTGGAACAAGTGCGTCAGTTACAGGCGTTGAGCGGGCAGGTCAGCCAGGAAGCCAACCAGCTGGCCAAGGCCATCAAGGGCGATAGCAAGACCCAGGGTGACTGGGGCGAGGTCATCGTGGAGCGTATTTTTGAGGCGTCCGGGCTGGTGCGGGATATTCAGTACCGGACACAAGTGGCGCACCGCGATGCGGACGGCAAACTAAAACGACCCGATTTCCTCGTGCAATTGCCGGACGCCAAGGCCTTGATTGTCGATGCCAAGGTCTCCTTGACCGCCTACGAAAAATACGCCTCGGCTGAAGACGAATCAGAACGTCAGGCGGCCTTACAGGCCCATGTCCGCTCGGTGCGACGGCACATAGAAGAGCTTCAGGCCAAGGATTACACCCAACTGCTGGGCAACCAAACGCTGGACTTCGTCATCATGTGCATCCCGCTGGAACCCGCCTATCAAGCGGCCATGCAAGCCGACGATAATCTGTTGTACGACTTGGGGGGCAGCAATGTGGTAATTACCGGGCCGACGACCCTGATGATCACCTTGAAATTGATCGCGCAAATTTGGCGACGCGAAAACGAAAACCGGAATGCGGAACAAATCGCGGACAAAGCGGGCAAGCTGTACGATCACGTCGCCCGGATTGTCGAGGCCATGCAGGATGCGCGCAAACGGTTGGGCGCCACGCAGGAGGCTTTTGACCTGGCCTTGCGTCGGCTGGAATCGGGCCGGGGCAACTTGGTCGGGCGCGTGGAGGAATTACGGACCCTGGGTGCCAAGACGCAAAAGACCATTCCGCCCGCTGTCCATCCGGCGGCTTTGGAGGCTAGCGCGGATCCCGAGGAAGCAGACCAGGAGAATGATGTATAAACTCCTCGTCTTCATCGGTCGCACGCTGAATCACTGTTCCCCGGGCGGCTTGAATCGCTTGGCGACTGTGCTCGCGGTGTTGTCGTTTGACGTGCTGCGCTTTCGGCGTCGTTTGATCTTGCGCAATTTGGAAATCGCCTTTGGATCCGAATGGTCCGCACAACAGCGGGTAGCGGTGGGGCGCGCATCGATGCGTAATTTCTTTCTGACCGTATTCGAGTTCCTCGAATCCGTGGAGCGGGATTTGTTGGCGGAACTGACCGAGGAAGGGAAAGAACATGCGCACCAAGCGCTGGAGGGCGGTCAAGGTGCGTACATTTTGTGCGGGCATCTAGGCAATTGGGAAGCGATGGGCGGTGCGGGCAGTCGCTTTGCTGCGCCCTCTCATGCGCTGGTGAAGGAGGTGGGCAAGGGCGGGGCCAACCGGCTGGTCGATGAACTGCGGCGGAAGGCCGGTTTTTCTCCGATTTACCGGAAACCGAAAGGGTCGGCCATGAAGGCCATCTATCAGGCCTTGCGGCGCAATGAGTTGGTGGCATTCATTCTCGATCAGGCCCGTCCCGGCGCGCCCCGGATTCCATTCTTCGGCACGCCCGCCAAAACACAAACGAGTTTGGCGGCGATCTGGCGGAAAACGCCCCGGCCGGTGATTCCCGTATCCATTCACCGGACCGCGCCCCGCCAGCATCATGTCAAAGGCTGGCCCCCACTGGAGCTGACACGGACCGACAACGCGGAACAGGATATGATCACGCTTACCACCACCTTCAATGCTACGCTCGAAAAAATGATACGGACCGCCCCGGAACAATATTTCTGGTTGCATGACCGGTGGAAGGATTAGCCCGGGTCTATTACCAGTGGTATTTGAACCAGCTTGCTTCTTCGTGGTAGTGCTTTTGTCCTTTACTACGCGGATATTGTCCTTGAATAGTTGGATGTCATGGAACTGATGGATTTCTTTTGGGGCTGGGTGGTGCTTGGCCTGTTCTTGATTTTGGCCCGTATGATCAAGTCGCGTGCGGCTTGGCTGGAGGCGCTGTTTATTCCCAGCTCAATCATTGCCGGGGTGCTGGTGTTGGCGTTGGGACCACAGGGGCTGGGACGCGTTTGGCGGGACGGCCTCTTCCCGGATGCGTTGCTGGACGTCTGGCGCGGTCTGCCCGGTCTACTGATTAGCGTGGTTTTCGCCGCCTTGTTCCTGGGGCGGCCCATACCCGGCGTCCGTACCATTTGGCGGCGGGCCGGCCCGCAAGTGGTGTTCGGCCAAACGCTGGCTTGGGGCCAGTACGTGGTGGGGATTACGCTAGCCTTGACGGTATTGACCCCCGTGTTCGGCATGAGCCCGCTGGCGGGGGCCTTGATTGAAATCGGGTTTGAGGGAGGACATGGTACGGCGGCCGGCATGGCGCAGACCTTTCGTGACCTCGATTTTCCGGCCGGTGCCGATTTGGCGCTGGGATTGGCTACGATCGGCCTGGTCGGGGGCGTGATTTGCGGCACGATCCTCATCAACTGGGCGGCGCGCCGGGGGCATATCCGGCTGTCCGCGGACCAGCGATTGCGGGTGCGCGATGTGCGCACGTTGTCCGGCCACGACAGTGATATAGCCGAGGAGTTGCGTGAACTACAATGGGAACGTGAACAGGAAAATCGCCCTACGGACCCCTTATCCATCCACATCGGCGTCATCGGACTGGCGGTGGGGATCGGTTGGCTGATGCGCATGGCTGATCCCGGGAACAAATCCGGTGCGCTGGAGAGTTTTGGATACAAACAACTGTTGTTCGAACCAATTGTGGGGGGCGGACTGTTCACGGCGGCTTCGATGCCGCTGATTGCGCAATTGGGTGCCCCGTGGGTACTGGTGTTGACCGGCGGGATCACGGTTTTTTGGTTGATCATTGGCTTTGCATTGTTTGGGCGCTATGCTCGCACCCACACACTCACAAACCCACAAACTCGGGGAGCGTAGGGCAGAATTCTTGAAAGTGCGCATAATCTTCGAAGGGACGATCTATGAAACGTATAGCTATTTTAATTTCAGGCCGGGGCTCAAACATGGAAGCGCTGCTGAAAGCGCATGCTGCCGGGGAGTTACAGGCGGAGCCGGTGCTGGTCATTAGTAACCGGGCCGCGGCCCCCGGTTTGGATACCGCCCGTGCCCACGGGGTCCGTACGGAAGTCGCGTCATTTAAGGACCGGGAAGCTGGTGAGCAGCGGGTACTGGATTTGACGCGGGAGTGTGCGGTGGAGCTGCTGGTGTTAGCCGGGTTTATGCGCGTGTTGTCGCCCACGTTGATTGAAGCGTTTCCCAACCGGATCATCAATATTCATCCCTCGCTACTGCCGTCCTTCCCGGGTTTGCATGCTCAGCGTCAAGCGTTGGAGTATGGCGTCCGGTTCAGCGGTTGTACGACGCATTTTGTCAATGCCGGTGTCGATACCGGTCCGATCATCCGGCAAAGCGTGGTGCCGGTGGAACCCGATGACACCGAGGAAACGCTGTCGGCCCGCATTCTGGAACAGGAACACGCGACGCTTGTACATTCCGTGAACGACTGGGCGGCGGACCGCCTATCCGTTGAGGGGCGACACGTGCGGGTTAGCGCGGGCTAGCGCATTTCCTGGCCGCCGGTGACGTTGATCGCCTGGCCGGTCATATATGAGGCCTTGTCCGATGCCAGGAACGTGACCACGTTGCCAATGTCTTCATACGTACAGCCGCGCCGCAGCGGAACCTGGTTGACGTAATGCGCCTTGACGTCCTCAAGATTTTCGGCACCCGGCACTTTACCGGCTTTGAAGTACTGGGTGAAGAGGCCTTTTTCGGGGTCGGTCCACAGCGGGGAATCGAGCAGGTTGCCGGGGCAGACCGCATTGACGCGTACACCGTAAGGGGCCATTTCCAGCGCCACGCTTTGTACCAGTCCCACTCCGCCAAACTTGCTGGCGGCGTAAGCGGAGTTGGCGGCACTTCCTTTTTTGCCGGACTTGGAGTTGATTTGCACAATGGCCCCGGACTGCTGCTGTTTCATATGGGCGCAGGCATACTTGAATGTCAGAAATTGGCCATACAGGTTCACATCCATCACCGCTTTCCATTTGGCGGCGTTCGCCTGATCAATGGGCTCGGCAATCAGGATGGCGGCGTTTGCCACCAGTAGGTCAATGCGACCGTAAGTTTCAACCGTCTGCGTGAACAGTGTGCGTACGTCATCCTCGGAGGTCACATCGCCCGCAAAAGCCGACACGGGTTGGCCAGTGGCCTTGCGCGTTTCGTCGGCGGTGGCTTGCACGGCCTCGTCTTTCAAATCGAACAACGCCAATTGACATCCTTCATCCGCTAAGCGGCGCGCCAGCGCTGCTCCTAGTCCCTGGGCTGCACCTGTAATGACCGCCACTTTATCTTTTAGTGATACATCCATTGCAATTCTCCAGCTATTTAGGCAAAGGCGGCCCGCAACGCCGCTTCCGCTGCGGCGGTCCAAGCCCCGTTATTTAATTTTGCAGCCACCTCAGGATACGTATCCGCCAACTGGTCAAGCGGCGTTAGTGGCAAACCACGACATTCAGGATAAACGATGATTTTGCCGGGAATGGCCTGCGTTTCGACCGCGCGAATGCCGTCCACCGCGCCGTCCAAACCGCTCACGGCCGCCACGGACAGGTTGGTGTCGAGTCGACGATCAATCACCTTCTGCAGGACAATGCGCATATCCTCGATGGTGCTGCCACTGGTTCCGATAAAGTAGGCACCGCGTTCGATATAGGTGTCCAGATCCAGCGGATGCGATACATCCGCCGGGATACCGGCGAAGATATTGATGATGGCGCCCGGTGCCGACCGGCCAATGGCGGCGGCCACCAGTGCGGGGACCGGCACCATCAATGCGATGTAGTTGAAGGGTTCCGTCGGCGGGTTGTCCTTGGCGTGGTACGTGTTGAAGGTCACCCCGTTGGCGGTGGCCAAAGGATTGGCCAGCTTCGCCAGTTGCGCCAAGCGGCCCGTGCTCATGTCGCCGCCCCAGACATCCACGCCGGGTACGCCCTGACACAGGTTGCGGATCACGTGCATAGTGCCCATCGGGCCAGCTGCCCCGACGACGTCGATGCGGTCACCTTCACGAATTTCGCCCGTGGCTGGAATGCGGCGATACCCGGCTTCGGGATCGTCGTCGACGGTGCCGGTGATACGGACGCCGCCGTAGTGCAGGCGCCCAACCGGCGTCTCCACCGTGCGCCCGAAGCGTTCGCCCCGTAACACGATATTGACCAAGCCCTGTTTGGCCACCTTCGGAAAGACCCGTTCCAACAGATCGGCGTTGGCTCCCAGGAACAGTACGTCGTCCAGTGATTCATCCGCCACGGTATCCAATTGCGCCGGGTCGAACGTCCGGCAATCGACGGTCAACTGATGTCCACCGGGTAACGGCGCCTGGCGCTCGTGGACGACGTAGGAATCCTCCACACAAGCCCATGGTTCCGACAGCGCAATGGCCGAGGCCGGCAGGTCGTCGGGGGCCGGCAGTAACGTGGAGTCGCGGTCGGGGTCGAGAATGACGCGTTCATCGAACAGGACATATTCCTGCAACCCGCCCTCGAAATTATAGCCGAACGCCGCATTTGAATTGGCCGTTTTGAGCCAGCGATAATCCGCCTGGACCAGGCGACGATCCCCGACCTGCACGGTCTTCACGGCGTCACCCACCGCCACCACGCGCACGACCGTTTCATGTCCGGGCACGGTCGGTTTGGAGTCCGGCACGTAGCTGGGAATGGATTGCAGCGTGGGCTCATCGAGGATGGTGGTGATGCCGGATTTACGGACGTGTCCGTTAAATTGCTTTAGTAGTTTCAGGTCCGAGAAACACAGCCCGGTAACTTCCACCTTGGCCAGAATCTGGAGGGGACCGGGTTCCGGCACGGGTTTAGCGGGATTCAGTTCCAGTTGGTCGGCGCCGGTCAATTGGACGGCGCGCGCAGTTTTTGGCCAATCAGTGTTCATGCGTTTTCCTTCTTTGATACGTATTGCGATAGCGTGAAATCCATCAAATTACAGCGTCATTTGGGCAAGCTTGTCCTGCCAGGCTTGCTCGCTGGGCTGGGGTTCCGTACGCGCCCCTTGTTCGGCAAAGTAGGCCATGCGTTGCTTGATATCCGGATAGGTCTGCTGCGCCCACTCACTTAAGAAGCCGCGCTGCAGGTAGCGTTCCAGCCACATGTGCGCATAGAGGATGTGCGCGTGCTGCAAGAAGAGCGGGCGGTAAGGGGCCAGTTCGGCGGAGTCGAAATCGTCCACAAACTTCTGGCCCGGCGCGTTCATCTCGGTGCCCACCGGAATCAGTATTTGACGGTCTTGCGCCAAGGCAATTACGTTCCGGAGATTAGCAACCTTTTCATCTTCAAGGCCTGGCGTAAAATTGCGGTCGGGGATGATATTCAAGGCCATCACGCCGGTGGACATGGCCACGTCCAAGAGTTCTTCCATGGCTTGCTCGCCGTCCGAACAACCGTCCAGCCAAGCCAGACAAGGGATACCGCCAGCCCCCAGTACGAAAGCGTTCATGTCGGCCATCAGGGGAAAGGAGGAAGCGTCCGGCTTAACGTAGCCCACGCCGCCCCGTTTCATTGTCTTGGCGCGAATGCGATCGAGTAGGGCGGGCGTACCCGGCAAGTCTGAAGGCGCAATGTCGGTCTCGAGTTTGTTCGCCCAATAGTCGGCCAATTGATCGGGTTCGGCGAATGTCGCAGCGGCCTTTTGGGCGTAGGCTTTGCAGATATGGCGTTCGGTGGCGTTGCCGTTGGGGGTCAAGGGGAGCACATCTTGTTCGTAGTCGAGAGTGACGGGGGCCAGGTAGGTGTTCACCCGTTCCAGCAGTTCGCGATTGCGCGCGGCGGCTGTGGCTTTTAGCTTGGCCAGAAAGGTTTCCTCGCTCGCGGCCAGCTGGCGGCGGGGCATCGCGATGCCCATGTGATAGGCGATACCGGGTTCACCCGGCGAATTGATCACCCGGTCGGCGAATTCCGGTACGAACACCCGCGTCTCGATACCGGCGCACGCGCGCAAACCAAGACGGCCAGCCACACCCCAAAATTCCTCCACGGCGTCCAGTACGTCAAAATCCACGATCCCAGCCACACCCAGTCCCCGCTCGCGGGCGCGTACGGCTAATTGGGTAGGTGACCAATTTTCGCCGTTAAACGAGTAGAATGTGTGCAGGTGTACGTTGACCTCATCGCCTGCGGGCGGCAAGGCGGCCGACGGATAGGCGGTTTGCCATTCCTTTAGGGCGGTCTCACGGGTGTGGACATCAAAATCATTCAGTTGTGACGTTAAATCAGCTGTGGTCATGAAAATTTCCTCAATTACGCAAAGCAAATTGCGGCCTAACGGGCGTCGGCCTCGTATTTAAGCGCAGTCCATGATTGATGGCAAGAAGGATTATGGACCGTTCTCTTTGATGAGCGGAGTGCCGCTGGCCTCGTGGCCGCGAAAGGTCACGTTGCGATCGCGGGGATCTAGAAAAATGCCGTTGGGGTGTTCGATGTAATCAATGCGGCCGTTTTCATGCCAGCCGGAAAACACGAAGAAGTCGGGTCCGGTAACGACCCAACCCGATGGCGGTAGCTGATAATCATCGCCTCCCACCCGGACGGTCCAATCCTTTTCCCACGATCCGTTCACCCACAATTCCACTTCGCCGGGGTATTCCACGTACAAGCGCGAGTCCTGCCAGACCCCGCTGGCAATCGCTGCCGACGGCCGCATATAGCCCGCGTCGGGACAGTGGTAGCGGATACGTAGCGGGGCTTGGTGCATGATATGGGGTTGTACGGTGCGCATGACCCGGTAGGCCCGGCCCCATTCGTCCATGCGCTCCGGATCATAGCGGATCACGCCGCCTTGACCGTAGGCCAACCAGTCCGCGATGTGCACATCAATATCCGCCGCCGGGTCTTGCGCCGCACCATAAACGACGCTTAACGGTTGAATGCGTTGCAACTTGAAGAGGGGATTGTAAGGACGCCAGTCCGGCGCACCGTCGACCGGTGTAGCGGGCACGATGAATCCGTCCAGCAAACCGGCATACCAACCGGCCCCGGCGGCCCGGCCCAATGTGATCGCCGCATGTTCCTCTGCCCAAACACGTAGCCAGTCGCCGTCGGCATAAAGGACTTGGGAAAACGTGGCCCGACCGGGTACGCGGGGATCGTAATCGGTATAGTGCCAGGGCGGTGATTCCGGAAAACCGTCCAGCCAAAAGGTATCCGTCTGAAAACGTTCTTGCAGCGTGGCCATGTGTTCGAGGTGCCAATACAATGACCAGAGCGGTTTGACGCTAAACCCACCATCGGCTGCGGTGGACCAGGATCGATCCGGCGCGCGTCGAATCGCGTCGGCAGACCAAAACCGGTTCAGCGCCGACAACGTGCGCGGACGCATAAACAGGGCCGTGGACAGGCCCGCTGCTTGTTGTTCTTCCGCGAACGATTCGTACGCCTGCATGCCTCCTTGAAACGGGTGTGGCAGGAGGCGGTAGGCCGGGCTTTCATGCGCAGCTTGAAAGATCGTGGCCGGCGTTTTCCAGATAAGGTTGGTCAAGCCATGGTCCGTTAGCGCCTGGCGTTGCGCGGCCCAGGCATCCATATTGCCATCCTCTGCAGCTGGTACAAAAATGAGCTGCGAGGAGAGTGGTTCGGCGTGTACCGCTTTCGGGTTTGGAATACGTGGCAAAAGCGCTTCCAGCGTAGGGGCCGCTGTTAAAATCACACGTTCATGGATATCGTTCCGGTCTTCGCCTACGGCGGGCTGATAGCCCGCCACCAGTGAATGTTTGAGCCATTGATCCCCGGTCGACAACCACCATTCCGAGGCATTGGAATACCAGGGATCCAGCATGGCGTGTACGAACAAGGGGTGCTCCGGTGTTTGGCGGAACTGAACCGGCATCACGGCCCAGTCCGGCTCGTGCCAAAACGGAATGTTCAATGTGCCGATGGAAGATGAATCGTCGGGTTGCCACGGGGCAATAGCCACCCCGGCGCGGTCGCGCCCCCGGTAGGCCACTTCCATCACGAGCGAGTGGCCGACGGTTCGGAGTTGGTAGATCGTCCCGGATTCGTATTCAAGGTAGAGATGGTCAGCCGCCCGGCGGACGACAATTAAGGCGTCCTGATTTAGGGGGTTGGCCTCCCATTGAATGCCGGTCGTGGACCATTCGGTGGTTTTGTCATCCACCACCAGCCGGATGGGGCCGACGCCCGTACGCACATCGATGTCATACGCCCAGTTGCGGGCATCCAAGTCGCCTGCGTACATTCGGTAGATGCCCTCGTCCTGTTCCTCCAGCACGAGTGGTTTGTCCGCATTAGGGCCGGCCGGGATAACGGAGGCCGCGTCCAGCGGGAAGCCCAGGCTTGCGCGTCCTGTGTTTACGCCCTGGAGTTGACCGGCTCGCAAGCTTAGGCCACGGCGGGGGCGGGCGGGATAGCGCAGGGCTTTGCGCAAATCGTGCAACACACTCAAGCCGTCCAAGTAGACCCGATGCGATCCGGCGGGGAAGGACCAATCGATCCCTTTGAAGTGCAGCGGATAGGCGTCCGGGGCACTGAGGGCGGGATCGAGTGGGGCCGCATACAAAATCCAGCCTGCGCCGCGCAAGGGTCCCATATCCACGCGCACCTCCTCTCCTGTGGCCGTTTCCCATACAGCGGTCCATTTGAGTTTGGATTCGTTGTTAACCGGCAAATCTTCCGACGGTTTGACCCACAAGAGCACTGTGTCAATGGGGTCGCGGACAGGTACCGGTTCTGCCAGCCGTAGCTGCACATCGCCCGGTTCAGGTAGTTCGACCGCCAGGCGCCCGGCATATTCGCCCCATAATCGTTGGGTTTGCGTACGGTCGAACGCGGCTTTGGTGGCGGTGGTTGTTTCCACTTGCCAATCCAGTGCACGTTCGAAATCGATCAGGAGCGGCCAGTCCCATTCCCGTTGTGCCCATACCACTTCGTAAGGTCGGGTGCGGTCCCGGTCATCCCACGCGGTCGGATCATCCGGCAGGTGGGGCGTAGGCGTGGTGCCGGGCAAAAGAACCCGGCAGCCCGTTAGCAGCGACGCCACGGCCCATAGGGACAGCCACCGCTTACCTTTTAAAAATAATGAACTTCCGGCAGACATAATTGATCATGACTGCGGCAATAATGTTGCCTAGTTGTGCCACTGTAGTGGTGGCGTGAAACACGCGTATAATCACTACGCCGATCTGTACGCCCACCACTAAACTAATGGCCGAGACGATCAGGAACAGCGCAATTTCGACATGGCGCCGGTGGCGACCGGGATGAAAAACCCAGTAGAAATTCAAGCCGTAAGCCACCACGTTTGCCAGCAGGAACGCGATCACATTGTTGAGGATGAAATTGCGCTGCCGCGTAGCGGCGTCCAGTTCGGGCATGTCGATGTCCAGCAGGTTGATGAGCCAGGCATCCACGCCTGTATCGGCCAGCATGGCCGGGAATACCCACAGCGCGAGCACAAAAAAAACAAGGATATGGGTGCCGGTCGCAACGACGCCGGCAATCCCGTACTTGATGAATTGCACCAATGGATGCGCCTCGCGCTGCAGAAACTGGCGCAACAAGCCCCGCCATCTGGTCCATGCGCCGGTCATCAATCCGTTACCGACGCCGAAATACCTTCGGTTTCAGGCACGGCTTTCAGCCAGTCCTGTACGGCGGGGGAGAGTTCCGTGACGGCCGTTACGCGACAGGTGGCCTCGCCATGTTCCGTGGGCACGGTCACCTCGTCGCCGGGCACAGCCCCTTCCAGTGCCTGGGCCAGTTTGGAATCACAGGAAATGATGCGGAGCTCCTCGTCCCGGTCCCAGACGCCGAGAATAAAGTAGTCCTCGCGATGCCCGTCGGCGTATTCCAGTTGCACGCCGGTGCCGGGGCCGACTTTGTCGGACGGCATTTGGGCAAAATCCGTGGGCACCACTTTGGCCAGCATTTGTTGCAGCTCCGCTTGTCGCCGCATGAGTAGGCCTTGCGCGTCTTTGGCCGCCTGATACTCGAAATTTTCCCGCAGATCGCCGTGCGCACGGGCGACGGCAATCTCTTTGCTGTTGTTGGGGATATCGACCTTTTTGATCCGTTCCGCCAACAATTCCCGTTCCCGGTAGGAGCGCATCGATGTGACCGGTCCGCGGGCGACTACGTTTTCGCGTTTGTCGCCGGAGCGGGCCACCATGCACTTTTCCAGTTCCGGGTATTGCTTGATAATCAGTCCCAGCGCGGAACGTTTCTCCATGGTGGGCCACGCGTTGGAGTCCTTGAGGCGCATAAAGTAGTGCTCTCGCCCGGCGGGGCCGAGTGCGTTGAATAGCTGTTTGACCCATGTTTTTTGAGCAAAACGGTCGCGTAGCTGGTTTTGTGCTCGCAGTCGATTGCCGCTGTAATCCTTTTCCATTTCCAGCAGCATGATTTCGGCAAACTCCATGGGGGTGCATAAATCCCACGCTTCCAGTTTGTCCAGGTTACGACTCAGCCAGCTACAGAGTTCGACTTCGGCCCGCCGCGAGTTGAGCAGGCCCTTTATCTCCGCGCGGCAGGCTTCTTCGCCCCCTTCGCGGATGAGGACCTGCAGCACCTCGCCCAGCGCCGTCACATCCAGTTGCGCGAGCACGTCCCGCAGGTGGTTAAGTGCCCGGTCGCGATCAGCCTCGATCATGAAGGCCACAAAGGCTTTCATATCCTTGGCGCTCAAGACCTCCAGGACATCGCGCAGGGCGCCGGCGTCCAGTAGGTTGTCCAGATAGGCCTTCACGCCCAGCACGCCGTGCGGGTCGCCCAAGGCCTGGGCTTGCATCATCGCGCGTGGCAGCAGGGTTTTGCCCATGAGGTCGGCACCCTTAATGGCGAAAGCCAGCCGGTCTTCGAACACGGCCCGTTCTGTGGAGGTGGCGGTCTCCGGGTCGTGCAGAGCCAGCCATTCCCCGATCTTTTGCAGGATAACTTCGATGTCGCGCTGAAGTTTAAGCTGGCGGAACCACGTTTCATTATAGGCTGCGGCTGCTTCCTTTAGCAGAATCGGTTCTGTACGTTTAGTGGGGATGCGCGCTTCCGGGTCCTGTTTCAAGACTTTACGGGCGCGTTCCCAGAACTTTTTCCAGTCGCTCGCCGGCACAATGGCCGGGACCAGTTTTTCCTGCAATTGGGCCGGACTAAGCGGCCCGTAGCTGTGTAGGGCCAGGCGGACCACGGCGGCCGGATCGTCCGCCAACCACGAGGCAATTTGGTCTGGATTGTTGTGCCGCACCGCCAGCAAGTGGTCGGTGGGAATGACGTCGAGTGCCTCGGCGGCGTAGCTCATCGCCAGCTCGTGTCCCGGTTTCTTTTCAAAATCAATCTCAATCTTCTCGTTCAGCGCGTCCACGGAGCGGACCAATCCGAATCCCCATGTTTTGTCGAGACACATCGTGCCGGGTTGCAAGGCGCGCAACGTTTCCACCCGGTCAATACACTCGGCCAAGGGGACCCGCCCGTGCACCCCACAACACTTCACAAAGGCCCGCGCGTCCGGCTTGTTCCCAAGAATCTTTTGCAAGGCCATGGTGCACACCTTGCGGAATTCCGTGGCCGGCAACCTTTCCGCGCGGAACCGGAGCAGGCGCAGGGCCGGATCAACCAATCCCTTGTCGCGTAAAATGCCCTCGGCGCACTCGGCCCATTCAATCGCTTCGGTTGCAGCTCCGCTCAGTGCATGTTCCGTTAACCGGTTAACCAGCAAGCGCGCGTCCGGTTCCGCTTGATCGACTTGCTCCAATACCCATTCTTCCGTACATTTTGTTTCGTTCATGGCCACACGGTATACACACAAACCTATGAGAAAACAAGACGGTAAGAACGCTAAATTTATGGTTCCCCCGCAGGCAGCGGGTACGACGCTGCGTGCGTTTATAGCGGAAAACGCCTCCTGTTCCGCGCGCCAGGCCAAGGCTTGGCTCGATCAACGCCTGGTATTTGTGAACGGCCGCCGTATTTGGATGGCGAAACACGCATTACAAGCCAATGACCGCGTAGAAATTCTCCAATCCGGTATCCGCCAAACCAAGGTCCCGCCTAAATGGCCGGTGCTGTTCGCGAATGAGGATTATTTTGTCGTTAACAAACCGGCCGGTTGGATCAGTAACGGCCCGGGCAGCATCGAAACGCAGTGGCAACAAACGGCGCGCTGGGCGACGGCGCGTGCGGCGCACCGCCTTGATCGGGATACGACGGGCACATTATGCGCCGCTTGTAATGAGGCCGCCTATAACCGTCTGGTGGCCGCGTTCCGGGCCGGTCAGGTTCTGAAAATCTACCATGCCATTGTGCAGCATGGTCCCCGGGCGCGTACCGGGGTGATACGCCAGCGGTTGGAAGGGAAAACGGCGGTCACGCACTGGACGGTGTTGCAGCAAAACGAATGGGCCACCCACCTTAAATGCAGAATCGATACCGGTCGTACGCATCAGATCCGCAAGCACTGTCAGCAACAGGGCTGGCCCGTACTCGGCGATCGCCAGTATGCTGAGGCCCGGTTGCGCGATCCCCGTTTACGCACCGTGCCTCGCCAAATGCTGCATGCCGCCGTCCTGCAAGCCCCGCTGGGTGTACACGGTGAGGTTGTCCGCGTCGAAGCCCCATTGCCCGCTGACTTCAAGCAGGCGTTAAAAGCCTTTCATTTGGCCTGATTAGCTCCCCACAGGTGATTTTACCGCTTGATGTGGTTGCGTCTTTGGCGGTAACGTCGCGGGTCGTACCATAGGGGTGCGGTTCTGCAGGAGGATGAAGAATGAAGGCGATTAAACGTGGTATAAGTGGCGCGGGGTTGGCGCTGGTGCTGGCCGTGCTGTTGATGGGAATGATGACGGGCTGTGCCGAACAGCCGACGGCGCTGGTGGAGATCGATTCCACGATGTTCAGCCATGTCGGATATAACCCGGCCAGTCAGGATCTCACCGTGGTGTTCCGCGATGCGGGGGAGACCTATGTCTATCATAATGTGCCCGCCGAAGTGCATACGGGGCTGGTCACCGCCGAATCCGCAGGGCGCTATTTCCACACCAATATTCGCGACACATACGAGTATACGCGGGCGGAGTAGAGGAGGGTGGCGGTTTTCGGTGATCGGTTTTCGGTGATCGGTTTTGGGTTGAATTGCTATCGGAATCGGTGATCGAGGAGAGTGGCAAGTGGCAAGGTAGGGCGAAGCGTCCCGCCTTCGCAGAGCCTACGGCGCGGCAGGCCCCGCTGAGCCGCTGAAGTTGCGCGGACGGTGATTGGGGCAAGCACGGAACATCGTCCTGTTCTTGCACCCGGCTCAGCCGGAGGCTTCGCCCTACCGGACCTGTCACCCTGCAGGGAGGGCGAGCGTCCTCGCGAGCCGCTGCATTCGCGTTCCAGGCCTTGGAAGTCAAAACACCGCTGTTTTCCAGACGTTGGAAGTTTTGGGGCGTTTTTTTCCAGGCCTTGGAAGTGAAATGAAGGGTGTTTTCCAGGCGTTGGAAAACGGCAGTGACGGGTGTATCACGATTGGCTCCCACACGTAGTTCCTCCACACTTCATTTATATAGAGGCGCTTGCAAAACCCCTGCAAGCGCCGGTTTCAGTGTTCGGGTTTCAGGTTTCAGGAATGCGCAACATACTGCGGACTAGCAACATCCATACTGACACCCGAAACCTGAAACCTGTATA
>PWVE01000010.1 GCA_003562335.1 PVC group bacterium
CAAAACCTCCGAGGTCGACACGGAGGTCGACCCTCCGGTAAATAAACAGGCCTATTTCGCAGGTTCCCGGAGGGGCAGGCTCCGTCCTGCCCTTATGAATGGGAGGTTTTGCAAGAGCCTGTAGGCGATTACCGCTAATTGCCCAGCAGCCACCCAGCATAACGGACGATTGCTGCGGGATGAGACACGGCTTCAGCGGGTGCGCCCTTTATAATGGAATCCCTGATGCGCCCAATGGTCGTATTCCTGATTGAAAGGCGCGCACAATATCCCTAGAGTATTACGCTATGGACTTACTGACCCCAATGCCCTTCGCGGATTTGCCGTAGGATGGATTTGCTCTTACAAATCTGGCCGGCGGCGTTGTTTATGCTGGCATTGGGCGTGGCCTTGGCCGTAGTCATTGCGTTGGCGTTGCGTAAGCTGCATGTGCAGGAAGATCCCCGTATCGATGAGGTGGAAGAGATGCTGCCCCACGCCAACTGCGGGGCCTGCGGCTATCCAGGCTGCCGCCCGTTTGCTGAAGCGATTGTGAAAGGCGAAGCCCCGCCGTCTAAATGCACCGTCAACAGTGCCGAAGGCAATGCGGCGATTGCGGATTTCATGGGCATTACACTGGAGGAACAGGAGAAGGTGGTGGCGCGGCTGGCCTGCCAAGGTGGCACGCATGTAGCCAAGATGCGCGCACAATATGCCGGGCTGCCAAGCTGCCGCGCAGCGGTGGCCACGGGCGGTGGCGGTAAGGCCTGTGCCTGGGGCTGCCTCGGCTTAGGCGATTGCGAGGTGTCCTGCACGTTCGACGCCATCCAAATGAACGAGTTCGGCCTGCCGGTGGTGGATGAGGACAAATGTGTGGCCTGTAACGATTGCGTCATCGCCTGCCCGCTGGATTTGTTCGAGTTACACCCGGTCAGTCATAAGCTTTGGGTGGCCTGTAAGAGCCTGGCGGAAGGTGACCAAGCACTGGCCGAGTGCGAAGTGGCTTGCAATGCCTGCGGGCGTTGTGTGATGGATGCACCCGTCGGCTTGATGCGCATGGAAAATAATCTGCCGGTCATCGATTACGCCAAAAACGATTTAGCAACGCCAAACATTATCGAACGCTGCCCCACGGGTGCCATCGTGTGGCTGGAAAACAAGCAAGTGATCAAAGGAAGTAAAGCAAAACGCATTGTGCGGAAGACCCCACTGCCGGTCGGCGTGGAGTAGTCCCGCTTTAGCAACCCAAATGAGGACGATATGAGCGCAAAAGAAAACAAAGTGAAATATCCCGGAGCTCTCGACGCGATTGACGGCAATACCGCGGTCATCATGTGCGAACGCGAATCAAGCGACGCCGCCGGGGCCTATCCCATCACACCCTCCACCCAAATGGGCGAGTACTGGGCGGAAATGACCGCCGCCGGACACATCAACATTTCCGGTCGCCCGCTAATCTTCCTCGAACCGGAAGGCGAGCACGCCGCCGCGGGCGTTACCGCCGGCATGTCCATGAGCGGCCTGCGCGCGTCCAACTTCTCCTCGGGCCAAGGCATCGCCTACATGCACGAGTCACTCTATCCCGCCGTCGGTAAACGACTGCCCTACATCCTGAACGTCGGCTGCCGCGCTATCACCAAGTCCACCCTGAACGTGCACGCGGGCCACGACGATTATCACCTGATGGACGATACCGGTTTCTTCCAGGTCATGGCCAAGAATGCACAGGAAGCGGCCGACCTGAACCTCATCGCCCGCAAGATCGCGGAACTTTCGCTGACGCCCGGTGCAGTCGGCCAGGACGGTTTCCTGACCACCCACCTCATCGAAACCATGAAGGTACCGGAACGCGAATTGATCGCCGAGTTCCTCGGCAAACCGGAAGACATCATCGACACCCCCACGGCGGCCCAGCGCATCATGTACGGCGACAAACGCCGTCGCGTCCCCGTCCTCTGGGACGTGGACAACCCGGTCCTGGCCGGCTGCGTGCAAAACCAGGACGCTTACATGCAGTCGGTCGCCGCGCAACGCCCCTATTTCTTTGATCACATACGCGAAATCGCCGACCAGTGCATGGCGGAATACTCGGCCCTGACAGGCCGACCATACAAACGCGTGGCCACCTATCGCTGTGAGGACGCGGAATACCTGATTGTCGGCATGGGCAGCCTGATGGGCACCGCCGAAGCGGTCGCCGATTATCTGCGCGAAAAACGCGGCCTGAAAGTGGGCGTGGTCAACATGACCATGTACCGCCCGTTCCCCGGCGACTTGCTCGGAAAACTGCTGCAAGGCCGCAAAGGCGTCACCGTCCTCGAACGGACCGACCAACCGTTAGCGGAGGACTTGCCGTTGATCCGCGAGATCCGGGCCACGCTGCTGAAGTGCGTTGAAAACGGTGCGGCCGGCAAGGGCGACCGCCCCTATCCCGCCTACCCGGCCTACCAAAAACTACAGGACGCGCCCCCGCTCTATTCCGGTTGTTTCGGCATGGGCAGCCGCGATTTGCAGCCGGAAGGCGTCGTGGGTGCAGTGGAAAACATGTTGCCGGACGGCGCCAAACGCAAGTTCTTCTATTGCTCCATCGATTTCGTGCACGAGAAGGCCTTCACGCCCAAACAGGAAATCTTCCAGCAACAATTGCTCGAAGGCTATCCGCGCATCAAAGAACTGCAAGTCAAAGGCAGCGAAAATCCCAACCTGCTGCCGGACGGTGCCATCACCGTACGCATGCACTCGGTTGGCGGCTGGGGCGCGATCACCACCGGCAAGAACCTGGCCATCACGCTCTACGACTTGCTCGGCTACGACATCAAAGCCAATCCCAAATACGGCTCGGAAAAGAAGGGACAACCGACCACTTACTACCTCTCCGCCGCGCCGGAACCGATCCGCATCAACTGCGAATACAACTACGTGGACGTCGTGTTGTCGCCCGACCCGAACGTCTTCAGCCATTCCAATCCGCTGTTTGGCTTGAAGAAGGGCGGCGTGTTCATTATCCAAAGCGATCTGGAAACGCCGGAAGCCGTATGGGCCACTATCCCGCCAACCAAACAGAAATTCATCATCGATAACAACATCCGCGTCTTCTATCTCGACGCCTTCAAGATTGCGCGCGAAGAAGCCTCGGATATCGAGCTGCAATTCCGGATGCAGGGAATCGCTTTCCAAGGCGCGTTCTTCGCCTGCTCGCCGGTGATGGCCAATGCCAACCTTTCCGAAGAGAAGCTGTTCAAGGCTATCCGCGACCAGATCGAAAAGAAATTCGGCAGCAAAGGCGCGCGCGTCGTGGAAGATAACGTTCGCGTCGTACGCCGCGGCTTCGATCAAATCGTCGAAATCACCAACAAGGAAGTGACGCGCGAAAAGACCGAGACGCTGAAAAAGGAAACGAATATGCCGGTCATGCTCAAGCGCCTGCCGGCTTCCAACGATCCCAAGACCGACATTCACCGGTTCTGGGAACAAACCGGCTCGTTCTATCTTGGCGGGCAGCCCAATGACAACCTGGCCGATCCGTTCAACGCCATGAGCCTGATCCCGGCGCAAACCGGCGTGTTCCGCGACATGACGCAAATCCGGTTCAACCATCCCGAATGGATTCCGGAAAACTGCACCGCGTGTAGCGACTGCTTCACGGTCTGTCCCGACAGCGCCATCCCCGGCATCGCCTGCAGCTTGCAGGACGCCTTCGAAACCACCATCAAACGCGTCGAAAAGGTCGGGCACACCGTCAAACACCTGCGGCGCGCCGTGCGTACGGTGGAAAAGAAACTACGCGCCACTACCAACGGAGCCAACGGCAAAGCGGTCGACGTCGCGCCCTTGCTCGATACGGCCATTCAGGCTACCGTCGCCGAAGCGCCCGAAACGGAACGCAAAGAGTGGGAGACCGAATTCGGCTGGTTCCGCCAAGCCATGGGCCAATTTAAATTTGCCCTGACCAAGCCCTACTATAATCAACACGAAAACAAGAACCCCGGCACCGGCGGCTTGTTTGCGATCACCGTCAACCCGTACACCTGCAAAGGCTGCATGCTCTGCGTGGACGTCTGCGACGACGATGCCCTGCGCATCACCACCCAGACCAAGGACAGCATCGAGACGCTGCGCCGCGACTGGGACTACTGGTTGGACCTCCCGTCCACCCCGCCCGAATACAGCCGCGTGGAAGACATCGACGAAAAGATCGGCGCGCTCGAAACGATGTTGATGGACAAGACGGCCTACGAGTCGATGGTGTGCGGCGACGGTGCCTGCACCGGCTGCGGCGAAAAGTCCGTGCTCCACATCTTCACCGCTACCATCACCACCCTGATGCAACGGCGTGTGAAGAAACACGTGGAATATATCACCAACCTGATTGCCAAGCTTGAGCAGCAGGTGAAGATGGAGCTGGCAAAGACAGTCGACCTGAGTGACGCCCCGCGCATCCAACGCATAATTGAGGCCCATAAGGCTGGCGACCTCAACCTCTCCGCCCTCGCGGGCGAGCTGGACCAAGGCAAAGCCGGTACGCCGCTGGACCAGGAATGGCTGGCGTGGGTCACCGGTCTGCTGAAAACACTGAAGGACTTGAAGTGGAACTATGAAGTCGGCGAAACCAACACCGGCCGCGCCAACATGGGCTTTACCAACGCTACCGGGTGTTCGTCCGTCTACGGTTCGTCGTTCCCGTACAACCCCTACCCCTTCCCCTGGACCAACCATCTATTCCAAGACGCGCCCTCGGTGGCCATGGGTATCTTTGAAGGGCACATGGTCAAGATGGCCGACGGGTTCAAGGCCATCCGCATGGCCGAAGCTGCGCTGCAAGGCGAAACCGACCACAAGAAACTGGCGAAGGACCTGACCTACTTCAACTGGCAAAAATTCACCGACGAAGAATTCCTGCTGTGCCCGCCGGTCGTGGCCGTGGGCGGCGATGGGGCCATGTACGACATCGGTTTCCAAAACCTGTCGCGCGCGCTAATGGCCGGTCGGCCCATTAAGATCATGGTGCTCGACACACAGGTCTACTCCAACACCGGCGGCCAAGCCTGTACCTCCGGCTTTGTCGGCCAGGTTTCCGACATGGCCCCGTACGGCAAGGCGTGGCACGGCAAGACGGAAATCCGCAAGGAAATGAGCTTGATCGGCGCCGCGCACCGCACCGCGTTCGTGTTGCAATCCAACTTGTCCAACTACACGCATATGATTGAAGGGTTCATCGACGGCATCAACGCCCGGCGACCCGCCCTCTTCAACTGCTACACCGTCTGCCAGCCCGAACACGGGGTCGGCGACGAAGCGACCTACGAACGCAGCAAACTGGCGCTGGAATCCCGCGCCTATCCGGTGTTGCGCTTTGATCCGACCGCCGGCGATTCGTGGGAAGATTGCCTCGACCTCGACGGCAACCCCGCCATCGACGAGGACTGGCCCACCTACACCTTGGAGTACCAGGACGAGGACGAAGGCGAGGTCAAGAAACTCGAACTGCCCATGACCTTCGCCGATTTTGCGGTCGGGGAAGCCCGGTTCCGCAAGCACTTCCGCGTGGCACCGCCCGATACCTGGAACGACAGCATGGTGCCGATTGCGGATTTCATCAAACTCGACGCCGAGGAGCGGGAAGGGATGTTCCCCTACGTTTGGGCCGTCAATAAGAAGAACCGGCTTATCCGTGTGCTCGTGGCTGAGGAGCTGGTGCGGTCCACCGAGGAACGCCAATCCTTCTGGCGCGTATTGAAGTCGCTGGCCGGTCTGACCCGCAAGGTTGATCCGGACCAAATCGCCAACCAGGTCCGCGCGGAAACCGCGCAGAAGCTCGCGACCGGCTTGATGCAAATGTTGTCGGGCGAAGGCGGCGCAGCCGTATTGCCCGCCGCGCCTGCCGGCGATAGTGCCCCGGCCGGTGACGCGGCCCCGCCAGCCGCAGGTGGTGCGGCGTTTGAACCGCCCTGGATCGATCGAAACGAATGCACGTCCTGTGACGAGTGCGTGAACATCAACCCCAAGATATTTGCCTATGACGACGAGAAGAAAGCGTATGTCAAAGACCCCAAGGGCGGGCCGTTCAAGGATGTCGTACGCTCGGCGGAAAAATGTACCGGCCAATGTATTCATCCAGGCACCCCGCACGATCCGAACGAGAAAGACGTGGATAAATGGGTCAAACGGGCTGAGAAATATCAGTAATAATGTCGTCCAGACGTTGGAACACAAAATGGGGGTCATTTCCAAACGTTGGAAAAATCCACGCGTTTTTTTCCAAGCCTTGGAAGTCAAATGAAGGGGGTTTTCCAGGCGTTGGAAAAGGGAGTGGAGACGTACTTGGCCAGCGCAAACGTTTGATGTCGAGCTTGGATGCCTTCACCAAGGATTATATGGAGGAACGTAACCAGCCAGACAAGCCTGAGCGCGGGCGAAGTTTTTGGAGCGAGAAGTATTGAGATCAGGTTAGCAGGACTACGGGTGGTTGGACTAAGTGCAGCAGGACTAAGTGTATAGGGACTAAGTGTATAGGGACTAAGTGTATGAGGACTACGTGTAGTGGGACGAAGTGTATGACTACGTGTTTTGGGGAGAAAACGGGTGTTAGGGCATGAGAAACTAAGAGTATATCAGCGCGCTTTGGATTTTATTGCGTGGCGGGTGGACCTTTTGTCTAAAACAACGCGTAAAGTAGCGGCCACTGAACATCTGATCCGGGCGTCGGAAAGCATGGTGGTAAATATTGCGCATGGCAGCGATACTTGGTCGCCCGAGGAGCGAATTCACTATGCAGGCATCGCCAACGGGTCCGCACTGGAATGTGCCGCATGCTTGGACATTTTGCATGTCCGCGGCCTGATCCGCACAAAACCAGCCGTGGGCAAAGGTATGCTACGGGAAGTTGTAAAGATGTTGATTGGTTGGAAAACAGCAACTGAAAATCGGGTGGTAGAGGAACCGGAGGATTACAACGTGCTGGAGGACGCACCTTATTTCAGCCACGAAACGCTGACAGCTTACCAATTGGCGCTTGAGTTAACGTGTTGGCTGGATACCTATGGCCGATGTGCGGCTTTCAGCAAGGACTTGGAGTCCAAACTGGACAAACATGCCACCAGTGTCGTGTTAAATATTGCTGAAGGTAATGGGCGATTCTCTTTTCAAGAGCAAAGTAATTTCCTCGATATCGCCGTCCGAGCTTTAGTCCACACAGCAGCCCTGACCGACATCGTCTCCGTCAATTCGCCGGCTGCCGCCACCGAACTTTTAACCGGCCAACAACTAATGCGCCGCCTAAGTGCAGCCATCAAGGGACTAAAGGAATCCACCACAAAGCACTCCAAGCACAGCGCCCGCACTCTTAGTCCGAAAACACGTAGTCCCCATACACCTAGTCCACCCACACGTAGTCCTAAAACACTTAGTCCTCATACACGTAGTCCTAAAACACGTAGTCCCTCCCCCCAACAGCTATCACAACCCATCCAACCCATCTAACCCATGCCCACCACCGAAACACCAACCACTCCCCCCACCCCGCCCACCGGGCTGGACACGTTTGCGCACGGGGTCCATCCGCCGGATAACAAGCATTACACGGCAGGCAAGCCGATTACGCGCTTGCCGTTTCCGGCAGAGTTGACGTTGCTGCTGTCGCAGCATTTCGGGAAGCCATCGGTCCCGGTGGTTCATCCGGGCCAGGAAGTGGTACGGGGGGAACCGATTGCCAAGGCGGACGGCTTTATGTCCGTGCCGCTACATGCCCCGGCCACCGGCGTGATTAAGCGGATCGATTGGGCCCCCACCCAGAAGGGCCCGCGCGTCCCGGCCATCTACCTGACTGTATCGCCAGGCGACTCGCAGGAAATCCTCTACGGTGCCCCGCGCGAGGTCGAACAGCTGGACCCGAAGGCAATTATCCAAGCCATTCAGGACGCAGGCCTGGTCGGCCTGGGCGGAGCAGCGTTCCCCACGCACGTTAAGATGTCGCCCCCGCCCGATCATCACGTAGACACCATTTTGATTAACGGCTGCGAATGTGAACCCTACCTGACCACCGACCACCGTTTGATGCTGGAACAACCCGAAGACCTGATCAAGGGTACACAAATCATCATGCGCGCCATGGGCGCGGAACGCGCCGTGATCGGAACGGAGTCCAACAAGTCGGACGCGGCCGAGGCGATACGCAAGGTGCTGCCGCCCGATGGTTCGATTACCGTTAAGGTGGTGGAGACCAAATATCCGCAGGGCGCGGAAAAGATGCTGGCCAAGGCACTGGTGAACCGGGAAATCCCGTCCGGCCAATATCCTTCTTCTGTCGGTTTGGGCGTGTTCAATGTGGCCACCACTGTGCAGATCGGCCAGTTGCTGCCGATGCAGCGCGGCGTGATTGAGCGGGTGGTCACGGTAACCGGTCCAGGGGTCGCCAAGCCCGGCAATTTCCTTGTTCCGATCGGTACGCCGTTGGGCTTTATTTTAAGGCGACTCGGCTACCACGGTTCGGCCAAGTACTTGATCATGGGCGGACCGATGATGGGCGACACGGTATCGTCACTGGACGTGCCGGTGACCAAAGGTTGCGGCGGCATCTTGGTGCCGCGCCCGGAAGAAATCGATGCGCTCGCACCGCGTCGCCAATATCCGTGCATTAACTGCGGCCGATGCGTTGAAGCCTGCCCGCTGCACTTGAACCCGGCACTGCTGGGCCGGTTGGCGGCCAAGCGTCAATATGAACCGATGATGGATCATAACTTGATGGACTGTTTTGAGTGTGGCTGCTGCAGTTATGTTTGTCCCTCCAGTATCCCGTTGGTACAGTACTTCCGCGTTTCGAAATCGATGAATCGATCCCTGAAAGCCGCTGCGAAATGAGTACGGTCAAACTACATACCTCGCCCCACCTGCACCAACCGCTGACGGTTGAAGTGATTATGCGGCACGTGGTCTATGCGTTGTTGCCGGTGTGTGCGTGGTCGGTTTATCAGTTCGGCCTGAGCGCATTGGCGTTGCTGGCGGTCTGCACTGTTGTGTGCGTCGGGACCGAACACTTGTGTTGCAAGTGGATGGGCCAAGCGTCTACCGTCAACGACTGGAGCGCCGTGATTACGGGTTTGTTGCTGGCGCTAGTCCTGCCGCCGGGATTTCCGTTATGGATGGCGGTGGTGGCTGCAGTGTTTGGTATCGCGGTCGGTAAGATGTTCTTCGGCGGGCTTGGCGCCAACGTCATGAACCCGGCCTTGGTCGGCCGCGCTTTTGCGCAAGCGGCATTTACGCTGCCGATGACGACCTGGGTGCCGTCGATGGCCCCGGGCCGCTTCACCACGTTTATCCCGTCCACGCTCACGCCTCCTTTTCTCGTGCCGCGTTCGATCAGCGGCTGGTTGGAGACGGTCGCTCCGGACGGTTTTACCGGTGCCACGCCGTTGGCCCTGATGAAATATGAGCAGGTCAGCACGGACCCGACCGCGTTAATGTTCGGTACCGTGTCCGGATCGGCGGGCGAAACGGCCGGTCTATTGATTTTGCTGTGTGGGATATACCTTGCCGTACGCAAGATAATGGACTGGCGAATCCCGATTGGCGTACTGGGCTCCGCGTTCGTGTTGTCGGGCATTTTCTACTGGCTGGATGCCGAACGTTATCCAAGCCCCTGGTTCACGCTGTTCGCCGGCGGGTTGATGCTCGGCGCGGTGTTCATGGCCACCGACATGGTCGGCTCGCCGGAAACTAAACGGGGCACTTGGATCTACGCCATATTGATCGGGGTCCTGACGGTCGTCATCCGGCTATTCGGCGGCCTGAACGAAGGCGTGATGTACGCCATCCTGCTGGGTAACGCCGCTGCACCGCTGATCAGTCGACTTACCCAGCCGCGCGTGTATGGAACCGTAAAATCCGCGCGTAAAAAGAAGGTGACGGCATGAACGAGACATCTGCGCCAACGATTCCGGAGCAGGTCATGCCCTCCCCTTTCCGTTTGATCGCCACACTGGGCCTGATTGCTATGCTGTCGGGCTTTGTCATCGTGCTGGTGTACCAGATCACCGCCGAGCCCATTGCACGCAATCAGCGCGAAGCCCTGGAGCGCGCAGTATTCACCGTGTTACCGGGCGCTGAATCGCGCGCGCTTTTCCGCGCCGACGAAACGGGCATCACGCTACTCACAGACGAGGAACTGGCCCAGGCCAATGTGTTCGCCGGTTACGATAATCAAGGTCAGTTGGTCGGCGTCGCCTTGACGGGATCGGCCCGTGGCTACGGCGGGGAGGTGCGGGTGTTGTACGGGTACGACCCTGCTGCCGAAAAGATTATTGGGTATACGGTACTGCAAAGTTCCGAGACTCCGGGGTTGGGCGACAAGATCGAGGATGATCCGAACTTTCTGGCGAATTTTGAGGCGTTGGAGGTGTCGCTTGACCCCGAAACCGGTGAAGTCGCGCAGCCGATCGTGACGGTCAAGGAAGGCGCAAAAACCGAGCCGTGGGAAATCGACGGGATTAGCGGGGCCACCGTCAGTTCAGAAGCCGTTGGGCGCGCGCTGCGCGAAAGCACGCTGGAATGGTTGCCGCGCGTCGTGTCGCACTTGGATGTCTTTAAACAAGCCGCTGGGGAGGACCACTGATGGCTGCGGATCCACGCCAACCGAAACCATTGACCCGTCAAACCCTGACCGAAGGGTTGTGGAAAGAAAACCCGGTCTTCGTCATGTTGCTGGGACTGTGCCCGGCCTTAGCGGTGAGCAACACCGCCATCAACGCATTGGCTATGGGTCTGGCCAGCACCTTTGTCTTGCTGGGGTCGAGTTTGCTTATATCGCTGCTGCGCAATTTCATTCCCAAACAGGTGCGCATCGCGTCCTACATCATCATCATTGCCACCTTTGTGACGGCGGTCGACTACATCATCCATGCATTAAGCTTGGAACTTTATAACGCGTTGGGCGCGTTCATTCAGTTGATTGTCGTCAACTGCGCGATTTTGGGCCGGGCCGAAGCGTTTGCCTCCAAGAATCCCGTGCGCCATTCCCTGGTGAACGGGTTCGGGATGGGCGCGGGCTTTACGTTGGCACTGGTCATGGTCGGTGCCGTGCGCGAAATATTGGGTTTTGGTTCGTTGTTCGGGGTGGCGTTGTTCGGCGAGCAATTTCAGACGTGGGCGGTTTTCATCCTGCCGCCGGGCGGTTTTTTCGTGTTGTCGTTTTGGTTGGTGCTGTTCGCCGTAGTCGCCAAACGGCGTGCGGCCAAGGAGGTGGCGCATGGCTCCTGATTCATTAGGATTTATTTTTTTAAATGCCTTCCTGATCAATAATTTCGTCCTGGCGTTGTTCCTGGGCCTGTGCCCGTTCATGGGCGTGTCGGGCAAGATCAAGACCGCCGCACCCATGGGAGCGGCCGTGACGTTCGTGATGTTGGTCGCGTCCAGTTGTGCGTTCGGCATCAATCGGTTACTGGTCCGCTTCGACATCGAATATTTGCGGCTGATTGCCTACATCGCGGTCATTGCGTCGGCCGTGCAATTGGTGGAAATGACGATTAAAAAGTTCAGTCCGACCTTGTTCCGGATGCTCGGCATTTTTCTACCGTTGATCACCACCAATTGCGCTATTCTGGGTATGGCCTTGTTTCAAACCTTCTTGGAATATTCGTTTATACAGAGCTTGGTCTACAGTTTAGGAGCCGGGGCCGGTTTCTCGCTGGCGTTGATCCTGATGGCCGGCATGCGCGAGAAACTTGATTTGGCCAACGTACCGGACGCGTGCATGGGCACGGCGGCGGCCCTGATGATCGCCGGATTGCTTTCTTTGGCGTTCATGGGGTTTGCCGGGTTGGGCGGGTGATAACACGTTATGTTACCGTATGTAATCGCACCACTGGTTATTTTGGCGATCGCGCTCGCGTGGATTGGTGTCCAGTACATCACCCGCCGATATGCCCGCCGCCATCCGGAATTCGGGCCGTGGCGCGAGCCGCGCGGCTGTGGACTCGGCTGCACGTGCGACGAGCCGTGTGAGGAACGGAAGAAGAATGAAGCTGCAAGAAATTAATGGAGTAATTGTCTGGGAGAAGCGTGAGTGGAGGCTGTTATGGAATCTGGATCGACTTGGGTCATGTCGAGCTTGTCGAGACATCTCAGAATCGCGCCAACTACCGTCGCGTTGGAACGGATTTGAAGGCGACGCAGCCTGGCGGAAAACGAGATTTTTCGACTACGCTTTCCTCCTTCGCCGAAGACGGCTACGGCGGACGAGCCGCTTCGCTCAAAATGACAGCAGGCGAGCGTGCGGCTTATCACGGTGTCGAGTGTGGCCAGTGTTCCTGACCTTCAGGATTCCTTGCTATGCCTGAACAAATGCAATTGCCTTTCAGCGGTGCCGAGGCACGCCACACGCCTTGCCCGTCCGATCTATTTCCCGAACGCGAACACACCATCCGTCGGGTTAATGAAGAATTTGGCGTGATGATCGGCGAACGGGTGAAGATAACGCTTCATGGCTTGCCCGGCGCATTTACCGGCAAACTTATCCTGGACACCTTGTTGCTGCCCGAATCCTGCCGCGACGCGATCCCGCTGCGCTTGAACCGCATGACTTTCGACCTGCGTGATATCGAAACCTGCGAGCGGCTGACGAAGTAGAGGGAGTGGCAAGTAAAGTTGCTAAAACCCGGGGACAATCGCGTCGTGGGCGTTTAGCAGGCTGTGAATATCGTCCAGCGGAACGTCCAACGGGGTTTTCCCGGATTTTGCGGCCAAGGTGGCCGTGGCCCCCGCCGCCTGGCCCATGGCCATGCACGGAGCCTGTACGCGCAAGCCGGAATTGGCCAGCCGATCGCTGCTCACGCAGCGCCCCGCCACCATGATATTGCGACTGTTCTTCGGGATCAGGGCCCGCAATGGAATGGTTGGGATAATCCCGTTCTCCAGCGGCTCGGGAACCACACCCGTGCGGGTGTGCAGGTCCACCGGATAAACCGCATAACAAACGGCGTCATCAAAGACACCCCCCGAACGGTAATCGTCGACAGCGATGAGTGTTTCGCCTTGAATCCGATAGTTTTCGCGGAAACTGGCTTCAGGCTGCATGTGCAATATACGCCGTTCAGGATTTTGGCGAATGAAATCAAGCGCGTTCTTGCGGCCCGTCAGATTGGCGGCCGTTACGGTACGGGAGTTGGAGGAATCGGCACCGTGCACATAATGGACCCTACCCCCCGCGGGGGAGAGGGGCGCGCCACGGCCGCGACCGGGGTTATGGGGATTAAAGGAGAAAAGCATCGACCCAGGTTGTGTTTCTTTTTCGCGTAAACGCGGCAGATTCATCATGCCCACCACCTCGGCTCCGCCGGTGCAGTCGACGATCTGCTTGCAGAATACGTGCCGCTTGGTTCCAAACCCGGCACAATCCACTTGCCAACCCTCGGAGGTCCGTTTGATGGTCTGGGGAAACTCGTAGTAGGCGATTTCCACGCCAGCCTCCGTACACTTATCCTCGGCCAACATCGCGTAGACAAACGGATTAACCTGGACTTGATTCTGCCAATGCCGAGCGGGCACTTGGGAAAAATCGGGGAGCGAGCCGCCATCCAATTCCACGCTCTCCTTCACCAGTTCCCAGCCGATCCCCGCAATGATTTGTCGCCCCCAGGCATCGAACAGGCCCGGGAACGATACGCCGCCGGTCGTCAGCGTACCGCCCAGTTGGGCGCCGCGCTCGACTAACAGCGTTTTAGCGCCTGCCCGGGCCGCCTGAATGGCGGCGATGGTACCGGCCGTGCCGCCGCCCACAACCAATACGTCCACCGTATGCGTGACATCGGGTTCCTCTGTACGAAAAACCAGTTCGGAATCCGGGTCTCGCGCATCGGCCTGCGCGGATGAAGGCGACGCCATCATCCCGAGCCCCAACCCAGCCGTTCCTAAAATCGATTTCTGCAGAAAATCTCTGCGGGAGGCATGTGTGAATTCACATGGTAATTCGACAGATTCATGGTTGTTATGCTTCATTTCAGATCCTTCTCTATTTTTGAGCCCTACTTCGGTGAACGAGGACGGTGACCTGCCTTCGCTCAGGCTACGGCAAGGCAGGCGCGAACGGTAAACGATGGGGATACTCGCTACTCGTTATCCGTTCTCGTCTGTGATTGCACGCGAGTACTAAACAACATGAGGCAATCATTTGCAAGTGCTGAACGGCAGAATCAACCGCAAAAATGACGGGGGTGCAGAAAAGTGCAGGAATCCTGGATTCGGCTGCGCTTTTTCTGCTCTGCGTCTGGTGGACGACTACGGCGACGACTACGGTGGACGATTTTGGAGCGGGCATTCGTAATCCGTAGTCGTCGCCGTAGTCGTCCACCGCCCCCCATGACGGTTCATACGGGGGAAACGAGGTCTTGTATATTGCTCTTTTCAGCCGACGTGTTCTCTGTCCCCCTCAAGGGATGGATTGCCACGTAATCTGCGACGCTGAGCCGTAGAGCGTGGGTCGGTCTACGGCCCGGACATGGACAGAACGCAGTCCTGACTGTATTCCCGGTCATTCCGACCGGAGTCCCGATCCCGCCGAGAGGCGGGTATCGGGACGGAGTGGAGGAATCTCATGACCGCGCCAACCACTGTCGCGTTGGCGCACGGATTCAAAGACCACGCGGCCTGGCGGAGACCGAGATTTTTCGACTCCGCTTCCGCTCCGCTCAAAATGACAGCAGACACGCGCGTGGCCATCATGGATTCTCGACATCCGCCCACATAACGCGTAAAACAACGCGCATGGGCTCGGACAACTATTTCGTCTACATGCTCGCCAACAAGAGCCGAACCACGCTGTACACGGGCATGACCAATGGCCTTACCAAACGCGTGCTGCAGCATCGGCGTGGCGATACGCCCGGCTTTACACAGAAGTATAATTGTAATCGCTTGGTTTACTTTGAATCTTTTGCCACACCTTCGGAGGCCATCGCGCGCGAAAAGCAGTTGAAACGCTGGAGCCGGGCGAAGAAAGAAACACTCATTCGCACCAAAAACCCGGACTTTGAGGATCTATCCGTCTCTGTTTTACGCCTCGATTCGGCACCAAAGACGCAGTGGCAGGAGCTAGCAAAAACTCCTCCCGGTCGTTCCGGTCCAATCCGCCCCACATGACACGGTATGGCCATCCCCCGGTCATTCCGACCGGAGTCCCGATCCCGCCGCAGGCGGGTATCGGTACGCAGTGGAGGAATCTCATGATCGCGCCAGCCACTTCACGCAATCGGGCGAGGTCTCAACCGGTTCGTGCAATCAGCAGACCCCTCGACTTCGCTCGGGGTGACTGCGTGGGGGGATGGATCGGTGATCAGTTCCACTCGTTAACCGTAGTCGTCGCCGTAGTCGTCCCCCGAAATGAACAGGAAGACGGGACGAGACGGAATAGACACTGGCTGAGCCGGTTGCGCTGTTGGAAGTTGATGGAGTATGTGCTTCGGGGGAGCGTGTGTGGAGGCTGTTATTGAGTATGAAGGGACTTTGTCATGTCGAGCTTGCCGAGACATC
>PWVE01000158.1 GCA_003562335.1 PVC group bacterium
CCGCACAGACGAGGTCTGCCCATGCCTGAATACAGCCCCGGATAAATGCCAAAAATACCCTCGTCATCTGTCCCCAATAGGGGCGCTGGCTCCGAGGACTCCTGAACACTGAACACTGAACTCTTACAACGCTTGGAATGGGCAAAACATCAGGCTATATTACCAACTCATTTACTCAAACAATTTCCGATTAAGGAGCTAACAAGCGGGACACTTGGGATGGTCGTGCTTGACGCGCACCGCTGCGCGGTGTTGAATCACACCAGTTTTAACGCAAGGAGTTTGATCATGCCGACGAAAAAGAGTGGAACCCGTAAATCCTTACACCGCGCCTATTCCACGGCGGTAACCGACGGTGTCGAACGCGCACCCAGCCGCGCGATGCTGCACGCTGTGGGTTTCTCCAATCAGGATTTCAAAAAATCCCAGATCGGTATCGCCTCCACTTGGAGCATGGTCACGCCGTGCAATATGCACATCGATAAATTAGCCGAGGAAGCCCGTAAAGGCGTGGACCTGGCGGGCGGCAAAGGGGTCGTGTTCGGGACCATCACGATTTCGGACGGGATATCAATGGGTACCGAAGGCATGAAGTACTCGCTGGTTTCCCGCGAAGTGATTGCCGACTCGATTGAAGCCGTGGTGGGTTGTGAGGCGTTCGACGGCTTGGTCGCGGTCGGAGGCTGCGACAAGAACATGCCGGGCTGCATGATGGCGATTGCGCGCCTCAACCGCCCCGCCGCCTTTGTCTACGGAGGCACCATCCTGCCGGGCGTGCACAAGAACCGGAACGTGGACATCGTGTCGGTGTTTGAAGCGGTCGGCGCGCATGCGCGCGGTGACATCAAAGATCGCGAGCTCAAGCAAATCGAAGGGTGCGCCATCCCGGGGGCCGGTTCGTGCGGCGGCATGTATACGGCCAACACCATGGCGTCGGCCATCGAGGCCATGGGCATGAGCCTGCCCAACAGCTCGGCGCAGGCCGCTATATCGCCCGCCAAACAGCGCGACTGCCGCGAGGCGGGGGCGGCCGTGATGCAAATGATCAAACGCGGTATCCGGCCCCATGACATTATGACCAAGGAAGCATTTGAAAACGCCATTGTGATGGTAACCGCACTGGGCGGCTCGACCAACGCCGTCCTCCATCTACTGGGCATGGCGCACACCGCCGGCATCAATCTGAAACTGGACGATTTCACCCGCATCGGCCGCAAGGTTCCGGTGCTGGCCGACCTGAAACCCAGCGGGTGCTTTGTCATGGCGGAACTGGTCAATATCGGGGGCACCACTCCGCTGATGAAAACCCTCATTGAGGAGGGCCTGATGCATGGCGACTGCCTGACCGTGACCGGCAAGACCATGAAACAGAACTTGCGCAGCGTTAAGCCTTATCCCGCGCGGCAAAAAGTGATCCGTCCACTCAGCAACCCCATCAAGGCCACCGGGCATTTGGTGGTGTTGCGTGGCAATTTGGCACCTGAAGGCGCCGTGGCCAAGATTTCGGGCAAGGAGGGAACAAAATTTAGTGGCAAAGCCCGCGTCTACGATTCCGAGGAACAAGCCCTGCAAGCCATACTCAGCGGAAAAATAAAGAAGGGCCATGTAATCGTCATCCGCCGGGAAGGCCCGAAAGGCGGCCCCGGCATGCGCGAAATGCTGGCACCCACCTCCGCCGTAATGGGCAAAGGACTGGGCAAGGACGTGGCCTTGATTACCGATGGTCGCTTTTCCGGCGGCAGCCACGGATTTGTGGTAGGCCACATCACGCCGGAGGCCTATGTCGGCGGCCCGCTGGCCATTGTCAAAAACAATGACCCCATTACGATTGACGCACAAAAGCGCACGCTCACGCTGGATATCCCGGCCGCCGAAATCAAGGCACGGCTGAAAGCTTGGAAGGCACCGAAACCGCGCTATCGGCGCGGCCTACTGGCGAAATACGCCGATCACGTGGCCTCGGCCTCACGGGGTGCCGTAACGGATGCCAGCCTTAACCCCTGAAGGCCGCTCAGGCCTGCCATTCGGTATAGGGAGTTTGCGCCAGTTGGGCGTTGTAGTAGCGGGGATCTTCAGTGACTTCGGTGCCGAGCCAAGGTGGCGGGCTGAACGTTTGCGTTGGATGTTCCAGCTCGATTTCCGCCACCACCAGCCCTGAATTGGTGCCTTCGAATTCATCCACTTCCCACGTCATGCCGTCGTACGTACTGACGTGGCGTCGCTTCTCAATGCGCCGGGTACCGCACAACGCCAATAGCGCGTCGGCGTCATCCGGGGGAATGGCGTATTCAAATTCCGGCCGGGCCATACCTTGCCGGGCCGCCTTTACACTCAACCAAGCCTGATGATCACTGCGTCGCACGCGAACGCTGACCTGGTCGGTACGGGCCAGGTAGCCCTGTACAATTCGGTGCGGTGTACCCGCGCGCCAACCGTCGCCCACCACCAGAAACTTGCGCTCAATCTCCCACTTCATCGCAGCACTTCAACACACGCCCAGCACTCAAGCAAGCCGCGATTAGCCCGCGAATAGCGAAAGTCGGGTTAACTTCCCCAGCAGCGCAATCGGCTCCGCAAAAAAAACAGAACGGGAATAGCAGGCGCAAAATACATTGATATATCATATTTAGATGTTGATTTTTCAATGCACACAAGTATAATGACGTCATGATAGCAAGGCCATATGATCAAGCAGCTTTGCGGGTTCTGCTGGATGAGTTCCCGGTAACGGCCATTTTGGGGCCCCGGCAATCCGGGAAAACCACGCTGGCTCGCGAATTTGGTGCCCAGCATGTCTTCGACTTGGAGAACCCCACCGATCAAGCGGTGCTGAGTGATCCCAAGCTGGCCTTGGAATCTCTTTCCGGTTTGATTGTAATTGACGAAATCCAACGGGTTCCTGAGTTGTTTCCGTTGCTCCGTCACTTGGTGGACACGCAGCCTGATCAACGCTACCTGATTCTCGGCAGCGCCTCCCGTGATCTGATCCGGCAGTCTTCGGAGTCATTGGCCGGCCGGATTGCCTATCACGAATTGCAGGGATTTCAACTGGCGGACGTGGGTGGCGCGAACTGGCGAAAACTTTGGCTGTACGGTGGTCTGCCTCGTGCCTTTACTGCTGGGAGTGAAGCACAAAGCAAGCGCTGGCGCGATCAGTATATTGCTACGTTTCTTGAAAGGGACATCCCGCAACTCGGGATTACTATCCCGGCGGCAACCTTGCGGCGATTCTGGATCATGCTTTGTCATTATCACGGGCAGGTGCTGAATTATGCCGAATTTTCCCGTTCCTTTGGTGTTTCGGATATGACCATACGGCGTTATTTGGAGGTGCTCGAAGGCACCTTCATGGTGAGACTGCTGCAGCCGTGGCATGCAAACCTCAGCAAGCGGATGGTCAAGCGCCCCAAGCTTTATGTGCGCGACTCCGGGCTGTTCCACTCCCTGACGGCCATTCATACCGCGCACGACCTCGCCACGCACAACAAGCTGGGGGCATCCTGGGAGGGCTTTGCATTGGAGCAGGCGGCTCGATCGATAGGCAAACGCCGAGAGGAAATGTTCTTCTGGGCCACGCATGCCGGCGCCGAGGTGGACCTGTTCTGGCAGGCACAGGGTGGCAACTGGGGTATTGAAATCAAGTACAGTAGTGCCCCACGCCTGACGCCATCGATGAGCAACGCGCTTAACGATCTTGACCTCAGGCATCTGTGGATTCTTTATCCGGGCGATAAAGCATACGGCCTGGCACCGCGCGTGAGCACGTTGCCGATACAGTCGCTGACCAGCCCGTGGTCTTATCCGGACCGTGCGGTTGAACATTGAACATCCAACAGCCAACAAGGAACAACCAACGTCCCGCGCTCCTTCCATCCTCCTGTCCATTTCGGCTGACGAGAACGGCGACTTGCCTTCGCTAAAGCTAGAGCCTGTCCGAAAAGGTCTTTTCGGCCAGGCGTGTTCAGTGTTCGGCGTTCAGAGTTCAGTGTTTTTGTGAGACATACCGCTTGACAAATTATGTCGCAACATGCTAGCTTACAACAACTTAATAACACTAAAGGAGTTGATTATGCCAGCATCTGCGACACAAGAGACAATAGCCGGCCAGCCCACGATTGGCAACCTGTTTTTACCAGTTCCCGACACCGATTTCCCGACAACATCAATGCGGTGAGCCACGCGACACGCGAGTTGATCTTCAATCGCCAGATCGCCCGTATTACCGGTGAAAAGCTTGATGATTTCGGGAAACAGACGATTGACAG
>PWVE01000023.1 GCA_003562335.1 PVC group bacterium
GTGCGCCGTCCCGGCGCATAGACTAAACAGGAACAGCGTGGCCGCCACCAGCACAATGACGGCACCCGCCGGGAGACGCGGCAGCAGCGCACTGGCCACGGCCCCGCCCCAGCCGCTGAGGCCGCCAATGGCAGCGGCGCACCACAGCATGGCCCGCAAATCATTGGTCCAGAAGCGGGCGGCCGCAGCGGGGATAATCAACAAAGCAATAATCAGAATCAAGCCGACCGCTTGCATACCAACCACGGCGATGATGGTCACGACCGCCAGCAGTCCGACGTCCAGTCCGCCAACCGACCAGCCCAGCGAACGCGTGAAATGCTCGTCAAAACACAACAGGGTAAATTCCTTACGGAATGCCCATATGATCAGCCAGGCCAGTGCTGCGACGACGGTGATGGCGATGAAATCGGACTGCACCATGGAGGCCGTTTTGCCATAGATGAATCCCTCCAGCCCGGCGGCACTGGCTTGGGGCAGCGATTGCACCATGCCGAGCAGCGCGATGCCCAAGCCAAAGAACACGCTCAACACCAACCCCATGGCGGCATCGTCTTTGATACGGGTATATGACCGGATGACGAGTACCAGTGCGGTTCCCAGCCAGCCGGTGATGATGGCGCCCAGCAGCAGGCCTGGCAGCGCGCGGCCCGTTTGGCCCCACACCACCATGAACGCAAAGGCCAGCGCCACGCCCGGCAAGCCGGCATGCGCCAGTACATCGCCCATCAACGCCCGTTTGCGTAAGAGCAGGAAGACGCCCGCCATGCCCGCCGCAATGCCGAGCACAATCGTGCTTAACACCACCATGCGCGTGTTGTAGTCCTGCAAAGTGAACACGGACCACCAGACCGCCGCAGGCGGCACATCCGACATAATGACCGGTTGCCCCATCATGGTTTACTCCGTATTCACCAGCGCTTGTCCCGCTTCTGTCAGCAGCGTTAACTTGCCGCCGTAGGTCTTTTTCAGGTTTTCATTCGTGAACACCTCAGCCACCGGGCCGGTGGCCACCACCCGCATGTTGAGCAGAATAAGCCGGTCAAAATAGGAAGGCACTGTGGCTAAGTCATGATGGACCACCACGCACGTCTTGCCCTGCTGCTTCAACTCCTTGAGCAAATCCACAATAGCGCGTTCGGTGGCCGCATCCACGGCGGCAAACGGCTCGTCCATCAGATAGAGCGACGCTTTCTGCGCAAGGGCACGCGCCAAAAAGACCCGTTGCTGTTGACCGCCGGAAAGCTGGCTGATTTGACGGTCCGCCAGATGACCGATCCCCACGTGTTCCAGGGCCTCGTGCGCCTCCTGCCGCTGCGCCCGCCCAACGGGCCGACACCAACCGATACGGCCGTAGGTGCCCATCGCCACCACGTCCCGGGCACTAACCGGAAAATCCCAATCAACACTTTCACGTTGCGGTACATACGCCACCCGCTGGCGCTGTTGGCGGTAGGGACGACCGTACACACGGATATCGCCGGATGCGCGAGGGATACTGTCGATGCACGCTTTCAATAACGTGCTCTTGCCGGCCCCGTTGGGGCCGATGACGCCCACTAGGTTCCCTTCCGGCACGTCCAGGTCGATGTCCCACAATACCGGTTTCCGGTGGTAAGCCACCGTCAAGTCATGGATGGACAGCGGAGCATCGGCCGCGTGTTCCTGGCCGCGTGGTAGGGGATCAAAAAGGCGTGTGGCTTTCATCGTCGCTGCAACTTTCCTTGCCAGCCGCGCTCGGGGGCCTCGCCGCCAAGCGCACGGGCGATGGTAGTTACATTATGGTCGATCATGCCGATATAGGTGCCCTCGTAGCTGCCCGGCGGCCCCATGGCATCCGAAAACAGCTCACCGCCAATGACCACCGTATGGCCTCGTGCCCGTGCGCCCTCGATTAGCGCGCGCACGTTCCGATCCGCCACCGAGGTCTCCACGAAAATGGCCGGTAGCTCTCGGTCCACCAGGAACCGGACCAGGTTCTCGATGTCGCGCAAGCCGGCTTCCGAGTCGGTACTGATGCCTTGGATACCGCGCACCTCCACATCGTAGGCTCGCCCAAGATAACCAAACGCATCATGTGCCGTTACCAGCACGCGATAGGCGGATGGAATCGATTGCAGCACATCGCGCGCGTACTGGTCCAACGCCTGCAGTTGGTCCCGATAGGTCGCCGCCCGTTGCTGGTATAGCGCCGCGTGATCCGGGTCAAATGCGGCCAGGGCAGCGGTCACCACCTCCACGGCTTTCATCCAGGCTTGGACGTCCATCCATAAATGCGGATCATCTTCTCCATCTTCATCTCGTAGCGAGTAGTCGAATTGATTCACCACCGCCTCGGCCACGGCATGTACGGGTTTGCCGCGCCGTTGCATGCGCGCCAGGATATCGCCCATACGTCCTTCCAGCAGCAATCCGTTGTAAAAGATGATATCCGCCTGTTGAAACAACAGCACATCGCCGCGCGTCGGCGTATATTGATGGGGGTCAAGGCCTTCCCCCACAATCAGGTCGACCCTCGCCTGCTCCCCGGCCACGTTACGCACAATGTCGGCCACCATCCCGGTGGTCCCCACCACCCGGTACGGATAGCGCGCGGGCGAAGCCGCTCCTGTCGACCAAGCCCACCACAAACCCAAAATTATTGCCCATCGATAAACACGCATATTACCTCCCCATTCTTTTTTGAGTAATCAAACAGTTATTCCAAGTCTTGTCAAATGGAATTATTTGATTGTCAGTTCGTGTGTCGGTGCATAGATTCGGGCCATGATAACAAGCACTGTGGAGAATTATCTGAAACGCATCTATCTGGAGCAGCAGACGGATCCGGCCGCATTGGTCCCGATGGGCAAGCTGGCCGCCGTGATGCAGGTGGTGCCGGGCACCGCTACGGCCATGGTCAAAACCCTGGCGGATTCCGGTTTGCTGGAGTATGAACCGCGCGGGGGGATTCGTTTGACGCCCGGTGGCGAGCAGTTGGCGCTGCACGTGTTGCGTCGCCACCGCATTATTGAGCTGTTCTTGGTTGAAACGCTGGGCCTCGACTGGTCGGAGGTGCACGAGGAAGCGGAAACCTTGGAACATGCGGTTTCCGACAAGGTGCTGGAGCGCATGGATCGCCTGTTGAAGCATCCGCGCTTCGACCCGCACGGCGACCCGATTCCGCCCGCCAAAGGGCGTATGCCAACCGATACGCTGATCCCCTTGACATCGCTACAGCCCGGCCAGCGCGCGGACATTGCGCGCGTGTCGGACCAGGACCCGGCCTTCCTCCAATTCATCGATCGTAGTGGGTTGACCCCCGGCACCACCATCCAATTACAAGCACATGATCCGCAAGCCGACGCGTACGTGCTTAAGATTTTGCCTAAGGGCCGGGTCTCTCTCGGCAGCACTGCCGCCTGCAAAATTTTGGTGCGGGAAGCGTAGCCAGTCTAGCCCTGCCCTTTACCCGTAAATGGTGACGGGTGGGCTGGGGACAGAGAGATAGTGTCACGTTTCGTTTTCGTGGAGCGGTATCCTCGGGATTGCTGGGAAAGGGGACACCGAAATAGCGTCGCTTTTCGGCCTTGGCGGCGCGTGCACGGCAGGATTGGCGTGGGTGGTGGGGCGAGGGGGCACTCGAACGGGGTTTTGGCACGGCAACGTACTATTCGTGGCGAATGACAACACCACTTCTGTGTTCCCACCACCCTCACCCCGTGGCGAACGACGACACCATTTTGGTGTCCCCACCATAGTGAAAATCTGAAGTGCGGCCAATAAATACTGCTGGGTATTGGTTTGTCTGTTGACGTACGTATACATTCATGGTATACGCTTAATTGATGATTATATGTAATATTCCCGGTGTTGATGGCTTTGATTGGAGTTGCGGAAACGACAAAAAGATCGAGTCAAACATGGAGTGACTATGTTGGAGGTTGAGCAGGTGTTTTTCAACACCCCCATGCTAACGTACAATGACGAAAAGCACTCAATAGGTGAAGACCGGTACTATGTGCTTGGAATTACGGATAATCGACGACGTTTATTTGTTGCTTTTACAATACGAAACAAAATGATTCGGCCAATATCCGCACGTGATATGAGCCGAAGAGAACGAAGGGTTTATACGCAATGAAAAAGGTGCTACCGAAATTCAAAAGTGAGGACGCGGAGCGTGAGTTCTGGGCATCACATGACTCTGCGGAGTACATTGATTGGTCAAAAGCACGACCGGTAAACTTTCCCAATCTTAAGCCTACAACAAGGACGATATCTTTGAGGCTTCCAGAATCAACGATTGCGGCCCTGAAGGTGCTGGCGAACAAGCGAGATGTACCTTATCAATCCTTGCTGAAAATCTATTTGTCTGAAAAAGTTGAAGAAGAAATGCAGCATGGGTCGGTGAAAACGGCATAAAGCACCCAACCAGTCAAAGCAGGCGGCGATCTGGTTCCTGCGTGGCCGAAGCGTGGTAACAACGGATTAATAGAAACCAAGAGTTAGCAGTTATGAAATACGTTAATATTTATCACGCCAATCTGAATTACGCCTATCTGACCCCTGACAACTATGAGTTTGTCATCCGCGAAGCGTATGAAATGACGATTGACACCATGCGCGAGCACTTTCCAGGCGCCAAATACGTGTTCGAGGCCAGCGGTTACACCATCGAAATGATGGCCCAATACACGCCGGATGTGATTGAGAAGCTGAAAGCCGCCATAGCCGACGGCTCGTGCGAATTCATGGGCTCGCCGTATGCGCACCCCATGCTGCCGAACTACCCGGAAAAGGACGGGTGGTGGACCCTGGAATTTGCTCATCGCATCTACGAAGAAGTGCTGGGCCTGCGCCCGGTCAGCTTCTGGAACCCGGAATGCGGTTGGCGCGATTATGTGCCGCGCCAAGTCCGCGATGCAGGGTATAAATATCTGACCGGCGACTTTGAATCCTACAGCCGCTGCGAACAGGGTCCCGCTGGCCGCCCGCAGCGCCCCGAGATCTACGAAAAAGAAGCAACCAAGGAAAAGAACTTTTACAATTTTGATTTCAAGTACGACCTGCCCGCCGACGATTACGCCCTGCATTATCCGTTCAATCACGTTCAGGGCCTGGAACCCGATGAACTGCGCGTGTTTTTGCTTTCCGACCGGGTCTGCCAGTATGCCGTTCGCTATTTCATGGGCATGGAAGGCTACTCGCACGAAGAGTATATTGAAACCATCGACCGCTACAGCGGCGACCGTGAAGGGATGGGCGAAGGGGCGTTGATCATTTTTGCAGACGACGCCGAATATATCGGCACCAACGGCTGGTTCCGGCTGAAGTACGAGAATCAACCCGACCGGGTCTTTGAACGCGTACCGGGCGCAAAAGAAAAACTTATTGCGTTGATTGAAACAGTGCAAAAGCGCGGGGCCTTCATCACGTTCGCCGAAGCATGCGAGCTAACGCCCAACACACAACCTATCACGTGGGACGATGACGCAGCGTGGCACGGTGCCAATGCCAGCACGTGGGCCTCCACGCCCATGGCCCGGCTACTACGCCCGTGGCAGGACCTGGTGCGGGACAAGCTGAATGCCATAGAGACGTCACTGCCGACGGTGGTCGCTGAAAAGGCGTGGTATCACCTGACCAATAGCTACAACTCAGACGGCCAGTGGCCGCCGACCCTGCCACAGGCCCCCCACATCATTCATCCGTTCAATTACAGCTATTGCTTTGAAAACCTGCTTACCGCGCACCACCTGGTCGGTGGCGTCGACCTTTCCGCCCTCGACACCGATGCGGCGGTTACGCTGGGGGAAGTTATCGACCTGCAAAGTCAATTAATCTTGAAGAAAGTTAAGTCCGTCAAGGCCACGGGCACCGAAGACGAAAAGGTTCAGGCCGTGCTCGCCGAAAGAATGATCGCAGTGGCGATGGAAAAAGAATCGTTGCGCGGTAGTAAAGCCCTCGACTCCGCCCAATACGCTGTCCGGGCCAACGCCATGGTCGAGGCCCGCCGTTTAGTCGGCGGCGTCGAGATCGAGCAGGTATAGACGCATATGGTTTTATCAGGAGGAGCCTATGACTGAGATTACGTTTTCGCGGATACGCTCTATGGCGGGCAGGTTTACAACAGGCCACAACTCGGTCCGCTGGTCGGGTTTCGTATCCCGCGCGACAACGGGAACACTTGGGTGGACACTCCGCGCCCGCCCGCCGAGCCCACGGTAGTGCGCTAAGATAACGTAACATTATGGTGTGCAACGAGTATCAATATCCAACAATCAACAAGGCATGTCCATGTCCAAAACATCGAACATCGAACGTCGAATGCAATTCGATTTTCGGCGTTCTATATTCGATGTTCGGCGTTCTGTCCCTCCCACCTCCTGCTTTTTCGGTTGGATATTCCGTGTTGGATATTGGAAGTTCCTCTTAACAAACTCTGAATCAATTACTTCGCAGAACCGCACACCCGTGCCCGCTGAGCCGTTCCTCTTAAAATCACGATTGACAGTAGTATGAACATGGTTATACTGCCTGTATGAAAACTGCAATATCTGTCCCGGACGACGTGTTTCATGAGGCTGAAAAAATGGCACGTCGAAGGCGCCTGAGTCGGAGCGCTCTCTACACGGCTGCGCTCAAGTCATTCGTCCAACAGCACAGGCCGTCAGACATAACGCATGCGTTGAATGAGGTGTACGGGGATAACGCTAACGACCTCGATGCAGCCCTTGACAAGATGCAGTTGATGGCGTTGCCCAGGGAAAAGTGGTGATCAAGCGAGGAGAAATCTGGTGGGCTGAACTAGGAGCTCCAAAGGGGTCGCAGCCGGGATACAAACGCCCTGTACTGATCGTTCAAACGAATGAATTTAATGCGAGTAGGATAAATACGATAATCGTGCTGGCATTAACGACAAACACGGCACTCGCTTTAGCTCCCGGCAACGTTCTTATACGACCACGTGAATCTGGCTTGAAAAAGGTATCCGTAATCAATGTGTCCCAGATGATCACCATCAATAAGGATGTCCTGTCAGAGAGGGTGAAAGTGGTTTCCGATGGCGTGATGAAGGAAGTTGATCAAGGCATTAAATTGGTTCTTGGATTATAACATGGACCAAAACAAGGTTTAGTCCGACTGGTTGGGGGGTGGGTCGGTCCGTACGTATGAACATAGTGTTGTTGGCGGAGGAAGGTAATTTCCAAAGTAGAAATGAGTGAGTCCTCAACTGCTATTCACTTGGCCGAAGACAAGGATATTGGTACTATTTTGCTGCTGGAACAGCAGTGTTTTCCCGCCGCGCGCCGGGCTTCGGCCCAGTCGATTCGGCGGGCCATGCAGAGTTCGCGACAGTCGATATGGGTGGTACGGAAGCCCCTCGATGTCGTGGTGGGGGCGCTTGTGCTGTGGCATTACCGGCGGGTTACTACGTGTCTTTGCTGGCAGCAGCCCGCGACCATCACGCCATACCGGACATCATCACGATACAGTGTTTCAAGTCGCAAACCATCGTCCGGACCATCGCGGAGGACGTGGATGCATAGATTCAGAGAACCTTGAGCCCGCAGCGCGCACGCGAAATGACGTTGTTCATCTATTTTGGTCAAACCACGCAGCCGGAGTGTCGCGCGCTGGGGCGGGCACTCTATCAACTCTTTCAAGCACCGCTGCTGAGAGTTGGCTTTGTGCAGACGCATAAAACGATAACCCCAGCGTGGATGCCGACATCGAGGATCAGGTGCTGCACAACGACCTTTACAGGACCATTCTTCGCTCCATTATACGGCGGGTGGATTTGCCGTTCACTTGTTTGTAGGCAATGGGGTGACCAGGCTGGAGGCGCGGCGGACACTGTGTGGGCCGTACCGGGCGCGTAGGGAATCAATCGTCATGCTGACGCGTTCTTGTTTGGGATCGCCGGCTGGTGGGTGGTCCAGCGCAAGCGTTAGTTGGCCGGTGGTTGCCTGGGCGTCGGGTTGCAAGTGGCTTACGCCAAACCCAATCAAGCGCACGGGGCGGGTTAACGGTAGCCGCGCCAGCAGCGTGAGTGCGGCTTCTCTTAAGTGGGCGTCATCCCGACAGGCGGGCACTAATGGCCGTTGACGGGTTACGGTTTCAAAGCCGGCCCAGCGCAGTTTCAGTTGAGCCGTGCCCGCGTACCACCCTGCCCGGCGCAGGCGCTGGCCGACATCTTCGGTCAGATCAAGCAGCGCCGTACGGATGCGCTCGTGGTCGGTCACGTCTTCAGGAAAGGTGGTCTCGCGTGAAATGCTTTGTTCCGGCCGCGTATTTCCCACCGGCCGTTGGTCGATTCCCAGAGCCCGTTGCTTGAATGACATGGCGGCGGATTGGCCAATGTAGCGACTGAGCTGTTCGACGGATATGCGTTGGATATCGCGGAATGTGTGCAGATCGTTAGATTCGAGGAGCTGCTGTGTTTTGCGTCCCACGCCCCACATCCGATCAATGGGTAACGGGGCCAGGAACGCGCGAATGCCGTCGGGATCAAAAGGGGTAACCGTTAAGCCATCCGGTTTTTGACATTCACTGGCCAATTTCGCCAAAAATTTATTGGGGGCCACTCCCACGGAACAGGTTAGCCCGGTCAGCGCGTGCATCCGCGCTTTGAGGCGGCGCGCAATGGCGGGGCCGTCGCCGAAGAGACGCACGGCCCCGGTGACGTCCAGAAAGGCCTCGTCAATGGAAAGCGGTTCTACCAGCGGTGAGAACGATTCGAATACCTGCATGATTTGACGTGATACGGCTTGGTACCGTTCCATGCGGACCGGCAGGAATACGGCTTGCGGACACTTTTGGTAGGCGATGCGGGATGGCATGGCGGAGTGGACACCAAAAAGGCGGGCTTCATAGGAACAAGTGGATACCACACCCCGTTGATCGGGCGGCGAACCGACAATCACCGGGCGGCCTTGCAGCTCGGGGCGGTCACGCTGCTCCACGGCCGCGAAAAACGCGTCCATATCGACATGTAAAATGATGTCAGTCGGAGTAGTGGACATGGCCTTGGAAGACGTGGGCGGCCGGGCCGGACAACGTGACATCGGTGGCGCCCGCAGCGGTTAAGCGGAAACCGACCGTCAGTTCGAAGCCGCCTGCCGTCTTGACCGTGACCGGCGGCGTGCAGCGGCCGATGCGGCCGGCAATCAGTGCGCAGGCGATCATGCCGGTTCCACAAGCCAGCGTCTCGGCTTCCACCCCTCGTTCGTACGTGCGCAGGGACAACTGTTGATCGCCCGTGATTTGAATGATGTTCACGTTGGTGCCAGCGGGTGCAAACGCGGGATGATAGCGTACGGCGGCTCCGAGGCGGGCCAGGTCTTCGCCTTCAACGTCCGCGACAGGAATCACCACATGCGGTACCCCGCTGTTGACGAAGTGGTAGGTAAGCGGCCGGTCGAGGATGGTCAGCGACTGGTCAAGTTGCCAGTCGTGGGGCGGGGGCAGGGTCAGGCGCACCTGGTCGTCCTGCACCTCCGCGTCGACCAGACCCGCCGCCGTTTGCATGGTCATAGTGGCCGGGGCCACGCCAAATTCGTGGGCCAGGCGCGCGATGCAGCGCGCGCCGTTACCGCACATATCCACTTCACCGCCATCCGGATTGAAGAATCGCATGCGGAAATGAGCCCCTTCCTCCGTAGTCGGCTGGATCAACAGTACTCCCTCGCTGCCGATTCCCGTATGGCGCTGCATAAGTCCCGCCATCCAGTCCATGTCGTTGGACGGAAATGTTAACTCGCGGTCGTCCACCACAATAAAATCATTGGCGGCCCCGTGCATTTTGTAAAAAGGTATATTCATCATGGCTTCAGCCTACGGCATCTGGTCGCAGAGGTAAAGTCCACGGCGCACGCTGTCCTCTAAAACATTGCAGGCTCTTGCGAAACCTCCAATTCATGAGGGCAGGACGGAGCCTGCCCCTCCGGGAACCTGTTAAATACGGCTGTTCTGTTACCGGAGGGTCGACCTCCGTGTCGACCTTGGAGGTTTTGCAAGAGCATCATTGATAAAAGCGGTTCGGTGGCTTACCTTTCGTCATAGACACAAAGGAGTGATGATCATGAGCTGGAACCCCGCAACAGGTCCGTTATGTCCGGACCAAACCTCGTTGGATGCCATTGAAACGTTAATCATCCCGCGTTCGCGTGACTTGGGCTTGTTCGAGGTCCGGCGCGCGCTGCCTGCACCCAAACGCCAGATGGTGGGACCTTTTATATTTTTTGACCATGACGAATACGCCACCGCGCCGGATGATTGAAGCACACATTCCTGACTTGACGTTCTGTTGCGGCTAACTAAAGTACGGGCTCGGAACGCCGCAGGGACCCCGCCATGCGAAAGCGTAAATTTAACGAAAACGAACATACAGAAAACAGGAGAAAACGATTATGTCTTTAGTCCCCATGCGCCAATTGCTTGACCATGCCGCCGAGAACGATTACGGCCTGGCGGCCTTTAACGTGAACAATATGGAGCAGATCCAGGCGATTATGGAAGCCGCACAGGAAACCAATTCGCCGGTGATCATCCAGGCCTCGCGTGGTGCCCGCAAATATTCGCAGGACGCCTATTTGCGGCACTTGATGCTGGCGGCGGCGGAATTGTATCCGCAGATCCCGATTGCCATGCACCTCGACCACGGGAACAGCCCGGAGACCTGCAAGAGTGCCATTGATAACGGCTTTACGTCCGTGATGATGGACGGGTCCTTGCAGGAGGACGGCAAGAGCCCGGCAGATTTTGACTACAATGTGCGGGTTACCCGCGAAGTGGTGGAGCTGGCCCATAAGGTGGGCGTGTCGGTGGAAGGCGAACTCGGTTGCCTGGGTTCGTTGGAAACCGGGGAAGGCGAAAAAGAGGACGGGCACGGGTTTGAAGGCAAGCTCGACCATTCGCAGCTGCTGACGGACCCCGACGAGGCTGCCCAGTTCGTGGAGGCCACCGGCGTCGACGCCTTGGCCGTGGCAATCGGAACCAGTCACGGGGCCTACAAGTTTACGCGCGCACCGGACGGCGATGTGTTGTCGATGGAGACCATCATCAACATTCACAAGAAATTGCCCAACACGCACTTGGTCATGCACGGTTCCTCCTCCGTGGAGCAATACCTGCAGGACATCATCAACGCCAATGGCGGCAACCTGAAGCCGACCTGGGGCGTGCCGGTCGAAGAGATTCAGCGCGGGATCAAGAACGGCGTGCGCAAAGTCAATGTCGATACCGACAACCGGCTGGCCATCACCGGGGCCATTCGCAAGGTCTTCACGGAACAGCCGGAGAAATTTGATCCGCGCGATTACCTGAAGCCGGCCCGTGAAGCGATGAAGAAAGTGTGTATCGATCGCATGATTGCGTTTGGTCAGGCGGGTAACGCCGACAAGATCAAACCGATGACGCTCGACGCAATGGCGCAGCAGTACGGCTGATACGCGTCACCTGCCATAAAGCAGTCGGTGGCTTTACCTCTTGCCGCGGCCGTTGGAATATCCAATCTGGTTGGAAATCAGCTCGGCGGAGCCGCCTTGCCCTACCTTCCGCCAACTTTTGGTGGGGTAGGGTTAACCCGCGCGGAGCAGTTCGTCTGTGAGCGTGGGCAGGTCGCTGTAGACTGCGTGGGCCTCACCCAATGCGTCTGCCGGGTGGGTATGTGTTACCGCCCACACGCGTAAGCCCGCTTCGCGGGCGGCCGTGATACCCGTGGGTGTGTCTTCAATGGCCACGCACGTCTCCGGTTCGAACACGCGCTCGTGGTAAGCGGCCAAGCGGTCGACCGCCAAACAATAGCAAGCCGGATCCGGTTTGCTGCGCGAGACGTCTTCAGCGGTCACTTGCACCGGGAACGTATTGACCAGGTCGAACTGGCGCAGGACCGGTTTGATATCGCTGCGCAAGGCCCCGGAACACAGGGCCAGCGGGTATTTTGCGTCCAGCTGCTGAATGATGGCGGGTATCCCCGGGAAAGGGATCACGCCCTCGGCCGCGATGGCGACAAACGCGTCCGCTTTCACCTTGACCAGTTCATCGACTTGATTTGGTGCGAGCGTGCGGCCGGCGTCCGTGTACGCGGCTTTGAATAAATCACGGTCGTCATAGCCCATGTACTGCGCCTGATAGGTGGGCCAATCGCAATCCAGCCCGTCGGCGGCGACCACTTCACAGAACGCGCGGTGGTGTAGCGGTTCGGTATCGGCAATCACGCCATCAAAATCGAATATCACGGCAGCTACGGGGTCGGTTGTATTCATGATCGCAGTCTCATCAGGCAAAAATCAGTTTCTTAGCTTCGCACATGTCGGGCTGACCCTACGCGATCATGGTGCGGGATGCAAGCGATGGACGGCTCGCCTGCACTACGTGCTTGCGCTTTAGGGTGGTCCGGCTAGGCTTGGAGGCATGGTTGGTCCTTACTTATCGCAAACGCAGCAGCAACGCCTGCAAATGGTGTTGGCCCCCCAGTTGCGCCAATCGCTCGAATTTCTGCAAGTGCCTGCGTTGGAGTTACGGGCGCTGATTCAGCAGGAACTCGAACAAAATCCTACGCTGGAAGAGCGCTTGCCGGATACCGACCCGATTGAACTGGAACCGCCCCTGCTGGAGCCGCAGGATGATGCGGTCAAGGATTTTGGGGAAGAATACGAAATGCTGGCCCAACTGGACGACGATTGGCAGGAATACTTCCGCACCGCCACCCCGCGGGCCGGGCAGCACCAGTCGGAAGAGGACGAGCGCCGTAAACATTTTTTTGATTCCGTTTCCCCGCCTGAATCGTTACAGGAACATCTGCGCCATCAATTGGCCCTGAGCGGTTTGTCGCCGGAACAACAGCAGATTGGGGAACTGCTGATCGGGCATATCGACGAAGACGGTTATTTGGCGACCCCGCTGGCCGATATTGCCATGGCGTCGGGCTATGAGCCGGCCGCACTGGAAACGGCTTGGCAGGTGGTGCGCGATTTTGATCCGGTTGGGGTGGGGGCGCGGGATTTGCGGGAATGCTTGTTGACCCAGATTCAACGGGCGGGTCAAGGCGGAACGCCCCTCGAGCGTGTGGTACGGGATTTCTTGGATGAGCTGGCGGCCCATAAGTATTCAGTGATTGCCCGCAAGGGCAAGTGGTCGTTGGAACAGGTACATGAATTGGCCCGCCAAGTGGCCCAATTGGATCCGAAACCCGGTCGCCGCTTCAGTGCGGATACCGCCACCTACGTAACGCCCGAAGTGTTTGTGTATCCCACCCGGGACGGCTACGCCGTGGCGCTCAACGATGAGCCGCTGCCACATGTGCGGATTAGCAAACAATACCGCACGCTGATGGAGTCGCCGCAAACGCCACCGGAAGTGAAGCAGTACGTGATGGAAAAGATCCGGGCCGGCGCGTTCCTCATCAAGAGCATTCATCAGCGCCAGCGTACGATCGGCAATATCGCCACGGAAATCGTCAAGGTGCAGACCGACTTCATGGCGGAGGGCGTGAAGGCGTTGCGTCCCCTGACGATGCAGCAGGTCGCTGATGTGGTGGGGGTGCACGAGACCACCGTTAGCCGGGCGGTTTCCGGCAAATACATGCAGACGCCGCAGGGCGTGTACGAAATGAAATATTTCTTTACCCCGGGCTACCGTACCCGGGACGGTCAGGTGCTATCCAATAAATCGGTCAAGGACCGGATTCACGACCTTATCAAAACCGAAGATCCAACGGCCCCCTGGTCGGACCAAGCACTCACGGACAAGCTCAAAGCCGAGGGGATCAACGTCGCCCGGCGCACGGTAGCCAAGTACCGGGAAGAACTGAAAATCATGCCTTCCCACCTGCGAAAACATAGGTAAGGGCTCCATCGGCACGGCAAACGCACATGAACGGAGATGCGTTTGCCTTGAATTCGCTTTTACGCGCGCTGGCATTTCTCCCCCCAATTGTGGCTTGCCACCGATTGTGGCTTTGCAGTAAAGTCCCCGCGCACGGAATCGAACAGAAGGAAATTACACACTATGGCAGAAGCGAAAGAAGAACTTGTACAGTTGGAAGGGGTGGTGAGCAAAGTCATGCCGGCCACCATGTACAAGGTTAAACTGGCCAATGGCCACGAAATCCTGGCCCACATCTCGGGCAAGATGCGGAAGCACTTTATCCGTATCACCAACGGTGACCGGGTCACCGTGGAGATGTCGCCCTACGACCTGACCAAGGGGCGTATTACCTATCGCCACCGGAACTAGGTTCGGTGCCTTCCGGGTCATGGTCGCCCGTGTCGATATCCAAAGGGCTGTGCAAATGCTCGGTTGATCCCGGCGTCGCCATCACCTTGTAGATGCACCAGCCGAGCAAGGTGGTCATGCCACCGATTCCGATCGACATTAATATCCAGCCAGCAGGGTTCATGGGGTCTCCTGTTGCAACGGGGTTTTCCAGCGTTGATTGGCACCGGCAATCACAAAGGAAAAGAAGACGATGACCATCAGGATAAAGCCCAAAGCCATCAATACCACCGGCGGCTCACCGGCGGGTGGATTCATTATCGCGGCCCAGCGATCCGGTAGACTGGTGCGGCACCATAACGCGAACACCACCAGCAGATAGAGCGGGGAAACGTACCGGATCATGGTCATAATCCCGCGCGGCACGGGGATTTCCGCGCCGGCACTTAATTCTGCGTATCCTTGGCGCGGCCCGATCACCCAGCCGAATACCAGGGTTTGCAGTGTGGCGAATATGAAAATGAAGAAATTGGCCATCCAAAAATCCACCGTATCCAAGGCCTGCGCCCCTGCGCTGAAATAGGCAATGAAGGCGGTGCCGGTGAAGGTGATAAAACCCAGAATGGCGACTGACGGTTTACGCGTGATGCCCAGCCCTTCCTCAAGCAGGGCAATGGAGGGTTGCAACATCGAAAGTGAGCTGGTTACGGCGGCAAGAAACAGCAGGAAAAAGAAAAGGAATCCGAAAAAGCCGCCGGCCGGCATTTGATTGAATACGTTTGGCAACGTCACGAAACCGAGGCTGAAGGTGCCGATATTGTCCGGATCAGAGAGGAACGCCGGACCGAGAAAGATAAAGGCGGCCGGTAACGCGATCATGCCGCCCAGCACCACCTCGCAGAACCCGTTGCCTGCCACCGAGGTCAGCGAAGAAAGCGCCACGTCGTCGTCTTTCCGCAGGTAGCTGGCGTAGGTCAGGATCAACCCGAAACCCACCGATAAACTAAAGAATATCTGACCAGTCGCCGCCAACCAGATATCGACATTGGCCAGGGCTTGCCAAATGGTTTCGCCTTCATGGGCCGGATTCCACATGAACCCCAAACCGGCCCACAGATTTTGATCGGGCGTTTCGGGCAGCGGTTGCAGCGTCAACACCCGCGCCAGCA
>PWVE01000034.1 GCA_003562335.1 PVC group bacterium
GACCCGGCCGAGATCCCCCGGATGCGCGACGCCGCGCAGACGGCCGACCTGGTGCTGGGTTCCCGCTACGTCAACGGGATACGGGTCATCAATTGGCCGTTGAGCCGGCTGATGCTCAGCCGGGCCGCCGGTATCTATGTGCGTCTCATCACCGGCATGCCGTTTACAGATCCCACTGGAGGCTTCAAGTGTTTTCGCCGAGCGGTGCTGGAAAGCATACCGCTGGATGAGATTTACTCGAACGGCTATTCGTTCCAGATCGAAATGAGCCATAAAGCCTGGCTGGCCGGATTTAAGATTGAGGATCATCCCATCACCTTTGAGGAACGGCGATCGGGTGATTCCAAAATGAGCTCAGCGATCGTGCGCGAGGCGCTCTGGCGTGTCTGGAAACTGTGGTTCCGGGCTGGATGTAAACGCGGCCCTAGCAAGCCGCACCCGCGGAGCGTGGCGAATGGATAATGGTCGTTCGACTGCACCACGCTGGCTGGAACTCATCCGTGCCTTGCGCCCCACGCAATGGACAAAGAACGGCTTAGTTTTCGCCGCCTTCGTTTTTGCGCTGGGCGACCGAGAGCAAGTCATCTCATTGGTGGATTTTTGGCCCGTGCTTTGGGCCAGCATCTACTTCTGCCTGCTCTCCAGCTCGATCTACTTGCTGAACGACATGCGAGACATTGAGCAAGACCGCCTTCATCCGACCAAACGACTGCGGCCACTGGCAGCGGGGACGATTTCGCAACCCGTCGCCATCATCGCGGCCCTTGTTCTAGCGGGGATAGCCTTGACTGGGGCAGCGCAGATCAACGGGCAATTGGCGCTCGTCTTAGGTGGCTATGCCATCATGCAAATCGCTTATACCTTCGGGCTAAAGCGAGTGCCACTTGTTGATGTATTCATGATCGCGATTGGCTTTGTGCTGCGCGCGATTGCGGGCGCCGTAGCCATCACAGTAACGATTTCGCCGTGGCTGCTGTTGTGCACCTTTTTACTCGCACTCTTCCTCGCGCTCTGCAAGCGACGCCACGAGAAGGTTATACTCGAGGACGTTTCCGCGCAGACCCGTGCGAGCATGCAAGGCTACGACGGCAAACTACTGGACCAGCTGATCGCCATTGTTAGTGCGGCTACAATTGTCAGTTATGCCCTCTACACACTCTGGCCCGATACCGTCCAAAAGTTCGGATCCAACCATCTCAGTTTTACGCTACCGTTCGTGATGTTCGGTCTATTCCGCTATTTGGATTTGGTCTATCGCCATGCGCAGGGCGGCCATCCTGAAAAGATTCTACTGACCGACATTCCATTGATCGTGAACTTGGCCCTGTACGGTCTGACGGTCTTGGGCATCCTGTATTTTGGTTGATGATGTATGGAGCCGAATAGGCGGCTTAGGTTGTTCGCCTCGTGATCGCCCCTGATGCCGTGTGAGTGCTCGGCGTTCCCAGCTGCTCGGAACAGCGTTGTCTTTCTCCAGATACGCGATACGGGCTTGCCCCGCGCTGCGCGGGGATACGCGATGCGAGTTTCGGGATACGGGATAGGTGTCCCGTGTCCCGTCCGGCTATAGGTTGTCACTTGGAAAGGAGCTGATTGGACACTAAACCGACGATACGTTATAGCGAGGCTTTCAAGCTACAGGTGCTGCGTGAGCTTGAGACGGGCAAATTCAGGAATATGAAAGAGGCGCAGCGGGCGTATGGGATAGGCGGATCGGAAACGATAGCGTATTGGATTCGCCGTTATGGGAAATCAAGTTTACAGCGAAAGGTGGTACGGGTGCAGGCACCGAACGAACGTGACGAATTAAAGCGATTAATGAATGAGAATCGGCGTTTGAAGGAGGCCCTTGCTGACGCGCAGTTGGACAAGATGCTGGGCGACGCGTATCTGGAGATTGCCTGCCGAACGGCTGGGATCGAGGATGTGGACGTCTTTAAAAAAAAGCACGCTGGGCGTCAGTGAATATGATTGTTAACCAATTTCCACGTGCCCAGCGGTCTTCGATTGGGTCCCTTTGTGAGAAAGTTGGCATGAGTCGTCAGAACTACTATGCGGCCCGCCAATTGCGTCAACGGCGCGAGATTGATGAGGATCTGATACTGGAGTTGGTTCGACAGGAAAGGCGGCTTCAGGGACGTCTAGGCGGGCGGAAGTTACTGCACCGGATCAGGCCGGAACTGGAAGCCGCCGGTGTGGAAATTGGGCGGGACCGCTTCTTTGAATTGCTGGCCGAGCATGACTTGCTGGTGGAGCGCAAGCCTGGCTGGCCCCGGACAACCAACAGCAGGCATTCGCTTCCGGTATACCGCAATATATTGGCGGAGATGGAGTTAACGGGACCGAACCAAGCTTGGGTAAGCGACCTGACCTATATCCGCACAGAGGAGGGTTTTGTGTACGCGGCACTGATCATGGATGCGTATTCGCGTAAGATAGTGGGGTATCATGTGGGTGAGAGCTTGGAGTCGATCGGCTGCCAGACGGCCCTACAGTCGGCGCTGAAAACGTTGCCGGAAGGTTCGCATCCCATTCATCATTCGGATCGCGGCTGCCAGTATTGCTGCCATGCGTATGTCGAGCTATTGGCGTCTCGTGGGCTGAAAGTGAGTATGACGGAGATCCTGCATTGCTATGAGAATGCCAAGGCCGAGCGGCTCAACGGCATTCTTAAGCAAGAATACGAACTGGATCAGACCTTCCGGACAAAAGCCCATGCGCGAAAAGCTCTCGCGCAAGCGGTTCATCTGTACAACCACTGCCGGCCCCACGGCGAGTTGGCGCTTCAATATCCAGCCGAAGTGCATCAGGAGGCCGCATGATGGGACGTCCGAAATTCATGCCATGTGCTGGCTGGGTTCCGCCCTTGGCCCTCCGGGCCACCCCTTCGGGGACGGGCTCTACCCAGCCAGCACATGGCACCCCGTCCCCGGGAAGCTTCCGCTCGCACCCGTCCCGGGCTAACGCCTTCGCCTGGGAGATCGCCCCCGCGGCCACCCTTGATCTGGACTGATGAAAGATGACTGGTACTAACAAAAAAGTGACAAACGGAAATCAGGACGTGACACTCAGGGTGCCGCGATGAGGTTGAGTGTTGGGAGCGCGCCGACCGCATGCAATACCATCAGCGGCAAAGTACAGAGAATCCCTAATCATGCAAACAACCGGAGCCCCGCAGGGGTGCAATGCGGTGGGCGAAGGAGGCAAATTCGGTCACGAATTTGAGCGTGGGGGACGGCGCGACGGTGTCCGGTTCTCGGTTTTGGGCTGTTCCACTCGTAATCGTAATCCTAATCCTACGCTTAATCGGCCATTTGGATGCCGAGCTGGTGCTCGGCGTTCCCGGCTGACCGGAACAGAACCGTGAGGCGAAACTCCCGCTTTAGCGTAACAAAAAGCACACCAGGACACGCGCTAGTCAACCGAAGGGGTGCAATGCGGTGGGCGAAGGGGGCAAATTCGGTCACGAATTTGAGCGTGGGGGACGGGTCAGATGCGGCCTAGCGCTAGGCGCGGGGGGCGGTGCTGGACTCTTGTCCGCGCCGTCCCGCGCAACAACGCGATAGGTCGTAGCTGGCACGGACCATCGCGCGACCCCTTCGCCCACCGCCAACCAGCCCACCCGAACGGCGACCCGCAAGCGGGCGCCCTACACCCCAATGCGGTGACCACACGGGCGCCCTACATTATTACACGAACAGGGAAAGCGTTGCAGCCGTAACGGTCGCGGGATACGATGCCGCCATGCCGAAGGTCAGCAAAAAGAACCATAGTGCCAGCGGAGCGGACACGTCGCCGAACGAACCTGATCGTATCACCGGATCCGTGGAGCGTGTGACGTTCCACAGCGAGGAAACGGGATTCGCTGTGCTCAAAGTAAAAGTGCGCGGTCATCGCGAACTGGTGGCGGCGGTTGGCACGGTCCCGAACATTAGCGCGGGTGAATGGCTGGAAGCAGAAGGTCGCTGGCATATCGATCCCAAACACGGCCAGCAGTTCAAGGCGAATCGCCTGCGCACGACGCAACCGGATTCATTGGAAGGGATCGAAAAGTATTTAGGTTCCGGCTTAATCAAGGGTATCGGCCCAGTCTACGCCGAGAAACTGGTTAAAGCGTTCGGCAAAGAGGTCTTCGACGTGATCGATCATCGATCCGCCCTACTGCTAAAAATTGAAGGCATTGGCGCGACACGGCGTAATGCGATCAAA
>PWVE01000090.1 GCA_003562335.1 PVC group bacterium
AGCCGACTCATCAATGCTCAGCGTCGCAGATTACGCGGTAATCCATCCCTGAAGGGACAAAGAACCCGTCTGCTGAAAAGAGCAATATACAATGACTGACCCCTTTTCCCCCAACGATGTAGAAGATGCGGCAATGTGGGAACAGGAGTGGCCCGAAGAAGATCAGTTTGATGACTATGATTGGGCGAAGCCTGGTCGGCAATGGGATTTGGGCACAACTGATCTCGAATAAAATAAAGGAGTGATAATTGTCATGGCTAAGCGACTAAATAAGTATCCGCTACAGGATGTGCCCTCCCTGCTTATTATTAGAAACTTAATTGGGGTAGTGCTTGTCCTCATGTTTTGCAATGCGCATGCAGGGATGCAAACGGGGGATTTATCACGCGCGAAGAATGATGCGGAAAATAACGCGGATGCGATGGAGCGTATTCGCGAGCTGATGTATCGCGAAATTGACAACCCCACGGAACGCCGACCCGGTGGAGGGGTTGGTCATATCTACCATGACTATTTGATGATGCAGATTATCACCGCTTATCGTAACCTGCTGACACCGCCCAAAGGGGGAAGACGAGCAGCCGCAAAAGAGGAAGACATTCACCACTTGACCCGCATGTTGGAGGAAGAAGACAACCTAAAAGCAAAAGAAGTGTTCATGATTGTGTTAACATATGTCGGGGTGCAAGATTATGCAGATAGCCTGGTTGAAATGATCGTTTTGGGGAGGCAGGGGCAGCAAGTGCGCCGCTCAGCCATAAACGCTTTAGCGAGCATTGATTATGCAGTAGCTATACCTGAAATCATAGAAATGCTCTCAGATACCAGTGGCGAACCAGCACCGTATATAAACCGCGCTGAGGGCATAACAAAATATATATATCCCGCACAAAGGGCCGCAGCGTTTGCATTGCGTGATTTCGGAGTGCCAGTCAAAGAAGTCATCAATGGGGTGCATGTCAGACGGTATGAAGCCAACAGGGATGTTGCCGTGAGCGTGCTTACCAGCAGGTTGGCTGAATCATCTTGTGAAAAGCAAGCCTTTCAATTGTTAGATTCTATTGTCAGGGTGGATGGAGAAAAGGCAATAAAGGCATTACAGGACTACGTTCGGGACAATGAGAATAGGCCCGATAAACAAAAAATAGTTGCGGAAGCTAAACGACTATTGCGGGCGGAAGATGTCACTCATTAAGACGGGTTGCGGGGGAATGGGGTCACTCATTAGAGGTTCCGGTCAAGAAACAAAAACCCTACCGGATCGTTTTTTTAACGATTCATTTTCCTCGCTGCGGGCGGAGGGGGTCCGGGCGGAGGGGGTCAGCCCTCGAAATAATAAATAATGCTTTACGCGAGTGCGCATACGGGTTACGTACAGGGTTATGGCAAGACCTTTGCGTATGGAGTTTCCGGGTGCGATCTATCATGTGACCTGTCGGATGATTGGGGATTGGCACACTGATCGGGCACGTCTTTTTAAGGATGATGCAGACTATTGGCGTTTTCTGGACAGGCTTGGCGAACGGGTGGAGACCTTTCATGTGCGTCTTTATCTGTTCACTTGTAGGGTGAGGGGTCACGTCTAAACATATAACAATTGACTTGTGGTGGTCTTGGGTTGTGTGCTTAGCTTTGAGTCATTGCGCGACGTTTACGCATAAATAGACGTTGCGGGAGTTGGGTGCGGAGTTCGTATGTAGGGACTATACCGCAGTCTGCATGGGGCTCCGCCGCTTTGGTGAGCATATGAAAAAGGAACGAAAGGCGAAAGAGATCACAGAGACGTATGAGTGCGTCCGGTAAATGTTATATGTTTAGACGTGACCCCATACCCCCGGAAACGAATTGTTGGCGGCATGCACTACGACGACCCCCCCGCCGCCGGACACATAGGCTTCAAAGTCTCTGCGGGTTTCCTCCGGCCAGAGCGGACCGTTGTAATTGAGAACGACCACGTCGTATTCCGAAAAAGCAGGGCGGAATTCCGAGGGTTCAAGGGCGCTGGCCACGTCTACCGTAAACCGCCCGCTGTTCTCGAGTATCCGTTTCATCATCGGCGTGGTGGTGAGCTTGGCTGCGCGTATCGATAGCGGGGTCTTGCCAGACCCACAGGGCTCCGCCTTCATCACCGCGAATACTGCCGGCCCCGCAAATCTTGGCGGCACCACCTTGCTGCTCGACTTCGGCGACAACATCCTGAACCCGTGGCGGTACGATGCCGAGATCAACCAGTAGTCGATGGTTGCGGCGAATCGCCGCCGTCACGCGGGTGTGGTCCCCGCTGCGCAGGGCCGTTTCCAGTGCGCAGGTGGTGGCGGCAAATTCGGGCCATATGGTGTGCGTGGACGGGAAGCGCGTGGCCACGGAGGCTACACATTCGCCGGTGGTGGCTTGCGGTGTTCCGGTGTAAACCCAGTCCAGGGGCGGTAGTGCGAGGTTAATGGCGGTGGGCTGCCCGGCCTGGAAACGGACGCACCCGCCATACACGACCACGTACGGATCAATTCCGCTGGGACGTCCGTGCAATAAACGTTCCGCTTGTAGGGTCTGCTCATAGTGCTTCCTGCGCGACAACGCGAGGCCGTTCATCTTGGCCAAGCCGGATAAAGTGGCGGCGATTAAGGCGGCCGACCCGCCCATGCCGCCGCCCAACGGGAAGTCCGCGTGGTAGCGCAGGTCAATGCCGTGGGTTAAGGAATACGGATGGGCAGCGCGATGCAACGCGCAAGTGTAGAAGGCCACATCGGCCGGGCGGTCCAACAGAGTATCGATGGCGCGTGATCCCTGTAAAAATTCCGCGTGCCGCCGATCGAGCCGGGCTTTGAGGTCGTCAATCTCGTCGATAGGGCAGGTACACGGCGCGAAGAAACCCGGGAACTGGGCATCGATGTGGCCGGTGGCGTTGGGCAGGATTTCCGCCGTTAAGTGGGCGTCTACCGCCACCGCAATGGCCGGGTGGCCGTGGACCACCGCGTGTTCCCCGGACAGAATTAACTTGGCGGGTGCGCGCGCGATGAACGGTGTCGGCCCCACGGCGTTAGAGTGGGAAGTCGGCATGGACGATCAGTTCCTTATGGCCCAGCAGGTCATCTAATGTTTTGGCGCCGAGTAAGAACATGGCCGTTCGAAATTCCCGTTTCAGTCGTTCGATGGTGGCAACCACTTTGTCTGCTGACTCCATGGCGGGCGCCAATAGCGGGGAGGCAATCCCGCAAAGCGTGGCCCCGAGAATGACGGCCTTCACCATATCCAAGCCGTTCCGTATGCCGCCGGAGGCGAACAGCGTCACCTTGCCCTGCAGCGTGGCCAGCGCATTCAGCGCCCATGGTGTGGGTAGGCCCCAATCCTGAAACAGCAGGCCGAGTTGGTCGGGCGCAGTGTGCGCGCGCCGGTGATTTTCGATACGGCTCCACGAGAGTCCACCTGAACCGGCCACGTCGATAAATTGAACACCGGCGGCGACCAGTAGTTCCGCATCGTTTAGCGAAATGCCGGCCCCCACTTCCTTAACCGCCACCGGCACATCCAAGGCGGACGTCACCTGTTCGATTTTTTGACCCAGCTTTGCGAAGTTGGTGTTGCCTTCCGGTTGGATGGCTTCTTGCAAGGGGTTAAGGTGTAGGTAGCAGGCGTCGGCACCCACGGTTTCCACCGCCTGTCGGCAGTGGTCGGGACCGAATCCATTGTTAAGCTGTATGGCACCGAGGTTGGCAAAGAGCAGCGTGGACGGTGCGGTAGCGCGCAGTTCGAAACTGTCGCGGGCTTCGGGATTGGTGAACATCACCCGCTGCGAACCCACGCCCATGGCCACGCCGGTCGCTTCGGCCGCGGTGGCCAGATTATGATTCACGCGCCGCAACACCTCATGGTCACCGCCGGTCATCGGCGAGATCAGCAGGGGGAATTGCAGTTTGCGGTTCAGCAACCGGAGCGACGGATTGACATCGGCCATGGAGATTTCCGGCAGGGCGCGGTGTGTCAAATGGATGCGGTCAAAGAAACATTTTTGCCGGTCGGCTTGCGGGTCGTCCCCGATAATGCGGACATGTTCCCATTTGCGGGAGGCGGTTGCTTCGTCGTTCATGCCCGCTCTCCCTTGCGGTGGGCGGCCATTAATTCGCCGGGATTGGTTTGTGCCGCCAGCAGCGACAACTCGCCGCACCACACCACACCCGCCGCGATGGCCGCCAATCGTTGTGCATTGAGCCCGGGTGCCCGGGGTTCAAGGCAACCGAGTTGGCGGAGGTTGGCTTGCACAAAGGGAAGCGTTTTGCCGTTGCCGACCGTGCCCACGATAAGGTTGGGCACGCTCACATGGAAATACAGATCGTCGCCGCGTAGCTCGGCGAGGGTGAACCCTTGTGCGCCTTCCACGATATTGGCGGCGTCCTGACCAGTGGCCAGGTAGAACGCCAGCAGCATATTGGCGAAATGTGCGTTCGCAGTACGGATGCCGCCCGCCAGCGTGGTGCCGACCCAGTTCTTCTTCCAATTCAGGGCCACTATTTTTTCGGGGGTGGTCTTCAAGTAGCGCGTCACCAACCGACGCGGAACCACGCACTCGGCCAGCATATGATAGCCGCGGCCCAGTAGTCCGTTGATCGCGGCGGGCTTTTTGTCGATGCAGGTGTTGGCGGAGATTGAGCCGTAGGTTAGGTCCGGGAACTCGGTTTGCAGCCAGGCGATAACGGCGTCAGCGGCCTGCGTGCACATGTTGTGTCCGGCGGCGTCGCCGGTGTCGAAAGCCAACCGGATGAAGCAATCGCAACCGGCTACTTCGCACTGCCAATCCTGTAAGCGCGCATAACGGCTGGTGCCTGCAACCACGGTTTGCAAGGAGGCACGCTTGCCGGGCAAGGCGTGCATGATTTCCACCGCCCGCTCAGCGGAAACGGCGGTCATCAGGATGGAACGCGTCATGGTGTGGCGGGCGCAGACGATCTGCAAACCGGTTTCGATACGGGTGGTAATGCGGGCCCCACGCGCTACCGATGGCCACAGCGGTTGTTCGAACGTGGCCAGTGGCACTTGGACTTCTGCTTGTAGCAGTGGGCCCCGCAAGCAGAGCGGGCCGACCGTGCGCATCGGTATGGTGGCCCAGTCGGTGGTCGGTAAATCCGATTTATTGGCGCGTAACGGGTTTGTGGCTGCACTCATGTGGCTATCCATAACACATTTAAGGTTCCTATGGGAAGTGGCTGGAACGGTCATGCCGATTGCGCTGTTGAGAAAGACTATAGGTGTGTGGACGGCGTGTTGAAAATAATGGTTTTAGCGCTTGACCATTGGTCCCTGCATAAAGCAGCATATCCCAACTTTATGTGTATCCCTGGTTAGACAAGGAATTTTTTTATGTTCGGCCGTCTTTTAGGCATGTTTTCCAACGATATCGGAATTGATCTGGGCACCGCCAATACGCTGGTGTATGTCCGTGATCGCGGTATTATTCTGCGTGAGCCGTCCGTGGTGGCGATTCAGTCCGGGACCAACCGGGTGTTGGCCGTGGGCGAGGAAGCCAAACGCATGCTGGGTCGAACGCCGGGCAGCATTGTGGCTATTCGTCCGTTGAAATCGGGCGTGATTGCTGATTTTGAGATTACGGAGGCGATGCTGCGTTACTTTATCCGCAAGGTACATAACCGGCGGGCGATGGTGCGACCACGGGTCATCATCGCGGTACCGAGCGGCATTACGGAAGTTGAGAAGCGCGCTGTCAAGGATTCTGCCACCCATGCCGGCGCGCGGGAGGTTTACCTGATAGAAGAACCGATGGCCGCGGCCATCGGGGTGGGTTTGCCGGTGCAGGAACCGGCGGGCAATATGATCGTGGATATCGGCGGCGGCACCACCGAAGTGGCGCTGATTTCGCTGGCCGGGATTGTTTTTAGTCGAAGTGTACGTGTGGGCGGTGACGAGATGGATGAAGCGATCGTCCAACACATGAAACGGGTCTATAATTTAATGATCGGGGAGCGGACGGCCGAGGAAGTGAAGATGACGATCGGATCGGCCTATCCGCTGGGCGAGGAAACCGCGATGGAAGTCAAAGGCCGCGATTTGGTGGCCGGCTTGCCGAAAACCCTGACCATTACGTCGGAGGAAATTCGCGAAGCGTTGCAGGAACCGGTGTCCACCATTGTGGAGGCGGTCCGCATCACGCTGGAACGCTGTCCGCCGGAATTGTCGGCGGACTTGGTGGATCGGGGCTTGATCGTGGCCGGGGGCGGCGCGTTGCTGCACGGGCTGGACAAGCTGATTGCCGAGCAAACGGGCTTGCCCGTCCACTTGGCGGACGATCCGCTCAGCGCCGTGGCCGAAGGTACCGGCGTGGTGCTGCACGAATTGAATTTCCTGCGCAAAATGGCCGGCTCCGAAAAGCCGAGCTAGGCCCGTTCTGTTGCCCGTTCACGTGTACGCGCTTGTCCGGCCCGCAAGGCACGGACCAAACCCGCCTATGATCGCAAGAGGTGGAAGAATTAAGATGCGCAGGGAACAGGGCCGTACACGTTTGTGTATACTTCGTCCTTGGTTGACCTATCCGGGTAGCCACGTCCCCAGCGGGTTTTTGTTGGCGTATAGGATGCGAGTTGAATAGAAAAAACAAGACGATCTGGCTCATTCTGGCCGCCGCGTTGCTGGTGGCGCTGAATATGCCGGAAGCGCTTTCAGAGCGGGGGAAGTCAGCCATCCGCGAATTTCTAGCACCGCTGCAACAATTGGTGTCCGGCGTCGGCCAGGCCTCCCGCAACTGGGTGATGGCGGTACGAAATTTGGGTGAGATGGCGGCTGATAATCGCCGTATGGCCACCGAGCTGACCCGGTTGCGCAGCGAAATGCGGTACCTGGCGGCGTTGGAACAGGAAAACATTGCCCTGCGCAGTCAGCTCCGTTTCTGGAGCCGGGCGGAACGCGAACTGATCCCGGCGGAAGTGATCGGGCGCGAGATCAGCGGTTGGTGGCAAGTGGTACGCATCGGGCAAGGCTTGGCCGCAGGCGTGGAGGCGGATATGGCGGTGGTGACGCCGGACGGGCTGGTCGGCCACACGTTGAACGTGTCGACGGGCACGGCCGATGTACGGTTGCTGGCCGACCCCGCCTGTAAAGTGGCGGCTTGGTTGCCGCGGGCGGACGCCCACGGTGTGGTGGCCGGGCGCGGCCTGTCGGCGCGCGGGTTGCCGTTGCTGCACATGCGTTTCATTAATAAGGATCGCACCATTCGGCCGGGCGACGAGGTGACGACCTCGGGTTTGGGCGGTACCTATCCGCCCGGCTTGCTGATTGGGCATGTGGAAGCCGTGACCGTGGATGAAAGCGGTTTGTACCAGTCGGCCGAAATCGCACCGGCGGCGGATATCGGCCGCATGACGTTCTGTTTCGTGGTGGCCGAACACCGGGACCCGGTGGAAACGCTGCTACGGGAACGTGTAAGACGCGGAGGGCCGACCCCATGAACGCGTTGGTGATGGGCTTCATTTTAACGGTGGCGGCGTTGGTGCAGGCGGTGGTCCCGGCGCCACCCTGGCTCGGTCAGGCCAAGCTCCCGGCGTTGGCGGCGGTGGTGGTGTACTACACGCTGGCACGCGAACGGCGCGACTGGTTGTGGGCGGCGATTATGGCCGGCCTGCTGCAGGACGGGATGAGTTTGATCCCGTTTGGTTATTCCTCGTTTGCGTTTGGTTTGTTGGCGATCCACATTGCGCGTTTTCGCGATGTGGTGTTTGTGCATGAGTCGATTACCCACATGCTGTTCGGTAGCTGGATGGCAGCAGGATCGACTTTAGTGTTGTATGTTTTGTTAACTTCTACTGGTTTGATTGAATGGACCGTGGGGCAGGCCGGCCATAAAGCGGTCGGTGCGGCCGCATTGGGTTTGGTGGCCACCCCGTGGATTTTCTACGGTTGTGCCCGTTTGGACCGTTTGATGGGACTGGTGGAATCTACGGATTCCTCATGGCAAGAACTCCACTAGAACGAGAATGGCTGCGGCTCCGCATTTGGAGCGCGGTGATGGTGCTGGCATTCGCCTTTCTGGGCGTGATGCTGTGGCGCATCCAAGTGGTGCACGGCGACCGTTACCAGGACGATGAACTGCGGCAAAGCGTGCGCCGGGTGCGCCTGCCCGGTATGCGCGGACGCATCTATGACCGGCACGGACAAGTGCTGGCGGATAACCGGCCCGGCTATAACATCGCTATTTTTCTCGAAGAGTTACGGCGGCCCGGCGGCTGGGCACGGACCGTTGATTTTCTGGAGGAACAGCTTGATGTCTGGGCGCAGGAACTGGATACGGAACGCCAGTTGACCCGGGCCCAGATCGAAATGCATATCCGGCGGCGCCTGCCCATGCCATTGGTGGCTTGGCGCGACATCGACGAACGGACGTTGGCCCGCTGGGCGGAACAGATTGCCGGGCGGCCAGGTCTCGATATTTATACGGAAGCCGTCCGGGTCTATCCGCATGACGACTTGTTCGCGCATGTGCTGGGCTATATAGGCCGCGCCGATGCAGAACAGGATCCGGATGAACCGTTTCATTATTATCTGCCGGACATGGAGGGGCGCGCCGGTTTGGAACGGCGGTATGACGACGCCATGCGCGCCGAATCGGGGGCGCGCCTGATGCGCGTGGATGCCGTGGGCTATCGGCACGCCGATTTAGCCTTCCGGGAAGCCGGCCAAGGCCAGGACCTGCAAACCACGCTGGACACCCGGGTACAAGCCGCCGCCCGTCGGGCGCTGGGTGATACGCCCGGTTCCGTGGTGGTGCTTGATCCGCGCAACGGGGACGTGCTGGCCATGGTTAGCGTACCGGCCTACAACCCCAACGATTTCATCCCCGCCATATCGCACGACCTGTGGCAAAGCCTGCTGCATAATCCGGACCGCCCGCTGATTCATCGCCCGGTGGCCGGGGCGTATGCCCCCGGTAGCATCTTCAAGCCGGTCGTCGCTATAGCGGCCCTGGAAAACGAGCTGGCAACACCCAGCACCGTATTCCATTGTCCGGGCCACTTTGAATGGGGACGGGCGCGCTTCCATTGCTGGAGCCGTCACGGCCATGGTCCACTCGATATGCGGCAGTCTTTGGAGCGATCCTGTAACGTTTATTACTACCGCCTCGCACTGCAAATCGGTTATCCAACCATCTACCACATGGCCCGCGCTGTGGGGCTGGGCCAGCGTACCGGCATTGATCTTGATCATGAGGTAAGCGGGTTGTTGCCGGACGACGCGTGGAAACGCCGCACGCACAACGATGCCTGGCGGGACGGCGACACGGTCAACTTGTCGATCGGGCAGGGCCCGATCACCGTGACCCCGCTACAGATGGCGGTGTTAGCGGCGACTCTGGCCAATGGGGGGGAGGTGCACACGCCGCGACTGGTCAAAGGCCAGCGGCCTTTCGGTCAAGGTGATTTTGAGCCGCTGGAGCGTTCGGCCCCGCGCGAATTGAACTGGTCGCGGACCACGCTCGCCACCGTACGCGGGGGTATGCGCGATGTGATTATGGGCGAGCGCGGTACAGCCCGCACCTCGGCCATTGCCGGCTGGGTGTATGCCGCGAAAACCGGGACCGCCGAGTTTGGCCCGAAAGAGGAAGGGCGCAAGCACGCGTGGATGATCGCGTTTGCGCCGTATGATCAACCCCGCTACGCGTTGGCCTTGATGACCGACGAGGGCCTGTCCGGCGGGCAAACCGCCGGGCCCAAGGTGCAGCGGCTATTGTCGGAACTGCTGAATGACGACGAGGAGGTGTCCCCGTGAATTGGGCACGTATCAAGTGGCACCTGCAACGGCAGGATTGGGGGCTGACCCTGGCCGTGTTGGTTTTGATGGTGAGCGGAGTATTCTTTATCTACAGCGCCAGCTTCCAGCAGGTGGACCTGCCGGTCAGCCGTATGTACCAACGCCAGATTCTGTGGGCGCTGGTCGGGATCGGCGGCTACGTGACGTTGGCTATGAATGATTACCGGCGTATTGCATCCGCCGCTTGGTGGATTTACGCCGTAACGCTCGTGTTATTGGTGCTGGTATTGTTTGTCGGAAAACAGGTGCACGGGGCCAGCCGTTGGTTGAGTTTGTTCAATATCCAGGTGCAACCGGCCGAGTTCGCCAAACTGGGCGTGCTGCTGTTGGTCGCCCGCTACTGGTCGCGGCCCGACCTGGATCCGGATCATCCGGGCTATTTGGTGGCGGCTCTCGGTATGGCCCTGATCCCCTTTTTGCTGATTGCGCGCCAACCCGACCTGGGCACGGCTATGACCCTGTGGCCCATGACATTGGTAATCTTGTTTGTGGGCGGTGTGCGGTTGAAATGGCTGGTGATATTGGCGATGGTCGGGCTGATGCTGTTGCCGGTGGGCTGGTTTAGTTTGGGGCAATATCAGCAGAACCGGATACTGGTGTTTATCGATGCCGACCGCGACCCGTACGGAGCCGGTTGGAACAGGATTCAGTCACAGATTGCGGTTGGGTCGGGTGGCCTGACCGGGAAAGGGTATTTGCAGGGGACACAAAACGTGCTGGGCTACTTGCCCCGGGCGGTGGCCCCGACAGATTTTATCTACTCGGTGATTGCCGAGGAGAAGGGGTTTGTAGGCAGTGTGACCATGCTGCTACTGTACGGCGTAATGCTGGCGGCCGGTATCCGGGCCGCCGTGGTCGCGCGCGACCGGCTGGGCCGTTACTTAGCTGCCGGGATCACCGGTCTGATCTTCTTCCACGTATTTGTCAACGTGGCCATGACGGTCGGGCTGATGCCGATCACCGGGTTACCCCTGCCCTTAATGAGTTACGGCGGCTCGTTTATGGTCAGCACCATGCTGTGCCTGGGCCTGCTGCAGAGTATTATCATCCGGCGCGGACGCCGGTTCTAGGAGTATATAATGTTGGAGTATTTGCGCATGTTTAAATCAAAGAAAAAAAACGGAAAAGAAATCATCATCAACAAGGAAGGGCTCGAAACCCGCGTGGCCGTCATGGAAGACGGCAAGCTCGAGGGGTTCTATGTCGAGCGGGAAAGCGAAGACCGCATTGTCGGCAGTATCTTCAAAGGAAAAATCCAGAACGTCGAGGATTCCTTGCAAGCGGCGTTTGTCGATATCGGCCTCAAGAAGAATGCCTTTATCCATTACTGGGACATGATCCCGGAAGACGCCGCGCGGCTGGAAGCCGAGGAAGGCGTATCGCGCGGCCGCGGCCGTAAAAAGAAGTACGCGACGGGCGAGATGGCCAAGAAATTCCCGGTCGGCTCGGAGATTGTTGTGCAGGTGACCAAGGGCGCGATCGGCACCAAGGGCCCGCGCGTCACGGCCAACCTCAGTGTGCCGGGGCGCTATTTGGTCATGATGCCGGGCAGCCATCTCAAAGGGGTGTCCAAAAAGATCGAAGACGCCAAGGAACGGGACCGGTTAAAGAAAGTGTTGGCCCGCTTACCGGCCCCGGAAGATCTCGGACTGATCGTGCGCACGGCTGGGGCCGGGGCGCGGCAAATTAGCTTTGCGCGCGACACACGGGCCTTGGTCAAGACGTGGGAACAGGTGGAAGAGGGCATCCGCGAATGGGCGGCCCCGTGTCGCCTGTACCAGGAACCGGACCTGGTCGAGCGCGTGGTGCGCGATTCACTGACCGAGGATATCGACCGCATCGTGATCGATTCCAAAGAGGAATTCGCGCGCATCCGCGATCTGATTGCCCTCATTTCCCGGCGCGGCCGTAACCGCATCAAACTATACGAAGGGCCTGTGCCGGTGTTCGAACATTTCGACGTCGAACGGCAACTGGAAAATGCCTTTCAACGAAAGGTATGGCTCAAATCCGGTGGCTACCTTGTCTTCGACGAAACCGAAGCGTTGGTGGCGATCGATGTCAATACCGGGCGGCACAAAGGCGGCAAGACCCAGGAAGAAGCCATTGTGGAAGTCAATGTGGAAGCGGCGGAAGAGGTGGCGCGCCAGTTACGCTTGCGAAATATCGGCGGACTGGTGGTGATCGATTTCATCGACATGAAAGCGCGCCGTCACCAGAACACGGTCTACCGCACCCTGAAAGAGGCGGTGCGCCGCGACCGGGCGCGGACCAATGTGCTGCCGGTATCGGAACTGGGTTTGATTGAGATGACCCGGCAACGGGTCGAGGAAAGTATCCGGTCCGCCGTATTTACGGACTGTCCCTACTGCCGGGGGCGGGGCAAAGTCAAATCCGCCCTCAGCATGAGCGTGGAGATTCAGCGTCGCTTGGGACAGGTCATGCGGGGGCATCGCGGCGGTGAGTTGGCCCTGCGGATCACCGTCAATCCTTCGGTACTGGATCGGTTACGGTCCGAAGACGAGGATATGTTGGTCGAGCTGGAACAAAAGTTCGGGGTGCACATGGCCTTTGTGGCGGATTCACATATCCACGTGGAAAACTTCAAAATTGCACGGGCCGACACCAACGAAGAATTGTATTCCGGCAGCAACCCGTAGGCGCGGAACCATGACGGATCGGTATTTTTTTGCAGACGGCATTCGCTTTGAATGCACCGATTGCGGGCACTGCTGCACGGGCGATCCGGGGGTAGTCGTGATCTCCAATGACGAGATCACGGCCTTGGCTGAATGGTTGCAGCAGGATGAAGACAGCGTGCACGCGGAATACGTGCGACCGCATGGGGACGGGTTTTGTTTACGGGAGGAACCCAACGGGGACTGCTGTTTCTTTGACGGGCGTTGCCGGATCTATCCCGTGCGACCCAAACAATGCCGGACGTATCCATTTTGGTTCCGTAACCTGCGCTCGCCGGAAGCGTGGGCGCGCACGTGTCGGGAATGTCCGGGGATTGGCCAAGGCCGCTGGTATTCGCCGGACGAAATCATTAACCGCGTACAGGAGGACATGCCATGAATCCGTATACCTATGAAAGCGTAGTGCATTTGCGCGATACCGACGCTACCGGGCGCCTTTATTTTCCGCGCGCCTTTGACTTGGCCGTGGAGACCTTTGAGGCGTATCTCGCCCATTGTGGGTTGCCGCTGGGCGATTGGTTACGGGCCGGGACGCACGCCTTCCCGGTGGTGCACGCCGCAGCCGATTATTTACAGCCGATGTGGCCCGGCCAGCCGTTGCGGGTCACGCTGACATTGGAAGAAGCCGGGACCACCTCCTTGCCGTGCCGTTACGAGATCAGCGATCCAGCGGGGCAGACGTTGGTGCAACTGCGCTTAGTCCACGTGATGATTGACGCGCGCAGTGGCGAAAAAAAGCCGATCCCCAAAGATTGGCGCCAGCGCTTGTTTGCCGGGACACCCGGCCCTGACGCCTCCGCGACAACCCATTCTTAAAAACGAGCGTCCGCTTCAATTTCTGCGCCATCTGCTGGTAATGTCGATGTGTCCGCCGGTCCACGCTTTCGAGATACGGATCAAACCATGCCTTTTGTTCGGGGACCGTCGCGGGCAGTTCATCGATGAGCTTCCGTGTTATCAGTCCCCGTGCGGCCTCGTCCAGCGACCCCAGCAGCGCTTGAAACAGCGGCGCATACTTCATCCCTTCCTTGTTCTGGAAGAACTTCAGCAGCATAACGGCTTGCTCGACAGCATCCTTGTAGCGACTCGGCAGGTCCTTCAGCAGGACCGCGTCAATAACTTCCGTCGCCGTTGTGACCTCTTCGGCCTCCTTCTCGCCCCAGGCAAACAGCGGAAAATAATGTTCGGTTTCTTCCGTCGAGAGAACGCTCTGCAACGCGGGCGCACAGGCGCGGCTCAATTCCTCAACGGTATCCCCACGATGGCGCTCGAAAATCCCTTCCGGTATCAGACTTCCTTACCTCATCGTTTGCGTCCTGCTTGGGGTAGTCGTCGTAACGCCTTGATGGGGTGAGGGCTACAAGACGCGGAGATGACATTGACTGCGGCTTGTGTGCGGAAAATGGAAATGGCACCTTTCTCCCTTTGAAGAAAGCGTCCACAAGGACAAGGAGGAAAGTGCCATTCCACAGACGATACTACCGTTTCTGCCGCCGGGCGCAACCCGAATCAACGATTGAGGGGATTGAGAAGCATCTAAATCAGCTCGGTGGCTACTATACCTCGGTGCATGTGCTGATGCTCATGGGGTTTATGGCGCTGTGCCGGATCAAGACCGTTGAACAGTTGCGCGCAGAAGCGCCGGGAGAGTTTGGAAAGCTGTTGGGCCTCGACCGGATTCCGGAGGTGCGCTGTCTGCGTCGCAAGCTCAGCGAGCTGGGAAAGGATGAGGCCGCCGATCGTTGGGCGGCGCACCTGAGCCAAAAATGGATGCAAGCCGATCCCGAGGCCGCCGGCACGCTCTATGTCGATGGACATGTGCGGGTGTATCACGGATCGAAGAGTGCACTCCCGCGTCGGTATGTCTCGCGTCAACGGCTCTGCCTGCGCGGCATCAGCGACTACTGGGTCAACGACGCGATTGGACAACCCTTCTTCGTGGTAGAGAAGCCCGTTGATCCGGGGCTCTTGGAGACGCTGCGCACCGGGATCGTGCCTCGCCTGCTGCGCGAGGTGCCCAACCAGCCCTCGGAAGAGGAGCTGCAAGCCAACCCTCAGCGGTCCCGTTTTACCCTGGTCTTTGACCGCGAAGGGTACAGTCCCGGATTCTTTGCCGAGATGTGGCGCACGCATCGCATTGGATGCATCACCTACACACAAGCACCCTCGTGGTCAGTGGCCCGGGGAATGGTTCCAGTCGCGCGAGGTCATCATGCCCGGAGGCGAAAGCGTAAGCATGGCACTGGCCGAGATGGGCAGTCTGGTTGGTTCGGGCAAACAGGCTTCCTGGATGCGCGAAGTGCGCAAGCTGACCGAAAGCGGCCATCAGGTCAGCCTCATCAGCACGGCCTTTGATGTGACCGGCACCGAGCTGGCCGCACGGCTGTTCACGCGATGGTGTCAGGAAAACTTCCTGCGCTATATGATGCAACACTTTGCATTGGATTTGCTTGGAGAGCATGCGAGCACTCCGCTGAGTGACACCCAGAGGGTTGTCAACCCCGCCTGGCGCGAGTTGAACAAACGCCGCAACGCGGTGCAGGGCAAATTGACCAACCGGCACGCGAAGTTTGCGGCTTTGACACTACATCCCGAACCGGAGACCTCGCCCGGGCGTTTTAAAAAGTGGCTGCGGGACAAGGCAAAACTGCTCGAAGATATCGAGCAATACGAGGCCCAGCTTCAGGAAATCAAAACGGCCTTGGGCCGGACGGATCATCATATCCGATGGGAGCAACTGCCCGAAAAAGACAAAGTCCAGGGCTTGGCACCCACCC
>PWVE01000132.1 GCA_003562335.1 PVC group bacterium
ATGGCGTTGCGTAATAGCGTGCGGCGGATACGCTGATCGACCGCGTCCGCGCGCTGGGCGGCACTCCACGTGGTGCTCAGTACAATCAACAGCGCGACCGCCAGAAAGACAACCGGCATCAAGATGGGCAACCACCGTGCGGTTCGTGTGGTGTCTGTGTTTCGACGGGGAGGTTGCTGCTTGGTGGTCATTCCGTTCCCCATAATGCCCATGGTGCAATAGCACTCCTCATCAATAGATGCGCGCTTAACGTGGGCATGGTAGCACCCAGCCACTCGCGAAAAGACATGGTTCTCACTCGTTTACCCCCTTAAATCCGGCTGCGCATTGAAAATACGGTCGCCGGCGTCGCCCAACCCCGGAACGATGAACGCTTGGTCATTCAGCGCTTGGTCGATGGCACACACATAAATCGTGGTTTGCGGAAAACGCGCGTGGACCTGATGGATACCCTCGGGGGCCGCGATCATGGCCAGCAGGTTTACGCGGGGTACGCCCCATTCGTGGACCGCCTCCAGCGCCGCTACGGCCGAGCCACCGGTGGCCAGCATCGGGTCGAGGACCATAGCCACGTCCACCGGTTCGGATTGCGGCAATTTCTTGTAGTATTCCACCGGTTGAAGGGTTTCCTCGTCACGATAAAAGCCGAGATGCCACACTTGCGCGTCAGGAATCAATTGCAGCACGGGATCCACCATCCCTAGGCCAGCTCGCAGAATGGGGACTAACGCCAGCCGCTGCTTCAATTGTCGACCAGCTGCCTGGGCCAGCGGGGTTTGGATGGTTACCGGTTCTAGTTCCAGCTGTTTACAGGCCTCGTAGCTCAACAGCATCGACAAGCGGTGCACATCATGCCGGAACGACTCGGACGAGGCATCCGCCGCCCGTAAACGCGTCAAATGATGCTGAACCAACGGATGTTTTAACTCAATGACCTCACGCATATGCCGGAGCTTGGCTGTTGCGGGCACTTTTTGTCAAGCATTCGAGCCGATTGCGCTGTTGGAGAGGTGCGTGAGTAGAGGCTGAAAAGAGGGGTGGTAATTTTTAATCCCCCAGATTGGAAAAGTCCCTTCATACTCAACAACAGCCTCCACACACGCTCCCCGAAGCACATACTCCATCAATTTCTTACAGCGCAACCGGCCCTCAAGCATTCGGCAAAGCCCGTGTGACGAAGCACCCAAATACCGAAGGATTCCGAATTCCGAAATCTTAAAGTCATGTCACCGGCCGATGGGTAGAGAAAAGTTGATTGACGGCAGGCTATCGATTGCGAAATAGTATGCATAAATCAAATCGATAAAGGAGTTGTTATGCATGCTGTCACTTTGTCGCCCAAATATCAGGTCGTTATACCGCTTCCGGTTCGGCGTGCTATGCGTCTTCGTCCGGGGCAGAAGATGCAGGTGGTTGAATATGAAGGACGTATCGAGTTAATTCCCGATCGCGACATCGCCGAGCTTCGAGGTTTTCTGAAAGGGATCGATACTGATTTTGAGCGTGAGGAGGACCGGGTATGAACCTTGTGGATTCCTCCGCCTGGCTGGAGTATTTCGCTGACGATCCGAACTCGAAGCACTTTGCCCCGGTAGTGAAAAAAACAGATCAACTGGTCGTGCCTTCGGTGACGCTGTACGAAGTCTGCAAAGTGGTCCTGAGAGAGTCTGATGAGAACAATGCGCTCCAAGCATGCGCCGCCATGCAGAAGGGGAATGTGATTACCCTTGATACGAAGCTGGCGATAGCAGCCAGCAAGTTGAGCTTGCTTCATCGGTTGCCAATGGCTGATGCGATCATTCTGGCAACGGCCCGTGAGCATGGCGCGATCCTCTGGACACAGGACGCGCACTTCAAGGAAATTGCCGGGGTTAAATACTTTTCAAAGAAGTGAGACACGGGGGGGATTGAACCGGGAATGCGGACCCCCGCCCCGATGGAACAAGAACCTTCGGTTAACGAGAGCGGAGGTCTGTGACCCGGCATTGCCACCGCACAGCGGGTAGGGGCACGGGCAGAACGCGGACAGACAACGATGTTCACGTGCTCAGCATTTTCCAAGGCCTGGGGAAAAAGTCGTTTTAAGCCAGCGAGCCAATGGGGCACGCTCGCCTACTGGTCATTTTGAGCGAAGCGACCTGTCGCGCCGTAGCCCGTCTTCGGCGAAGGCGGAAGCGTAGTCGAAAAATCTCGTTCTTCGCCGAGTCGCGTCGCCTTCGAATCCGTTCCCAACGCGACGGTCGTTGGCGCGATTCTGAGATGTCTCGGCAAGCTCGACATGACCAAGTCCTTTCAATTTCAACAACAGCCTCCACACACGCCCTCACACAAGTACCCCATTAATTTCTTGTAGCGCAATCGCCTGGCAAGAACACCGGGATTCTTGGCGACGGCCCGGTTCGCATTTATTGGGGAGGAACCACGAAACGCACGAACGGACTACGTGTAATAGGACGAAGCGTAGATAGCCTGCAGGCGGGTTTGGTTACCCCACTTCGCCCAGGAGCGTGGATGCGATTCCGAGGTACATCAGCACGCCGGTGATGTCGGCGATCGAGGTGACCAGGGGGGCGCTGGCAGCGGCCGGGTCCATGTTCCATTTGCGCAGGACGAATGGCAGGGACATGCCGATAAAACTGCCGAAGGCCACGATGGCGATCATCGACAGGGCGACCACCTGGGCTACGGCGATGCCTGAACGCCACCACGCGAGCAGGAATACGGCGAGAGCCATGGATAGTCCGAGCACGATGGCCACCCGAATTTCACGCCAAGCCACCCGGATGTAGTCTGCGGCTGTGACGTCCCCCAAGGCCATGCCGCGGATGACCAGGGTGGCGGCCTGTGACCCGGCATTGCCGCCGCTGTCAATCAGCAGCGGCAGAAAGAAGACTAGGGCCACTACCGACTCAATCAACTCCTCAAAGTGCGCGATACCGGCCCCGGAAAAAATATTAACGAACACCAGGATGATAAGCCAGGAAATGCGCCGCCCGTACAACTGGTAGAGGGGCGCCCGCATATAACTGGATTCCATGGGGGCAATACCGCTGCCCTTATAAATATCTTCTGTATCCTCTTCCAACGCCACGTCCAACACGTCGTCCGCCGTGACCACCCCGATGAGTACGCCGCTGGAGTCGGTGACGGGTAAGGCAAAGAAGTCTTTCTGTTTCATGAGTTGCACGGCTTCCTCTTGCGGGGCAAAGGCGCTGAGCGAGGAATAATACCCGTCCATCAAGTCGCGGACTTTCACCTTTTCATCCGTGGCGATAAAACGGCGTAGGGGGACATCGTCCAGCAAGTGGCCGTCATCGTCGGTGATATAGATCATGTTTAGCGTTTCACTGTCCGGGGCTTGGCGCCGGATTTCGGCCATGGCTTCCCCCACGGTCATTTCCGCGCGGACGGTGGCAAAGTCGGGGGACATGAGTCGCCCTACACTATCTTCCGGGTAGCCCAGCAGCATCAGTGCTTCGCGTCGGTCTTCCGGTGAGAGAAATGTCAACAGGCGTTGGGTGACCGGGGCCGGCAATTCCTCCAGTAAGTCGGTACGGTCGTCCGGGCTGAGGTTGGTCAGAATGTCGCGCGTTTCCTGATCGGTCAGTTCCGACAGGAGCTGATGCTGCAAGTCATCGTCAAAGAAACTGAAGGTGTCCGCCGCTTGTTGCCGCCCCAGGCAGCGGTAAAGGAGTACGCGCTCGGCCTTGCCAAATTGCAGCAGCATGGGCGCTACTTCGTCAGCGGCCAGCGGTGCCAGCTTCTTGCGCAATTCAGGCCAGTTACGAGCCAACACTAAGTCTTGAATTTGATCTAAATCCTTTTGCGGTATCATCGGGATCCTCCTCTCCTGTGTCTCCGCGTCATTGACTTCCGTACGTACCGCACCCGCCGCATAGTTTCAAGGTAAAGGTTGCGCCGGGCGACGCGATTATTCGGTTTGCGGCGCGAATAGGAACAAGTTTTGCGTGCGGTGGGGGCGCGGCGGGTGTAGCCCGTAGCGGGTCCAGTCCGGCGGCGGGCTGTCGTCCGGCCAGGCCTCTGCGGGCATATTGATGACGGCGGTTGTGACCTGCCAGTCATCGGCGTCCACCAATGTTTCCGGGGCCGCGTCTCCAAGCCAAAGCCGCGTTTGCAGGGTGGTCCACAGGTGGGCGGCGGTGCGGTCGGTTTGGGCGCGGCCTTCGGCGCGCAGGGCGCCGATCACCGTGCCGCCGACGGCCAAGGCGGTCAGGCCGGCGATAAAGAGGGCAAAGAGGACTTCAATAAAGCTGAATCCATCCTGTTTCATAAGTCGGCACTGGATATTTCGGCGGCGTGACCGGTGCCGCCGGGTTCGCCGTCGCTGCCGTAGGAAATAATTTCAAACGGTTCACCGCGCCGACCGGGGATTAGGTAGATGTAGGGGTTGCCCCATGGATCCTGCGGGAGACGCGGGCGGGCGAGATAGCCGCCCTCCGGATAATCCGCCGGGATCGGGGCGGTGGTGGGGCGCTCCACCAACGCCGCTAGGCCCTGCGCCTGGGTGGGATAGCGGCCGTGATCCAAATAATAGGTTTGCAGGGCTTGTTCCAGCTGGCCGATTTGTAACTTGGCCGTTTGCACGCGCGATTCGGCTTGGTGCCGGACCACGTTGACGGTGACGATGCCGGCCAGCCCCATCACGATAACGAGTACCACCAGTACCTCAATTAAAGTGAATCCGCGTTGACGTTGTATAGGTTGGCTCATCATGCTTCACTCCGGGTTCATGGGTGGGGTCAGTGGCCCAGGCGCATTTCCTGGTCCGGGAAAGCCAGCAGGCTGACTTGTGCCCATACCCGCCACTCGGTCTCATCGGCGTCCCGCAGGCGGCCACGCACCCCGATTCCTAACCGGGTGCAATCAAACCGACGCTGTACCAAGTATACTTGTTCTTCCAATTCGCTATTGTCAATATCGTAACGCCACATACCGGTATAGGACCAGCGGCCCCGGGGAAATAAGTCAATATTGGCTTGTACGGATTGGCGTCGGTCACGGGTGTACCGGTATTCCAAACCCAGATGGCTGCGATCGGCGGCAAAAAAGCCCCAGCGGGTATTGAATACGCGGACTTCATTTTCGTGCCAGTCATAGGCCCCGTTGAAATCGATGCGCAGCCAGTCCGTTAAGCGCATGCGCGCGTTGAAAAAGAAGTCGTCAAAATCGTTCTGTTCAGGGGCGGGATCCAACCGGTAGATGGTGTAGGTCTCAATATCGATAAAGTCATGGATGCGGGTGCGGTGGGCATCCTCTTGGTCCAGCTCATCATGGTCATTCAATAAGCGGCCCAGTTCGTCGCGGTCGTCTTCCTGGTCGCGAATGCGGCCACCATGGCGACGGGTCTGCAGCTTGTTGTGCATGCCCAGCCGGATTTCGTGCCGTTTACCGATGCGGTCGATTGCGTCAAATTGATAGAGCTCGCTCGGCAAGACGTTGGGTTCCGGTACATGGGTATAGCGGGCATAGGGTTCGGCTACGTGGCGCAGTCCTTGTCCGAGATAGTTGGGTTGTTCGGTGAGGACTCTGAAGGCCTTGAAAGAGGTTTCCAAGCCGAGCGTGAGCACATGGCGCAGCTCAGAATCGCCTTCGCGGATTTCAGTGCGTTCGACTTCTTCAAATTGAACCACGCCTTCGTCGTCTTCATCGTCTTCGACGCGTATCAGTTCCCCGTCATCATCGCGCAGCGGGACCAGTTCCACCACGGTTACCGGGTCCGGCGCAGCCGAATACCAGGTGCCGCGGTAGCCGAGACTGGGGGTTACGGATAGAAAGCCGAAATGGCGCATGGGATAGAGCACGGTATGATCGGTATCCACCCGCACCGCATCGTAGTCTTCATTGGTTTCGTCTTGTTCGGGAAAGACCCGTTCCAGGTAGGACGCGCGGTGGGCGCTTTCGTAAAAGAGGCCGGTGGTCCCGATTTCGACGCGATTGACATCCAGCGACGCCTCGGGTAGACGATTGACGTTTCCATAAAAATCGTTCAGGCGCATGTTGAGTTGCAACGCGGCGGTGAAAGCCGATTCGCGATGCGTCAGCGTCAACCGGTTTTCCGGTTGGACGCGTCGACGAAATTCGCGACCAAAGAAGTCCTCCAGGATGAAGGGGTCGCTGACATAATTCAGCTCGGCATTAACATGGTTGCGTTCCCCCAGCCGTTGTTGGTGGCGTAAACCGATCCAGTAGCGGTCCTCTTCCACCAAACCCTCGCGGATGGCCCGCTGGCGCTCGGACCAAATGGGTTGGTCATCATTAATGTAGTACCCATGTACGCGGCCCCGCAGTCCGCTTTCGCGCTCACGCCATTCCAGGCGTTGCCCCACGCCTATACCGCGGCGATCGCGGTAGTCCAACTGGGTGGAGGACCGCAGGTGCGGTGTGAGCGAGCGGTGGTAGGTGGTCAGGACATAGGCCCCCATACGGCTGCTGTAACCGGGCACGATTTCCAGTTGCCCGTCGGCATCAAAATTCTTCCGGAAAAAAGGCGTATAGAACAAAGGTACGCCATAGAGGTATGCCACCATATGCCGGGCCCGCAACACGGATTGGTCGGTAATGGTGGCGGACCGCGCCCGCATAACAAATTCCTGCCGCTCGTCTTCCGAACAAGTGGTGATGCTGGGCCGCTGCAAGGCGATGACTTCATCGGCCGTTTGTTGGGATTCAGCGGCGCGGATATAGTAGGGGTCCGTGAATAGCAGAAAATCGCCGAAATCGCCTTCGCGTGTGCGGAAGTTGTAGGTAAACTGCTCGCCGCGCCACGTGCGGCCCCGCCCCTCAAAAAAAACGTTGCCGCGCGCCCGCGCATCCTGGGTTTCCGAATAGACTTCCACGTAGTCGGCGGTCAACGTGTCAGGACCTTGGCGCACGCGCACATTTCCGATCCCGATCATAACGCGCCGGTTGGCGTCATATTCCAGCCGGTCCGCCTCGAATTCCATGCGCCCATCGGTCGGTATTTCTGCTGGCGCGGTTTCTTCCGGTGCCGCGTGTGCGGGAGTTGCTTGGTCGGGGGGAGGGGGCGTGGGGCTGCGTCGGGGTACGGGTCGGTCGTCGTGCGAGGGCGGCGGCGCGGCCGGTGTAGCCGGGGCGGGACGTCGAATGAACTGCGCTTGGGCCGGACACAACGTCCCTGCCCACAGTGCGATGCCAATAGCCGCAAGCCACCGCTGACGAATGATCTTATCCCTGTACAAAATGGCGATACCCAACTGTTGAAGGCCCTCTTAAAACGTGGCGGACCGTAACACACCGGAACAGGCTGCGCCAAGTGCTATTGTGCCGTTACCGTATGATGCCAAACCGGGCTGGCACGGTCGGCATAGGTGGGGGCCACTTGAATATGTGACTGGCCGCACGCCTGCAGCGCCGCTTGCGCACTGGTTACGGCCAAATCCGGACAATTACAGTCTGCGCTCAAGTGCGCCAACCACACCTGGCGCACAGTTGGTCCCGCTATATCCCGCAGCAAATCAGCCGCCGCCTGATTAGATAAATGGCCTTGTCGACCGCGAATCCGCTGCTTGAGCGACCAGGGCCGGGCACAGTCCTGTAGCAAGTGCTCGTCGTGGTTGGATTCCATCACAATCAGCTGGCACGCCCGCAGCTGTTCACGAATCAAGCTGGTGGCCATGCCCATATCGGTCACGATGCCGGCGCGGATACCGGCATGTTCCACCACAAAACCGACGGGATCATAGGCGTCGTGCGGCACGGAAAACGGCTTGATTGTCAGGTCGCCAATGACAAACGGTTGGCCGGTGGTGAACAGATTCCAAGACAACTGCGCCCACTCGGGATAGCGGGCCAACGCTTCAGCCGTGCCGGCGTTGGCGTAAACCGGAATGCCGTGGCGCCGATGTAAAATGCGCAGGCTCCCGACGTGATCCTTGTGTTCATGGCTGACACATATACCGTGTACGTGGTCGAGCGCCGCGCCGATCCCTTCCAGCCGTTGCCGGATACGGCGTCCGCTTAAACCGGCATCAATCAATACGGCCGTGGACGCCGAAGCCACCCAGGTGGCGTTGCCGGTGCTGCCGCTACCCAGCACGCAGACGCGCAGCCCGTCCTGACCGCCGATTTCGGCGGTCGTCACGGTCGGGTCGGCGCGGGGGGGCGTTTCAGCCATTGTCGTGCTTTCTGTAATGATTCGTCCTCAATTTGTTTAATACGGGCCCGGGTCAGGTGAAGTTCCTGTCCCACTGCCTCCAACGTGCGTCCTTCAATAAAACGCATTTCCATCACGCGCCGGTCGCGGGAGGGCAACTGCGCAATGGCTTGCCAGATTTCCGCCCGTTCCGCCGCGTGCCAAGCTTCCTCCCGGGTGCCCGGGTCGGCCAATAACGCGTGTAGCGTAGTATCTTTTTCCGTGCCGATCAAGGCATCGAGCGAGAGCGGCGGTTCCGGCACATGCGCCCATAGCTTGATAAAGGGGCGCAGCCGCTTGACACGTTCCACGGGTAAATCGGTGGCCTGCGCCAAGTCGTCATCGGTCGGCCCGGCTTGACCGGCCTGTTGCGCTGCGGCCAGCGCGTGCAATAGGCGCTCGATATCATTACCCGGCCGCACCGCCAGCATGCCTGACCGGGTATGGTCCCGGAAAAAATTTCGTAACCGGTTTTGAATCGCGCGCTGGGCATAGGCGTAGAACGGGGTGCCACGGGTGAAGTCAAAACGGCGAATGGCATGCGACAGGGCGCGCGATCCTTCCTGCAGGAAATCGCCGATCCAAACGTGTCCAATCCACCAAAACGGCTTGGCACAACGCACAACCAAGCGCCGATTCGCGATAAACAGCTCCTCCTCCGCTGCTTCCAGCGTGGTCATGTGGCGGCGCGCCGCCATCAGCGCCGTGCGCGCAGCGGGGGGCTGACGATACGACCGTTGCGCGAGCACGGTGATTTGATAGCCTGCCCAATGCATCTCGGTGAACAGGGCCCGGGTTTGAGCGGGGGTCAACAAATCGACAATCCCGCGCTCCTGTAGAAAGCGGGCGACGGGTCCCGGGGTGGCGGGCCACGGCGGAAATTCGCGCGGCTGGCGGACCGCAGTGGGCACGTAACCGGCTTTATGAAAATCGGGGAGGTCCACAAGCTTCAGCGGCAGGCCTTTGGCCATAGCCCGCAGTTCAGCAACACACGCCTCCTTGCCTTTCGATTGCGACCCCATAGATTTAAAACACGAATAACCGGCAGGTGGCGTCTGCCACTGGACAAACCGGTGGCGACAATCTAGCCTTGGGTCGTATGCAAAGCAAGCGTCGATCCGGATGGTGGCCGCGACTACGTGCCTGGTGGGCACAGCGTGGCTTGGGGAGGGCAGGGGCCACGCCCCGGCATGGGCCGGCCCACCTGCAGACCGGTGCCTGGGGCGAAGCACAGGCAGCGGCGTATTTACGGCAACAGGGTATGAAGATTCTGGCCGAACGGGTGCGGATCAACCATCGCAAGGAAGAGCTGGACCTGGTGGCGCGTGAGGGGAAAGTTTTGGTTTTTGTGGAGGTCAAGACCCGGGCCAGCGAGCAGTTCGGTCGTCCGTTCGTGGCCGTCAACGCCGCCAAACGACGTCACGTGACGCGGGCCGGGCTGGCGTACGTGCGCCAGTTGCGTCGACCGCCCCGCCACTTTCGGTTCGACGTAGTCGAGGTTATCGGTCGGCCCGATGGCGAAACCCCGCCCAAAATTCGCCATATCCGCAATGCCTTTACCCTGCCACGCAACTGCCGGTACGCGTGATCCTATAATGTTTTGTAAATCCGGGATCTGGTGTAGACTGCGGGCATGACTAATTACACGATGACTACGATTGCTCAGTTGTCCGCGTACGTGGGCCGGCCGGTTGCGCTGCGCGGCTGGTTGTACGGCAAGCGGTCGGGCGGCAAAGTGGTCTTTCTGCTGGTGCGCGATGGCACGGGTGGCTGCCAATGCGTGGTGAGCGCCGACGCCGGGGCAGCCTTTACCGCCGCGCAGGCGCTGACCCAGGAATCGTCCTTGCACATCCACGGAATGGTACGGGCCGATGAACGCGCTCCGGGCGGCTATGAACTGGAAGTCGCGGGCGTGACCCCGGTGGGGGACGCGGTGGATTATCCCATCACCCGCAAACCGCACGGGGTCGATTTTTTGATGAATCATCGCCATCTCTGGTTGCGCACGCCGCGGCAGGCGGCCATTTTACGGGTCCGGCATGTGTTGATCCAGGCCATGCGCCGTTTCTTCGACGAGCGCGGGTTTACCTTGGTCGACACACCCATTCTAACCCCCGGCGCGGCGGAAGGGGCGGGGACTCTCTTTTCCGTGGATTATTTTGAGGACGAGGTCTATCTCGCACAAACCGGACAGTTGTACCTGGAAAGCGCCGCCATGGCCTTGGGCCGCGTCTACTGTTTCGGGCCGACCTTTCGCGCGGAAAAATCGAAAACACGACGGCACTTGGCAGAGTTTTGGATGGTGGAACCCGAGATCGCCTACGCCGAACTGCCGGACTTGGTTCAATGGGCCGAAGCCTTCATCGTATATCTGGTTGAAGCCGCTTTGACGCACTGTCGGCCGGAGCTGGCGTTGTTGGAACGTGATTGCACGCGGCTGGAAGCCGTCAAAGCCCCGTTTCCCCGTGTGACCTACAGCGAGGCCGTGGACTTGTTGCATAGTGACGTTATCCATGAGGAACTGCAACAAGCCTGGGCAGCGGACCGGCGTCAGTTCGAAGCGTGGCGCGCCCGCTTGGAAACCCTTGAAGCCGAACGCGCCACCGCCCGCAAAAGCTGGCAGCAGGAAAAGTTGGATCGGGCCATCCACGCGTTGCGCGAAGATATACGCACGCTGGAAGAAAGTCTGCGCGCCCGGCCGCACTATATCGAGGCGGCCCGGAATTTTACGTGGGGCACCGATTTGGGTGGCGATGAAGAAACCATACTCTCCCGTCATTTTGAGCGTCCCTTGGTCATCACTGAGTACCCGCGCGCAGTGAAGGCCTTCTATATGAAGCCGCACCCTGATGACCCGCGACTGGTGCTTAATTGCGATGTGCTGGCCCCCGAAGGCTACGGCGAAATTATCGGCGGTAGTCAGCGTGAAGAGGATCTGGACGCCTTGGTAAGCCGTATGCAGCAGGAAGGCATGGACCTGGCACCTTATGAATGGTACCTCGATCTGCGCCGCTACGGAACCGTGCCCCATGGCGGTTTTGGCCTGGGCGTGGAGCGGACCGTCGCTTGGATCTGCGGTTTGCGCCACATTCGCGAAACCATTCCGTTCCCGCGCATGATGGGCCGGATGACGCCTTAATCGTCGACCCGCTTGAATTCTTGTTGCGGGTCGGCGGTAAGAATTCGGATTGTTAGCATAATCTTAATTAGCGCTGGTGTGCTTCAACGTAGGCGCGAAGTACAGCGTTGATTTTGGTCTGGTATGGCCCTTCCTCGCGCTTGAACCAATCCACCACATCCGGATCAAGCCGAAGTGATACGGCTTTCTTTCTCTTTGGCATGCGAACCTGAGCCCGGGAGAAAAAATCCTTGCCGAGTTCTGGAACATCGGAGAAATCAATCCCCGAGTCGGGCGTCTCCTTCAGCCTGTTCCAATCAGTGCGTGATTCTCTTATGGTATTCTTTGCTTTCATGACGTGTCGCTTTACGGGCTGAGATGATTCGGATTGTTTCCTCGTCCTCCCATTCGAGATAAACGGTCACAGCAACAATGTTATTCAATAAACCGATGCCGATCCATCGGTCCTCACCATAATCTCTGCGTGCATCGAGCTGGGTGAGCATGGGGTGATTGAACATTTCCATAACGTCGCGAAAATCAATCCCGTGTTTACGGATATTTTCGTTGTTCTTCTTGTCATCCCACTCAAACTTCATAGTGTAAATGTATATACATTATGTAGATACGTCAACATTGTTTTGTTGGCCTCATACTTGTTTTCCCGTTCGCTTGAAAAGCTCCCTGTGAAATGCGGGTTAATCGTCAACCCGCTTGAATTCTTGTTGCGGATCGGCGGTGATGCGGGCGGCCACGTGTGTGGGATCATGGTCGAACAGTAGCAAGATGCCTTCGTCGGCGGTGCGCGGCAGCCACTGTTGTTTCCACGCCCGGGTATCGAGCGGATACGTGTCGTAGGCGGCTTGGAACACAAGCCGTAGATGATGGACGGTAGGACACACGTCGGCGGCGTACAGGGCATGTGTACAAGGGACCGCGCGTGTGGCAGGGTGGTCGATCTCCACCGGGTTGCCGTATAGATGGAACACGCAATGCCCCCGGGTGTGGCCGCCGCTGCGTCGCATGACCAGTCCGGGGGCCACTTCGGCGACGTCGGCCTGAATGAGGCGCAACCGTTCAGCGGGTAACGCTTGCAGCGGAGCTATGGTATCGGCCGGATAGGATTTATAGAGCAGCGGATTGCCGGAACACGCGTCGGCCCATTCCAAGGCATGCACCATATATTCGGCCCGCGGAAAGGTCCAGGCCGGTACACCGTCGATGACGCGGCCCACGCCCCCGGCATGGTCCCAGTGCAGATGGCTCAAGGCCACAAAGTCGATGTCTTCCGGTGCCACCCCGTTTTGTTGCAGTGCAGCCAGCAAGGGCCACCCCCCCGGCATCCCTTGCAGGCGGCGCGCCTTTTCTGAAAACCATGCCGGATCACCACAACCGCTATCCAGCAAGCCGCGCCGACCGTCCGGCCATTCCAGTAACCAAACGTTGGCCCGTTGCGGAATGGCATTGTGTTCGTTGGGGGTAATGCACGTTGACCAAATCGGCTTGGGGACCAGTCCGAACATGGCTCCACCATCCGCAGTAAAATGCGATGCGATTAAAGGAGTGGCTTTCATTGGGCACGGGCCCGCCGCGCGCGCACCGCCGCCGCCCACTGTTGCAACAGGTCCGCCGTTTCGGCCCAGCCCATGCAGGGATCGGTAATACTTTGGCCGTAGACCAGAGGCTGATCCGTGGAGAGGGATTGTTTGCCCGCCACCAGGTGGGATTCCGCCGTCACGCCGATGATGCGGATTTCACCCGCTTCAATCTGCTGGGCCAGGGCCCGACCATTGTCCATTTGTTGAGCATACCCCTGCGGGGCGTTGCCGTGTGACAGGTCAATCATGAGGCGTTCCGGTAAGTCGGCCTGACGCAGCGCCGCACAGACGGCGTCGATGTGGGCCGCATCGATGTTGGGGGTTTGACCGCCCCGCAGAATAACGTGGCAGTCCGGATTACCGGCCGTCTCCACAATGGCGACTTGCCCTGATTTGTGGACCGAAAGAAAGTGATGACGTTCTGCGGCCGCCTGAATGGCTGCAATGGCAATTTGCACATTGCCGTCGGTTCCGTTTTTGAAACCGACGGTCGAGGATAGGCCGGAGGCCAGTTCGCGATGGACTTGTGATTCGGTCGTGCGTGCCCCGATGGCGCCCCACGCGACCAAGTCCCCGATGTACTGCGGCGAAATAACGTCCAGAAACTCACAGCCGGCCGGCACGCCCATTTGGTTGATCCGCACCAATAGATCGCGCGCGATGCGCAGGCCTTCGTTGATCCGGAAGCTCCCGTTAAGGTACGGGTCATTAATCAAGCCCTTCCAGCCGATCGAAGTCCGCGGTTTTTCAAAATACACCCGCATCACCAGCTCCAACTCATCCGCCCATTGGATGCGTAGCGCCTTTAAGCGCGTGGCATATTCCAGGGCCGAGTCCGGGTCGTGAATCGAGCAGGGGCCAATCACCACCAATAACCGGTCGGAAGCCCCCCGCAAGATATCGCGAATGCGTTCGCGGGTTTCCATGATGAACGTTTCCGCGGGTGTGCCGGTGATCGGAAAAAATCGAATTAAATTGGCCGGCGGCGGCAGGGGCGTGATCCGGTCGATCCGTTGATCGTCGGTAGCCGACATGCGATCGGTCGGCGGCGGGGCTAAAGCATCATCAGGTATAGTCGTCATCTGTCTTCCTCGCCGATATCCCAGCGCGCCTGCGCGTTCACGTCCGGCAGCCGCCATACGTGCGGGACGTGCGACCAGCCGTTACGCCGCTGTGCAACCCGCAAGGCATCTCGGCAAAACCCGGTCCAGTCCTGTGCGCGTTCGGCCTTGCGCGGGCTGGGCCGCACGCCCAGCGTACCCCGTCCGTCGACCGGTTGCCAGAGCGGTTCCAATGCGTTTAATAGGGTGCGGATCATCATCGTTTGCGCCAACAGCAAGTGCTCGGACCAACCGGGTATGCGTTGCACGTCGAGGGTCCACAATCCGTGATCCCCGCCGCTGGGCCAGTCGTCGTGGTAGACCACGACGCCGTCAGCGGCCACCCGCCACATCCAAGTCGGCACCCGCTTGAGCTGGAGTAGTGCCTCCAGCGTGGTGCGCACCGTTCGTTCAGCAATCTGTTCGTCTAACCAATGTCGGGCCGCGTCTCTTGCGCCCACACTCCACAAGGCACGGGCCACTTGCCCGTTCAATGCGCTGGTGGGAATGCCCTGGCGACAAATCGGTGCGCAGTGTTCGGCCACACCGCGGGCCATTTGTCCCAATTGTTCGGTCGTATAGCCCGGTGCGTACGGGGCCAAGGCCTCCAACAGGTGTTGTTGCAAAAGCACCACGTCTTCCGGCACAGATAAGGATGTTTCAGGCCACCACATGCTACACGCTACTCCCGCCCAATCAGTCCCTCAACCTCGCTGAGAAATTGATTCACATCTTTGAAGCGGCGATACACCGAGGCGAAGCGGATATAGGCCACGTCATCAATTTTTTCCAGATTTTCCATCACTTTTAACCCGATCGCGGTGCTGGGCACTTCGCGTTCATATTCGGCCTCCAGATCATTGATAATTTTGCTCACCATCAATTCCACCTGGGTGGTGCTGACGGGGCGCTTTTCGCAGGCGCGCAGCAAGCCGCCGAGCAGTTTGTGGCGATCCAATTCTTCGTGTCGCCCATCCCGTTTCACCACGCGCAGGTGCGCCTTGACCACTTCCTCATAGGTCGTGAACCGATGGTTACAGCTCAGGCACACGCGCCGACGCCGGATCGCTTCCCCATTCCGTACCGAACGGGTATCGACCACTTTATCTTCCTGAAAACCACATTTTGGACAGCGCATGACCGTTATTTCCTATACCGACCTACCATAAACGGTGGTCACGGGAAAGATGCCATACCGCATATTGTGTGGTCAATGAATTAATGCCCAAGGGGGTTGGCATTTCAGGGGGGTGGGGGGTAGCTTATCC
>PWVE01000198.1 GCA_003562335.1 PVC group bacterium
ACGGCACGACCGTTTCGATTCTATTGCGCGCGGTAAATGAGTTCATCGGTAAGATCGGGGACGAGTTTGCGGCTATCGTAGCAATGAAGCCCATGGTCTATCCGCGTGGCCGGTCCATCGACGTACATCTGGAGCTGCGGGTCAAAACCGGTACCCAACTGCCGGAACTGAGCCAGCTTTTGCAAGAGCGGGTCCGCGACAGTTTGCAGCAGAATATGGGGCTGACCAACATCAAGCATATTTACGTGCAAGTAAAAGAGCTGGTCGGCGACGCGCCCACCGCCGGGGAGGACCTGCTGGATGACGGAGCCTGAGATCGAAGTGGTGGTGGTCGGGTCGATTGGCATCGATACCATCACCACCCCCACCTCACGCCGGGCTGATGTATTGGGCGGATCGGCCAGCTTTGCTTGTGCCGCCGCTGCTAAATTTGCGCGGACCGGTATGGTAGGTGTGGTTGGTGACGATTTCCCGGTGGCAGGCCGGGACCAATACGCCGCGTTAGGGATTGATGTGAGCGGCTTACAACAAGTGGCGGGCAAGACGTTTCGCTGGAGCGGTAAGTATGAAGCGAACATGGACGTGCGCCATACCTTGGTCACGGAGCTGAACGTATTGGAACAGTTCGATCCCGTGCTACCACCGGCGTATCGTCGCGCCCCCTTTCTGTTCCTTGCCAATGGGGCACCTGACCGGCAGCTACGCGCTTGGAAACAGATGGAGCAACCCCAGTTCGTGGCCATGGACACCATGGATCTATGGATAAATATTGCAATAGACGATCTGCGCGCCATGATCCGCAAGGTCGACTTATTGACGCTCAACGAATCGGAGGCCCGGCACCTGACCGGCGTTCATGCATTACCGGCCGCCGCCGCGCAACTCTTGACGATGGGCCCGCAATACGTGCTGATCAAAAAGGGTGAGCATGGCAGCATGTGTTTTTCCTCCGCCGGCACACGTTTATTGCCGGCTTACCCGCTGGGTGCGGTGCAGGATCCCACCGGGGCCGGCGACGCCTTTGCCGGAGGGGTCATGGGGGCACTGGCACGTGCAGGCACGGTAACCTTGGATGCGCTGGGCGAAGCCATGTGCTGGGGTAGCGTGGTGGCATCGTTCGCAGTGGAATCGTTCAGCTTGGACCGCTTGGTAGAGGTCTCGCGCGCAACAATGGAAGCGCGGCTGGCGGAATACCGGCGGATGTTGATGGCCTAATGGAATGAGGACGACATGACGTCCCGCTCAAACGAAATAATTTGTCGCGCCTGCGGGGCCGACACCTTGGTGGTACGGCAACCGGTGTATGAGGGCTTTACGAAAACCGGCGAGGCCTTTACCTGCGCCGCTTGCGGGGAAGTCTACACCTCTGAAGCCGAAGTCCCTTTTAAAGAAAAAGCCGAGGAAGCCAGCGTGTTCAATGCGGCGGATCGACCGGCCGCGCCATCTATTTTTGCGGCCGATGAGGGGAAACAGATTTGCCGCTATTGTGTTAACTACGTGGTGAACCCGTTTACGCAATGGTGCCATGTCCATCGCAAGGAAGTGGAAGCCACCGATCACTGCGACCATTTTGAGCGCCGCCCCGATACGGAACAGGACTGATACCGTCGCCTCCGCCTTTAACCCGCATATGCGGGTTAAACAAGGTCACGCGGCCGTGTGTGGCTGGTGACGCGCAGCAATTCCTCCAGCGTGGTTTCTCCGCTCAGCACAAGTACCCAGCCGGCTTTCCGCAGGGAGGTTAACCCTTGTTCGGTGGCGCGCCGCATGAGCACGGAACTTGAGGCGCGTTCAACCACCAGGCTGCGGATCTCGTCGGTAAGCTCCAGGATTTCATAGATCGCGCGGCGCCCCTGATACCCCGTAAAGCGGCAATACGGGCAGCCCCTCCCCATCCACATTTGCAGCGGCGCCGTGTGGTCGGGAAGAGTGGCGCGAATTTCCGGTTCGTAGGTAGGATCAACGGGTACCGCCTCACGGCAATGCCGACAGGTCCGGCGAATCAAGCGCTGGGCAATGACGCCCTGCAGACTGGAGGCCACCAAGTAGGGGGCAATCCCCATATCCACCAAACGGGTGGCGGCGCCGGCACTATCATTGGTGTGCAGCGTGCTCAGCACCAAATGCCCGGTCAAGGCCGCGCTAACCGCAATGTCGGCGGTTTCATCGTCACGGATTTCCCCGACCAAAATAATGTCCGGATCATGACGCAGAACAGAACGCAGTCCGTGGGCAAAAGTAAAACCGATTTGTGATTGCGTTTGCAGCTGGGTAATGCCGGGAATGCGGTATTCCACGGGATCTTCAATGGTGATAATTTTGCGGCTGGCATCGTTGACTTCGGCCAACCCGGCGTACAGACTGGTGGTTTTTCCGCTACCGGTGGGCACGGTAAACAAGACCAGCCCGTAGGGTTGCCGAATGAGGTTCACCAATTGTTCCCGCTGCGGGTGCGCCAAATCCAGCTCGTCCATGCGCAGAAACGTGGTGCTACGGTTCAGCAAGCGCAATTCGATGGTTTCGCCGTGGCGCACGGGCAGTACGGATACACGTACGTCGAAGGTCTGATCGTCCAGTTCCTTTTCAAACCGCCCATCCTGCGGCAGACGGCGTTCCGAGATGTCGAGCTGCGCCATTACCTTGATGCTGGAGATCAGGGCCCGCTGGTACTTTTCGATTCCGCGCGGTAACCGTGCCGGGTAGAGCACGCCGTCGATGCGGTAGCGAACACGGAGGGTGCCCTCTTCCGGTTCCACATGGATATCTGTAGCGTTGGTGTTAATGGCGTCGCGAATAATTTCATCCACCAACGCCGGGATCCCGGGCGTTTCCTCGGTCCCGCTGCGTCGGCCGGTGGACTCGCTTTCCTGCAGGTCCAGAAAGGTTTCGATGCCAATTCCATAGAAATGTGTAATGAATTCGGTAACCTCGCGCGCGGTACAGAGCATCCAGGTCACGGGTCGACCCAAAATGACGCGCAGTTCCGATTCTTCGTCCGGATCACGCAGATGATCCGTAGCCAGCACCACTGCGGTGCCTTCAAAATAGAGCGGCATGATCCGGTACCGTACCACCGCGCGCGGGGGAACCGCTTCCACGGCCTTTTCATCTATTTCCAGCCGACGACCTTTCAGCATGGGGATTTGGGTCAGGCGCGAGAAGTGCAGCAGCAGTTCCTCTTCCGTCAGCGATTCCTCCCGGATAAGCGCTTGTTCCAGGGGTTCCTTGCGCCAGGCGGCGCGTTGCTGCAAATCTTGTAAAGCGGCGGTGGTGATCCGACCTTCGTCCACCAGCGCGCGCGCCAACCGGGCCCGGATTTCCGCCAGGGAACGGTAGCTCAAGGTTGCCGCACTCACGGAATCTCCAAGGTAACCGTTTCGCCACGTGGCAAGCGGTGTGCTTCAGTTGCCCCCTGAATTTCTATATGACTTGCGTCGATGGTCACCACGGTGAAGTCCTTAATCGTTTGATTCACCTTAACGGCCCTTTGCCATCCGTGCACAGGGGCGGACACAAAAGCGCGTACGCTGCCGTCGAGCTGAGTCAACATACCATGATAGTGCAGTTGAATGTGGCTTGGCTCCGGCGGCAGTTGTAGAGGCGGATCAGGATCAGGTGCCGGTTCATCCTCGACGGGTGGAGTCGGTTGTGGAGTTACCTGCTCCATCCATTCCGTCAGGCGCGCCGAGACAAAAGGGTTGCCACCGGTATTTACGGTTTGCACTTGCCGCCAGGGCGCGGGGGGCAGGGATTCCAGCTCAGGATCGGGAGGCGGCACCGGATCGCCGGGCGTCGGATCAAAGCCGAGGCGATGCAAGGCGTACACCAGCACCAGCGCGAACAAGAGCGCGGTGAATAGAAGAACGCGTTGCGCGTTGACGCGCATCAGCCCGCTAATTAAACGGGAATACGTCATATGCAGCATGCTCCCGCAAGGCCTAATCCCGTCGACATCATCGACTGCTTAATAAAACAACCAATCATCCTCATTATCCGATTCCTCTTCCGGCAGGGCGCGTTGCGCTCGTGGCAACGGGGTGGTAAGGGCGATCACATTCCACTGCATTTTAACCGTCAGCGGCCCTTCAATATCAGGGAACTCGTTCATGACCAAAAAGCGGCGCAGTCCAAAAAACATCTCGTCCTCACGCAATGCCCGCAACAGTTCAAGCAAGGTTTCATAGGTGGTCGTCAGTTGTATGGTCACGGGATAAAAGGCCACTTGGCTGACGGGCTCCTCCTCAATGGATATGATGCGGGGGGAATGAGGCGTCACCGATTCGATGCGCGAGATGTCGTGTGCAAGGCAGCGCTCCAGCAATAATACGGTTGCCACCAATTGGCCCAGGCGCAACTCGGTATCCTCATCGGTGCCTATCGTGTCCGGGATACCCAGGTCGGCCGGCAAGGCCACGCCGCGGGCACGCGCGGTACGCCCCAATCGCTGCCGCGCTTCGAACAGGGCCACTTTAAAGTCGATACGGCCTTCAATGGAGGTCGTCAGTATCTCGGCTAAACCGGCGCTGACCCGCAGGTCTCCAATTCGTTCCCGGTGCCGCTCCCATTCACTCACCCAGCGTTGGTGAGTGCGCATTTCACGTTGCAATCGCAAATCCAACGGATCCTGGTCCGGCGGATGGGCACGTGCAGCTATTTCCGCCTGCAAGCTTTCGATTTCTGCATCCGTCGCTTGGATAGCAGAGCGCAAGGGGCGCAGCATGGTGAGCGACACCACGACCCATAGCAGTATGGTGCCGCCTAGCCACCAAGGCAATTGCTGCACACGCGGCAGGGGGGCAGGAGTGATCCGGATCATAGTCCCCCTCCCGACCATTCGATTTCCAGTGCGAACCGCCGCGCCCACTCCGATAGAACCGGTACCGGCGGCACCCAGTCCGGGCGTAGTTTGTCGTCCGGCAGCAAGTCGACCGTTTCCAAAAACGGATACTCGCGCAAGCGTTCAATCATAGCGCGCACGCTGGACAGATCGTCATACGGCGTATAGCCCTCGATCACCATACGGCGCATGGCCATTTCCCGTGGTCTGGGCGGCTCCTCCTCCGCATTTCGCGAGCTCTCTGTCTCGCGTGTGGTCTCCGCGTCATGGCCAAAATAAGTGTAGTGGTCGGCAATCAGCACGAGCCAGTCATCGGGACCTTTTGATTTGGCCAGAATGTGCAACAGGGCCGTAGCCGCTTGGTTATTGCGTTGAGCCGTGCGCAGCGGCCAAAGGCGTTGTCGCAGTTCCTCGTTCGCGTCCTGCAAGGCCGTCCATTCGCGTTCCATCCGGTAAAGCCGGTTCGCTTCCTCTTCGACCGCCTGTTTGACGGCGCGGCGGGTGCTCCAAGCATGGTGGGTATGCCAGGTAATCACCGCCAGCGTGGCCCACAACATCAGGCAGGCCGCGACCCAGTACCGGCTCTGCTGTCGTTCCAACGCGGAAGACTTCATATCCGGCGGCAGCAAGCTAATGCGGATAGGCTTGCGGCCGGCGCCTGCCCGTGCCAAGCCGGCGGCCGTGGCCAGGGAAGCGGCCTGTTCGGGTAATCCGCTGCGCCAAGGCAACGGGCCCATATCGAGGGTCGCCGCTACCGTCTCCTGGTCGTCCCTGGTAAAGGGAAAACCGCCAATGATCGCCAGTCGTTCGGGCCGGAACGATGCCGTATCATATTGCAGGTCATAGTCGCGCCGCGCGGCCACTAAATCCTCTAGCCAACGGCTAAACGTGGGCCGTTCGCGCAGCGGCACCGCTGCGTCATCGGCAGCCAGCGCAGCCCCCCCGATCGGGATACGCCGCAGGTGCAGCAGACTGTGGCCATGACCGACAATCCATTCCGTATACTCATGACCCACCTGAACCACAACGGTGGGAGCCGTCGCGCGCAGTGCCCACCCGCGAACCCCTTGGTAAGCGGCTACCGGTCCGGGAATAATGTCCACCACATTCAAGCCCGCAGCCTGCGGTAACGCCAATTCTTGTGCAAGCGTGTCCACACGCGCCGTCACCAACAACAGGCGGCGCTGGCCGCCGCTATGCATCACGGCGTACTCGGTTACGGCCGGTGCGGCCGCCAACACTTCAAACTCCTCAATATGACTACTGGCAATTTGCCGTAGGCGCGCATCGCCCCGCGGCGGTATTTCCAGAATCCGAGTGGAGATCAAGTCCGAGGGGAGTCCCAGCACACAGGGATAATACGACCAACCGCGCGTGTGCAGGAGCGCACGTAACTGGTGCGCCAGTTCGTTCCGATCCGCGATCCGCGGCAGAGTAGCCGTACCGACTAGATCGATCCGCCCCACGCGCCGCCGTACGCAAACCACTTTCAACGTGTGGCGGCCAGCGTCCAATCCGAGATACGATGTACTCCAAGGAATCATAGTACTTTGGGGCCGCTGCCGTTAGGGCTCCACGGTCCGGGCGGCGGCCGGCCCCGCCGCCACCGGGATTAAGGATTCACCGCGCTCCGAAATAACCGTGGCGGTTACAAAGATAATCAAGTTGCGCCGATCTTCGGTGACATCGGTGCGCCGGAATAATTGGCCGAACAACGGGAGGGACCCCAACACCGGCACCCGACGTACCGTGTCCTGGGTAACGGTCCGGATCAGTCCGCCCATCACCACGGTTTCGCCACTGTCCACCACCACCTTGGTCTGCACCTCGCGACGGGCAATGCGCGGGAGCTTCACCACCACTTGGCGAATGCGTTGTGCGACCTCATCAGAGCCTTCCGGATCTTCCTGATACGAAATGAACTCGAGCAGCTCGCTAATGGTGGGGGTCAGCAACAAGCTAATCGTGCGATTGTCCGCCCCCACACTTGGCACCGCCACCAACGTAAAACCCAACTCGGCCACGGCCGGCCGGCCTTTGGGGGTCAAAGCCGTCAAGGTAATACGCCGGTCGTCACGATCGAGCGTATGGAAGGCTTGGGCTTCAAATTCTTCGTAAAACATCAGATCATCGCCGTCACGTAATTTAGCCGGATTATTATTGATGGTGGTGACGCGCGGGACCGACAGCGTGCGGCCTTTGCCCGAAATTTCAAGGGCGTGCAAGACGGCGGTGAACATCGGTTCGGTCAACACCCCGCGGAAGGCAAGGTTCAACCCCTGATCAGCCGTGGGGGGATTGCCGTCACGCAACAGGCCAAACGCGCCCTGGGGCCCCAGCGGGAACGGGCCGGCGGCATCACTGCGGTAGGGCTCATAGGTAATCGAGCTGCCCTCGTCAATTACCGTGCGCGGCTGGCGCGACCATTGGCCGTCTTCCATCACGCCCCGGCGGGTGACGGTGAGCGGTGAGCCCAAAATCCAGTCGATCCCGATTTCACGTAGATCAGCTTGGCTGATTTCAATGAAGCGGGCTTCGATTAAAATCTGCGGTGGATTGACGTCCAAGGCTTCCACAATACGTTCGATCACGGCCAGATTTTCCGGGGTATTGCGGGCAAACAGCGTGTGGGTATTGTAATCCACGTGCAAGCTGGCCCCGTTTTCCGAGGGGACGAACTGTTCGATAATTTGTTGAACATACGACTCGTTCGAGGGCAGCACGGTGGCCATCTGGGTGAGCAGTGATATATTGTCGCGCAGGCGGCGCTGGTCGTCCGGCAGGTCGCCCCAGGCCTGGCCATGAAATTGGAGTCCGGTACGCAAGCGATAGACCCGCGTTTCCATGGGCGGTGCCCGTTCGGGATCGGTTGAGGTGGCCCATATCATGTTCTCGCCGGTATGAAATTGGATATGAAAATGACGGCCGATATAGGACAAGATTTCGCGCAACGGCACATCGGTCACATTAATATCAATCGTCCGGCCAGCCCCAATATCCTGATCGGCGATGAGATTGATATGCTCGTCGTCGGACAGCGCCTCGATCACGGTGGTCAAGGACGCGCCAGCAAGCCGGATGGTTACCCGCTGGTCGAGCGCCTCAGCCATGGCACTTTCGGGGACCAGCCGGTCACGGGCCGCCTCTTCCACCAGTCGGCGCAAGCCGAATGTATCGGGAATATGACCGCGTTCAGCGGCGTCCACGGCGGCATGGCGATGATCCAGTTCGTCTTGCAACACCGAGCGGGCGGCGCGCTGGTCCAGTTTGGCGGAGAGGATTTGGTTGCGCAAGGCGACCAGTCCCGGAGCGTCCGGATCAATGCGCGCGGCTTGCAGGCATACCTGCAAGGCGTCGGCATAGGCCCCCTCCGCATAAAGGGCCTCGGCTTCCGCGATGAGCGGCGCAGCGGGATGGTCCGCGTCCGCTGCGCGCGGTACGGGTTGATTCCAATCCGGCTCGGCGGAGACGGGGGTCGTGCCGTCGCGGTGATGCGCACATCCGGGCAGCAATGCAACCGCGCACACAAGCGGCACTAGAAATACAGCGTGCTTGCAGTATCGTTGGCCATTTTTCATAATCTTACCAAGTAGGTGATGTTTTATGTCCACCTTATCCCTTTATAGGTTGGACGGGCGAGCGTTGGTCTCGTATGATCATGGCAACAGGGGTAACAGTCAAGTATTGAAAGACGGGTTAGGCACATGAGAATGAAACCACATGCTGGCTATTGGGGCGCTTGTTTGGCCTTGTGCGGAGGACTCACCGCAGGGGCGATGGCAAGCGAGATGCAACCGACGTCCCGGGCTTTGATCGAGCTGGATCGCACCCCCGGCTGGAACTTGGGCGGGCGGCTGCAATTAGGCCGGCGCGCGCTGGATGCGGACGGTGCCCCCCTCCAAGTAAACGCGAGCCATGCTACCGTGCGCATTGGCGTGCGGCCACTGCCCATGTTGCACGTCTGGGGCGAATTGGGAGCGGGCCAGGCCGAGCGCCGGGGCCGGTTTCTGTCGCCGGACGGCACGGACGACGAAACGCTGCGCTACGAAGAAGACGGCAAGGGAAGCAGCGGACTGGTATGGGGCGCGGGTGCGGGCCTATCCATTTTTGAATACGTGCTGCGTTCGTCACCGGTGTTCGGGCACCAGGAGTCGTTGGCACTGGACCTGCTCGGCACCTATCGCGTTGCGCAATCCGACTTGCCCGCGTTGCGCCGCTTCCGTTATGACCCGGCCACGGCGGACTATATCCCTGACCCGGGCGCGGCTGGCGACGGCAGCGATATCCGTTTACGGTGGAAGGATGCCCGGATTGCCGCCCTCTTTATCTACCGGTTAAACCGCAAGGCCGAAGTGGTCTGGCGCGGCTATGAACCCACCAGCTATGCGTTGCGGGGCGGTCCACTCTACATGCGGACCACCGGGACTTACGGCGGCGCAAACGTAAGGGAAGCCCACGATTTCGGTGCTTGGCTGGGATTCGACGCCCGATTTCCCAGCGGTTGGCTGGGGCGGGTCGATGTCCAGTTGATGCATGATGACGATCGCGAAGTGGCCTTGAGCGTTCATCGCTTTTTCTGAGATGAGCGTGCTCGAACCACTCGCAGAATGCATTGCCCGTCTGAGCCGGTTACCGGGGGTGGGCCGCCGTTCCGCCGAACGCATGGTATACCGTTTGGCGACCGGGCCGGCCTCGTTGACCCACGACTTGATTCAGGCGCTGCAAAACCTCCAGGCACACGTCACGCGCTGTACGCGTTGTGGAAACCTGACGCTGGTGGAGCAAAACCCCTGCGCCATCTGTGCCGACCCCCGGCGCAACGCGCGCTGGTTGTGTGTGGTACCGGATGCGGCCGCCATTGCATCCATCGAATCAACCGGCGCGTTCCAAGGTGTCTATCATTGCTTGCAAGGCAAACTTTCCCCTATGCAAGGCCAGGACGTGCCGCCCCCCAAAGTCGCGGCACTGCTGGACCGTATCCGTCAGGAAAAGATTACGGAAGTCCTGTTGGCGTTTGACAGCGATGTCGAGAGCGATGCCACAGCGTCCTATCTCCACGCCCAACTGGCGGCGGCCGGCGTAACGGTCACTCAATTGGCGTTTGGCCTGCCGGCTGGCAGTGGACTGGCCTACTCGGATCCCGTTACACTGGCCCGCGCTTTGCACGGGCGACAAACCTACGGGACCGATTAACCGTAGCTTTTGCGGTAGCGCGTCTTGTTTTCGCTGGAGGGACGGTCGGCGGCCGGCGTCTCCAGCGGTTGGGACGCATCGGCTTGACCAGCCGGTTTATCGTCCGGCGTAGGCTGGCCGGCATCGGCGGAGGCCGCCGTTGACGCTGATTTTCCGGCGTCCTTGGACGTGGCCTTCGCTTGGGCGGCTTCCACATACTGGAAGCGCAGCATCGTCAAACTTTCCGTCAACAGCTTGGCTTCGCTCTCGTCCAGATTGCCTTTTGTTTTGGCGCTCAGCATATCCAGTATATCAATCATATGCTGGGCACCTTCCAATTGAACCGGCGTTCGCTGGCCGTTAGGATCGGGTACTTGCCCCAATTGTTGCAGCGCCGACGTGGCGATCATAATCACCAATTGACCAAACGCCGACGGCGGCTCCTGCGATTGTGTGGTGGTTGCAGCCATAATGATTCCTTTCTTATTTGATTCGATTCGATACGCTCGTGCCGTAACTATACAGAGATACTCGCAGCGGGAACAACGGAAAAAATGTGGCGATTTTAATCTTGTTTTTTTTGCACAATGTTTCATCATCTTCGCCAAGTGAGGCTGATGGGCAGCCTCGGTGTGTGGTTAAACCCAGGAGGTAAAGGATGAAGCAAGTGAGATTGATAGGTTCGAGTGTGGCTATCGCGTTGTTGGTTGGAGTAATGCAGGCGGGTGCCGTGCTAACATTGCCTATCGCGGACGACGCGGACACGGCGGCTGGCCTGATGCGCATAGGCGGCGGCGTGACACTGGAAAGTGACATTAATCTGTACGGTGGCCGGTTCACTTACGGCGTAGCCGATGGCATCGCGCTATTCGGTGGAGCCGGTTTGGTCGATCCGGACGGAATGGACAGCGAGCCCTACTTACAGTTGGGCGGTCAATTTAAACTGCCGGTTTACGATCTGCCGATGGATTTGGCCGTGCGCGCCGGTTTCGGCTATGTGAGCTTCTCCGAGCGGGATCATGGGGTCAAATACGATCTGGATGTATGGATGATCAACGCCGGTTTGTTGGCCAGCTGGGACTTGGACGTCGTGACCGTATACGGTTTTGGTGGTATCAGTTACCAGAATTTTGACGAAACCGTATCCGGTGACGGTATGCGCTTTAGCCATGACGACTCCGAAACAGAATTGGCTATCGGCGGTGGCGTGATCTTCCCGCTGGATGATTCGATCTCTTTTTATGGCGAATTAATGCACATCGATGAACTATTCATCAGCTTAGGTGGTCGTTTCGATTTCTAAGTCGGCGCTAAACAGCGCGAATGGCTTGCCGGTCGGCAGGCCATGATGGATGTGCCGGCCGGCTGGGAATGTACCCGGCCGGCCGGTTCTTTTTTGCCCTTGTTGTGCTACCAATATGACACGGACCACCTACAAACTGAATCACGATTGGGAGTTTGTGCGGCGCAAGGCGTCGCGCACCTGGTTACGCGGGGCACCGGGGCAGGCCAATGTGGACCTGCCGCATACCTGGAACGAACAGGACAGCTTCCAGGACGGTGTTCATTATTACCAAGGCTGGGGCAGTTATCGACGCACGTTTCAAGTGGATCAGGTGGCGGATGGCTCCGCTGAGACCGTCTGGCGACTACGCTCGCACGGTTTCTACGGCACGGGCGAAGTCTGGTGGAACGGTCACCGGGTCGCCACCTTCGACGGCCAATACATCGGCTTGGATCTCGACGTCACCTCTTGGCTTGATCCTGCGCGCGAAAACCAGGTGGCCATTCGCTTGACCAATCGCTGCCATTCATCCGTATTGCCGGGGATCAAGGTCCCTGACTTCCTGCTCTATGGCGGGTTGAGCGGCGGGTTGTGGCTGGAGCAGTTACCGGCTACCCATATCAAAACGAATTCCACGCAAATTAAGTACCGTTTTATGACAGAGGACGCCGTCGAAGTGCAGCTACGCTGTCGCCTTTCCAAGCAGGTCCCGCAGACCTGCCAAGTGGCTTGGCAGATTATCGACGCAGACGGACAGAGGGTCGCGGAATCCGCTCCGCAACCCGGCAAGGATAACGAATTCGTTGCTGCGTTGCGATTGGATGGGGTGCGCCGCTGGGATGTCGACGACCCTTACCGCTACACGGTCATCACCACCCTGTGGCAGAACGATCAGACACTGGACGAAATATCGCGGTCGATCGGCTTTCGCACGGCCGAATTCCGGCCCGACGAAGGGTTCTTCCTGAATGGTCGTCGTTTGCCACTACGCGGAGTGAACCGCCACGAGCGCATGCCCGGTTTCGGTAGCGCTGTGCCACCATGGTTGCATCGCGAGGACGCGGAGTTGATCAAGGCGATCGGACTCAATTTTGTGCGCTGTTCGCATTATCCGCAACATCCCGCCTTTCTGGACGCATGCGATGCACTGGGCATTTTGGTCTATGCCGAGATTGCCAGTTGGAAAAGTGTGCGGGGCGGGGCGTGGCTGCGCCGGGCTGAGCGTCAAATGCGGACGATGGTGTTGCGCGACCGGCATCATCCTTCCGTCATCTTGTGGGGCATGGGCAACGAGGGACAGCATCGCCGTGCCTATCAGCGGTTATACACCCTGTGCAAGGTGTTGGACCCTGAGCGCGCAGTGACCTATGCCGAAAATCACCTCTACCGTGCGCGTCGTTGCCGGGTGGTTGGCCTGCCGGATGTGTGGGGGCTCAATTACGAATTCGAGGCGTTACCCGCCGGTTGCGATGCCGCGCGCCAACGATGCGTGGTGGTGACCGAAAGTTCCGACTGCCCATGGGCGCAGCGTGGACTAGGCGATGCTGAACAGCATCAATGGTCTGTCATTCAGCGCGATCTGGAAGCGATGGGTGCACCACCTTATCTAGCCGGTTTTGCGCTGTGGAGCTACAACGATTATGCCACCTTGCGACGGGGCAACTTCCGACGTCATTCCGGGGTGGTGGATGCCTGGCGCATACCCAAATGGGCGGCTTACCAACTGGCCGAAAAATACGGTGGCTCGCTAGCAACCCGTAGTCCGCAGTGGATTCCCGTTACGGCGGATGCGGAGGGGCGCATTGAACTCCAACCGGAACAGGAATACTTGGACGCGACTGCCCGCACCACTCTGGGGATACGGGTGCGGCTGGTTGACGCGGCGGGGCGGTTACTCGATTGGCAGGGGGTATTGACGGCGCAGGTGGCGGGACCGGCCCGGCTACGGGCCTATGCCGCTGACGGACGGCTGGATGTGGCGCATGGGCAAGGCCGACTGTTTGTTACCGCCACCGGACCGACCGGCCTCGTCCGCGTAACCGTTACAGGTGGCCACTGGAAGACTGGCTCGGTTCAAATTCATGCGGGGCGCGGCATGGGGATTTGATTTGATTTATGGCGGGGTTCCCGTATAGGATGTGACATGAATTATGGCGGCAGCACATTCCAAAGAGTCGGCGCGTTTAGTCTGGCGAGTCGGCGGGCGCGTGCAGGGGGTGGGCTTTCGGTTTACCGCTCAAGCGTTGGCGGCTTCTTTCGATGTCGCCGGGTTTGTGCGCAATGAATGGGACGGCAGCGTGTATATGGAAATTGAAGGGTTGCGTCAGGAAGTGGAGAACTACGTAGCGGAAATTTACCGGTCGCGGCTGGGTCGGTATATCCAACAGGATGATCGATCATGGCAAGCGGCCACCGGGAGCTTTCACGGGTTTGAAATCCGACACTAATCCAAACTAGCTAGCATGAAATACGCCATTCTAGGAGATATCCACGCTAATTTTGAGGCCTTGCAAGCGGTGCTGGCCGATGCCCGTAAGAACGGGGTGACGCATTACGTTAGCCTGGGGGATATTGTCGGTTACAATGCCAGCCCGGTAGAGTGCCTGGAAACGGTACGTGAATTGAATTGTCCGGTTGTACGCGGCAACCATGACCACTACTGTGCCGGTGACGACAAGCTGGAGGGCTTTCATCCAGTGGCGGCGGATGTCGTGGACTGGACCCGACGCCAGTTATCGCGGGAACAGCGTGATTTCCTGGGCAGTCTTAAATATGTGACACGTGTTGAAACCTTTACGATTGTGCACAGCACCTTGGATACCCCGGAGATGTGGGGGTACGTGCTGGATAAGTTGGAAGCGGACGCCAGTTTTGCCTATCAAAGCACCAGCCTCTGCTTCTATGGACACACGCATGTGCCACTGGCCTTCGAGAAAACGGATCGGGTACGGTCCGGCTTCTATTCCAAGGTCAAGATCACCCTGGGCCGCAAGTATTTTATCAATGTGGGCAGTGTGGGCCAGCCGCGCGATGGTGATCCGCGGGCGGCGTATGTGACATTCGATTTGATCAATAACCTGGTGGAATTGCATCGTGTGCCGTACGACTTCCGCATCACACAGAAAAAAATCCGGGATGCCGGCTTACCGGACCGTGTCGCGTCGCGGTTGGCGGTGGGACGCTGATCGAGGGTATATAAATATGAAACACATCAGGTATACAGGTCTATGGGTGGCATTGGTTTGGTTGCTTGCGGCCCTCCCATCGAGCTTCGCCCAGATCGAGGTGAGCTTGCGTCTGGAGCACTCACGCACGATTCGCTATGAGCCGGTGGTGATTGAGGTGCGGGTGCGCAACAACAGCGGGCGGGAGTTGGTGCTCGGAGGCGACGAGCCTACGGCGCAGCTTTGGCTGGAGGTGGAACAGGGGCCGGGGAAAATGCTACGGCCACAGGAGCCCGAGTTGGTGCTGACACCTTGGGTCATCCCGGCCGGCGAGGCCGACCGTCGCCGATTTCGCGCCAGCCGGGTTTATGATATGCGAGGGCTGGGGCCGTACACGATGTGGCTGCGAATGGAGGTGGCGGGGCGCTCGCTTGCTTCCAATCGGGCTTTTTTGGACGTGGTGCCGGGATTGGAGTTGCAGCGTGTGGTGGGCGAAGTTGCGCCCAATACCGCAAAGCAGCGGGTGTACCGCCTGATGACGCTCAACCGGGACCGTGCCGAACACATTTTTCTACGAATCGACGATGAAGATCGCAACGTCTGCTATGCCGTCCTGCATCTAGGACGACTGGTCCGGGTCTACCCCCCACAGATGCGGGTGGACCGTAAACACCGGATCACCGTATTGCATCAAGCGGCACCCGGCCGCTATTTTTATCAAGTCTTCAAACCGGGCGGAGAGGAAGTGACGCGGCGCGTTTATCTAAGCGAGAACCCCAACGTGCGACTGGTGCCGACTGAAGATGGGCGCTATATCGTCTCAGGCGCCACGTCCAGCTCCGGCTCCTTCACCCCTTGAAGCTGAGCGATTTCGTGGTACCTTGGCAGTGCTATGGCCTCAATACTCGCCTATACTGTACTCACCATTGTTATTATCGGGCTCTGCCTGCTGGGGATGTCCGTCGGGCTCATTTTCCGCGATAAGACGTTTCGCGCTTGTGGTAACGCCGCACGTGATTTCGATGGCGAGCCGATTCAGTGTGCGGCGTGCGGCGGGCAAGGTGACCCCAAAACATGTCGCCGTAAACGCCACCCGAACGAAACCTGCTGAGCAGTGCGGGCTGCGGATGGCAGGGGTCGCACCCTTGCGGGTGCCGTCCAACCCCGCTATTTAGGCCACTTGCTGGTTGAGTTGCTGGACCCGGGGATAAAGGTTCCGTCCCGGGCAGAGGGTCTGTCCGAGATCGATATGCCCGAAGATTTGGCCCCCGGCAATTTGGTAGCGTCGCCGCATAAGCTGAACCAAGTGTTGCATGGCTTGCAATTGTGAGCGCGGGGGACGTTGCTGTTCAAAGTTCCCCAGCAGCGCAATCCCGATATTGTGTTCGTTCTGTCCCGATACATGTGCACCCCAGTAAGCCAATGAACGGCCTTCCCAGACGCGCCCGGCGGGATCGATCAGAAAATGATAGCCCACGTCACCAAATCGCAGGCGCAGGTGGTGGTTTAAAATGCCATCCAGACAATTCACGGCGGCTCCTTCGGTGGTGCCGCGCATAACCTCACCCGTATGATGAAGGGTAATACGGTTATACGTATTCAGATTGGCGGCGCGCAGGCGTGACGGGGCCGGGGCAATCACGGTCCACTCGTGCCGCCGTCGCAGTGGCAAATGTTGGGCGATGAATCGCAGATCAACTGTTGGTGATTGGGGTGCCGTACGCGCAGCAGCCACGCCCGCGCCGCTATACAGCACCGGGGCCGCACAGCAAAGCCGTCGCAAAAAGGCACGGCGATCAATAAATGAGGCCTCAATCGTCATAATGGAAGCGGACGGTACACAAAAAACGACAAGGGATCAAGTAGGGAAATCGGCGGGACAAAATAGCACCTTATTCTGCGGTGGGTTCGGCCTCCCCCATGACCTCCCGTACGATCTCGGCTACCGCCTCGGGGGTAACGGGGACCTCTTCCAGTCGGTGCAGCTGAAAATATAACACATTGCTGATAGACTCGTCGGAGTCCAATGGCTGTTCAATGCTACGGGTTTCCAATTCAATATATCGGTTCGGACCGGTGTTAGCATACAGCTCGATGGTGCATGCTCCTGCGGGATAGGTGCCTTCGCCATCACGGGGTTCCGCGCGCAGCGTGAATAGCGTGTCGCCCTTGATCGCCGCGATCCACTGCCGGGGGGAATCAACGCCAATTTTATGTTCGCTCTCTCCAGCTTGGTAAACCCAGACCTCGCCGTGGCGAGTGAGAATCGTGTAGTCCGGTGCTTCGTTCATCAGTACACGATACCCTTTATCAAAAGCGGTATCTTCGTCGACCGGCAGAATGCCCCAGTCCGCGGCAGGGAGTTGACTGACTTGCCACAGGGATATGGGAATCTCGGTTGGTGCCACAGCGGTCGCCCGCTGGCGGACTTCAAACCGGCCATTGGCCGCATCGAGCACCACAGTGCGGCTGACCTGGATATTGAGCGGATCCCCGAATTGCTGGGTCATCATGGCGTATTGCTGTCCCTCTTCCGTTTCCCAGGCGCGTCCGCTCCAGCTGCGGCCGTCAAGTAAGCGGCCGGGTGGCCATGCGTTTTCCTGGAAAAGTGGCCATTGCGGTTGCGGCACCGGCCATAACCAGTCGCCGCCGTAATTGATCCAGCCGTCCTGTTCGACATCATCCGCTGCCTGCCCAAACCACTGCTCGTCCAAGCGCAACAGATTTGGCCCATCGCGCCAAGACACATGGGCAATGCGTCCAATTTCGGGCACGACCACCACCTCCAGCACCTCGTTGGCAATCCGCAACGCATTGGTCCAGCCGTGGAAATCGACGGGCGCTATGGGGGCCACGGGGACGGGGGCCGCAGCGACCTCTTCAGCCCGCGTGCGGACCGGGTGGATCCAACCGGTCAACAGGAAAACCAGTATCAGCTTGAACAAAGGAAGAAAGAAAAGGTTGTACATGCCCCCACCCTACCAGCAACGACGGGGAATAATCAAGACTACTGGTCGAGAAGCGACCGGCCTTTCGACATCGGGTCGAGTCCGAAGAAATCAGTGATGGTTTGCGCCACATCGTAATAACCCTGTCGTACACCCAGGTCGCGGACCGGGCGACCAGGCTGATAACAGAGGACCGGTACATACTCCCGCGTATGGTCCGTACCCTTGAACGTGGGATCATTACCATGATCGGCCGTGATGATTAATAGATCGTCCGCAGCCAGCAAGGGCAGATAATCAGCAAAAAACTGGTCGGTCTGCTCCAGCGCAGCAGCATACCCTTGGGGATCTCGCCGGTGCCCGTAGATCATGTCGAAGTCGATGAAATTGGCGACAATAAACCCGCCTTCCCGTTCGCGTGTGAAGCGTAGCACCGCTTGCTGCGAGGTTTCGGTATTACCGGTATGGTCCGATTCCGTGATCCCGCGATGGGCGTAGATGTCTTCAATCTTGCCGACGGCATATACCGGGATACCGGCATCTTTGACTCGTTCCAACACCAGGGGTTCGGTAGGTTCAAACGCATAGTCGCGCCGTTCATTGGTGCGTTCGAAGGCCCCGGGTGGGCCGGTGAACGGACGCGCAATGACGCGGCCGGTACGGTACGGATCGCACAATTTCCGGGCAATCTCGCAGGCGCGATAGAGTTCTTTCAACGGGACCACGTCCGTGTGGGCTGCAATTTGAAACACCGAATCGGCACTGGTATAGACGATCCAATCGCCGCTTTCCATATGCGCCGCGCCCAATTCGTCAATGATGGCCGTGCCGCTGGCCGCCTTGTTCCCTAGAATGCCGCGCCCGGTCTGATCTTTGAACGGCTCCAATATTTCCGCAGGAAAGGAAGGTGATTCAGGCGGGAAAAGACTAAAACCAGGATTCATTTCAATGCCCGCCAGTTCCCAATGGCCCGTGATGGTATCCTTGCCTTCGGACACTTCTTGCATGGCCCCGTACGATGCCAGCGGGTTGTCGACAGCCGCCACGCCGCGCAGCGGCTGTCCGTCAGGCAACAGCGCCGGGATGTGGCCCAGGCCCAATGATTCCAGGCACGGCAGGCTCAAGCCGCCTACCGCTTCCGCGATGTGGGGCAACGTCGCCGCGCCGACATCGTCGTAGGCCGCCGCGTCCGGGGCCGCTCCTATCCCAACGGAATCCAGCACAATCAACACAGCTCGCATAATGTGTCCTCCAGCGTTAAGACATGTTCATGGAATCCGCCATGCCTATAATCACGGCCCGTAACGGGGCGACGAATAGGTCCGCAGCTCTTTCACGGAATCACTCCCTACGTAGACGATCTAACGCTGCGCGCGGGCTTCTTCCAGTATTTTAACGCTGCTGCTGGCTCCTATTCGAGTGGCCCCGGCGGCGATCATGCGCAGGGCATCGTCTAAAGTTCGCACTCCGCCCGACGCCTTCACACCCAATTTCTTCGGGGCCACCGTGCGGGCCATTAATGCGATATCCTCCGCTGTAGCCCCGCCGTTGCTAAAACCGGTAGAGGTCTTCACAAAATTAGCCTGCGCCTCCATGCTCAACTCGCAGGCCCGTACCTTTTCCGCAGCGGTCAACAAGCAGTTTTCCAGGATCACTTTTGACAAGGCCTGCCCTTCCTTACACGCTTCCACTACCGCACGGATATCGTCCAACACCGTAACGTCATCACCACTTTTTAATGCACCGACATTGATGACCATATCGATCTCACGCGCCCCCTCACCAATGGCTTTGCGGGCTTCCAATGCTTTGATCTCGGCCGACTGTGCGCCCAGCGGAAAGCCCACCACGGCACATACTTTAACCGGGGAACTCCGCAACAAACCGGCCACTAACGGGACCCAATAGGGATTGACGCATACCGAGAAAAACTCGTATTCAATGGCTTCGCGGCACAACTTTTCCACATCGGCGCGGGAGGCGTCGGGTTTGAGAATGGTATGGTCGATCATCTGTGCTAACTGTTGCACGCTCACGCGCGGCAACGCGGCATTACTAGCCGGGCCGATGCCGTGGTCAATCGCTTTAGAGTCGGTCTTGTTCATAAATCAGCACATAAACGAATCACATTACCCCAGGGCCGTCAAGCGCAATACAGATCGAGGCTCTTGCAAAACCTCAAAGGTCGACACGGAGGTCGACCCTCCGGTAAAAAACAGCCGTATTTCACAGGTTCCCGGAGGGGCAGGCTCCGTCCTGCCCTCATGAATGGGAGGTTTTGCAAGAGCCTGAGATCGTAAACAGTTTTTTCGTGTTGATAGGATAAGGGACTTAAGGCGACCATGTTCTCATGAGCACAAATGGAATTATTGTTTGGCTGCGACGGGATTTGCGGTTGGCGGATCATCCGGCTTTCTCGGCAGCCGTAAAACAACAGGTGCCGGTCTATCCCCTTTATATCTGGTCGCCGGACGAGGACCACCCCTGGGCCCCGGGCGGCGCGAGCCGCTGGTGGCTGCACCACTCGTTAAGCGCGCTGGCGGCGACACTGCGCCAACACGGTTCACGCCTCATCATTCGCCAGGGCAAGGCCGACCCCGTGCTGCGCGCGCTGCTGAGCGAAACCGGTGCCGACACGATCTACTGGAGTCGCCACTACGAACCGCAACGACTCGCCGTGGACAACCCCCTGAAGGCAGAACTGCGCGGCGCGGAATACACGGTTAAATCTTTCAACGCTTCACTGCTGCACGAACCGTGGACGATCACCAACAAAAGCGGGGCTCCCTATCAGGTCTTTACCCCCTTTTGGAAGGCCTGTCTGGCGCAACCAGAGCCCAAAGCGCCTCTGCCCACGCCACGGAAAATCCCTGCGCCTTCCAAATGGCCGGATTCCATGGCCATCGATGATCTCAAGCTGCTGCCGGACATCCCATGGGACAAGGGGTTCTATGACTCGTGGACACCCGGCGAACAAGGGGCGCAGGCTCAGCTGGCCACGTTTTGCGATGACATCATGGCCCGTTACAAGGATGGCCGGGACCAGCCCGGTCAGGCCGGCACGTCGCGACTGTCACCCCACCTGCATTTCGGGGAAATTAGTCCGCGCCAGATTTATGACGCCGTGCACACCGCCGCCCATTACCAATCCACCAAGGGCTTGGTTAAAGGTGCGGAACACTTTCTGCGCGAAGTGGGCTGGCGCGAATTCGCACACCATCTGCTGTTCCACTTTCCACAGACGCCCGTACAGCCGTTACGGCCCGAGTTCGAGGATTTCCCGTGGACACACGATGCGAAGCTATTGCGTAGTTGGCAACGCGGTGAAACCGGTTACCCGATTGTGGACGCCGGTATGCGCGAGCTATGGGCTACCGGTTGGATGCACAATCGCGTCCGCATGATCGCCGCCTCCTTCCTGGTCAAGGACTTGCTGATGAGCTGGACCCATGGGGCTGCATGGTTCTGGGACACCTTGGTGGATGCGGATTTAGCCAACAATACGCTGGGCTGGCAGTGGACCGCCGGTTGCGGGGCCGATGCCGCGCCCTATTTCCGCATCTTTAATCCGGTGCTGCAGGGTAAGAAATTTGATGCCGACGGAACCTACGTCCGCCGCTGGGTCCCGGAACTGGCGCACTTGCCGGATAAAGATATTCATTCCCCTTGGGCGGCCAGCGCGGACACTTTGCATGACGCTAATGTTACCCTCGGCAAAACCTATCCGCACCCTGTAGTGGATCACAAGGCCGCGCGCGACCGTGCCTTGGAAGCCCTGGCGTCTACCAAATCCTGACCCATGCCGGCTTCAACCACCATTTCACTGGGCGCTTATGTACGCAGACATCGGTCACGCATTAGGCAAGGCATTATTTTCGTCTTCGTCAGCGTGGCGATTCACATGGGCATGCCGTTTATTACCCGCTATGCCGTCGATACCCTGGTGGACGGCGATTTTCGGCTCGGGACCATTCTCGGTTACGCCGCCGCCTACAGCTTGGCCGCCTTGGCGATGGCAGCCTGTGGTTTGCGTATGCGACGCATCCTGTTGTCCACTGGACATCAAATTGAATACGAAATCCGGCGCGACGTGTTTGCCCATCTGGCCCGGCTGGACTATTACTTTTTCGGCCGTGAACGAACGGGCGATTTGATGACCAAAATGACGTCCGACCTCACGGCCGTGCGCGAATTTGTGGGGCAAGGCCTGTTCCAAGGAGCCCGCACCGCCCTGAGCGCATCGCTGGCCTTTACCATTATGTTCATCATCAACTACCGGCTGGCACTGGTGATGTTGTTTTTGCTGCCCACTATCAGTCTTCTGTTCTTTTTTCTGCTGCGTCTGTTGCGCGTGCGCTACGCCGACAGCCAGGAGCAGTTTTCCCGTATTTCCAACTTCTCACAGGAAAGCTTTGCCGGTATTCGTACCCTGCGCGGGTACGCCATGGAAGCGCGCCAGCAAGAACGATTCGGCAACCTCAACACGGATTACATCCAGCTCAAGATGGCGCTAAGCCGGGTGGAGCGCCCCCTGTGGCCCGCGATGGTGTTTCTCTTCGGAGTGGGCGTGGTCCTCATCCTATGGGTCGGCGGCCGGCAGGTGGTGGCCGGCCAATTGACGGTGGGACAGTTCGTACAATTCTCTCAATACCTCTTCTTTCTACAGTGGCCCATGCTGGCCCTGGGTTGGACGGTTAACCTGTGGCAACGTGGAATGGCCAGTTGGCAGCGTATCGCCTCTATTCTGCAGGCGGAACCGCGTATTCGTGATAACGAGCAAACCGACCACTCGATCACGACCATCCAGGGCGATATCCGCTTCGAGCAGGTTGCCCTCGAGCTGGAGGGGACCACCGTGCTGCACGACATCAACTGGGTTATTCCGGCCGGCCATACGCTCGGGGTCACCGGCCCTACGGGTAGCGGCAAAACATTGCTGGCGTCCCTGCTGGCCCGCCTCATTGACCCCACCCACGGGCGGATCATGATCGGCGATAACGACATCCGCACGATTCCCGTGGACGTCTTGCGACGCGAAGTCGGCATGGCCCCGCAGGAAGCGTTTCTCTTTTCAGACACACTGGCGAATAACATCGGCTTCGGTCTGGACGAACCGGATCCGGAAAAAATATTTGCCGCCGCAGAATTGGCTGAACTACATCCGGACGTCGAAAAATTTCCCGCACGCTTCGACACCTGGCTGGGCGAACGCGGCGTAACCCTGTCGGGCGGACAACGCCAACGGACAGCCATCAGCCGCGCACTGGCCCGCGACCCGGGCATCCTGATTTTAGACGACGTATTCTCCGCCATCGACACGCAGACGGAAGCGGCGATCCAAGCGCGGTTGCAGCCCGTATTGCATGATCGCACCACCCTCATTATCAGCCATCGCGTTTCCTCGTTACGGCACGCCGATTGTATTCTCGTCCTGCAAGACGGGCGCATCACCCAGTCCGGCACCCATGCCGAGCTGGTACAACAAGCAGGGTATTACCGCGAACTCGACGAAGTACAACGGCTGGAAGCTTGTCTGGAAGGGGTCTCATGATCAAGGAACCGGAACCCGAGATCGAAGGCAAGCTTTTCGACGCCCACCTGACCCGGCGCTTGTTGCGGTATGCCCACCCCTACCGCTTTATGCTGGCCGGCTGTGTGGTGCTGATCCTGTGCATGGCGCTGGTGCAAAGTTATCTACCGGTGCTGCTCCAAGCCGCTATTGACCGGTATTTGCTGGGCGACGACGAACCGGCAACGCGCATCGCGGGATTGACGCGCATCGGGGGACAGTATCTCGGCTGGGCCCTGTTGGCCTTTGGCGTGCGCTACCTCCAAAGCTACTGGATGGCCTGGATTGCCGAACACATCATCTTCAATATGCGGGCGGATATCTTCGCCAAAATCCTGCGCCTACCCTTGGGCTACCTCGACCGGCACCCCGTGGGGCGCCTGATGACGCGCGTGACGTCGGACGTGGATGCCATGCAAAAGATGGTGTCCGACGGACTGGTCGGCCTACTGGCCGACGCCTTTGTGTTGCTGGCTATCATGGGGTTCATGTGGCACTTGAGTCCGCGGCTGGCTTTGACCCTGTTCACGATTTTCCCGCTGCTGGTCGCCGTCATGGGCTGGATCAACTGGAACACCCGCCGGGCGCATCGCCGGGTACGTCATAAGCAATCGGCGCTGAACGCGCATTTGCAGGAAATGATTACCGGTATGTTGACCGTGCAATTGTTTAACCGGGAACCGCAGGTGAAGGCCGAGTTCGATCGCCGCAATCAAGAACTGCGGGGGGGGTGGTTCGACACGGTGCGCTGGATTAGTTGGTTCTTTCCCTCGATGGAAGTGCTGAATGCGCTTTCCATTACCCTCGTACTTAGCGTGGGCGGCTGGGCGTTGTGGAGCGGATCGGACACCGTCACCATCGGGGTGATGGTGGCGTTCATGGCGTATGTGCGCGATTTTTTCCGGCCGCTGGAGGATCTGTCGGAAAAATCAACCGTCTTTCAGTCCGCCATGGCCTCGTCCGAACGCATATTCCGCTTGCTGGACGAACCGGAACGCATCGACGATCCGGCCCAACCCGTGCAGTTGGAATCGTTTCGCGGTGCCGTGACCTTTGACCATGTGTGGTTTGCCTATAATGACGAGAACTGGGTACTCAAAGACGTTCACTTCGAAATCGCTCCCGGCGAAGCGGTGGCTATTGTGGGGGCCACCGGCGCGGGCAAGACGTCGATTATCAGCTTGATCAACCGCTTCTATGATGTGCAACAGGGACAGGTCCGGGTCGACGGCCATGACGTACGCGCTTACCGGCAGGTCGACTTGCGGCGGCGCATTGGCGTCGTGATCCAAGACCCCTTTATTTTTTCCGGCACCATCGCGTCCAATATCGACTTGCATAACCCGCAGGTGACCCGGGAGCGCGTGGTGGAAGCCGCGCGCTATGTGAACGCGCACCGCTTTATCGAGGCGTTGCCGCAGGGCTATGACACACCCGTCCAGGAACGCGGCGTCAGCCTGTCCACCGGCCAGAAACAGCTACTAGCCATGGCCCGGGCGCTGGTTCAGAATCCCGATATCCTGCTGATCCTTGACGAGGCCACGGCCAACGTCGATACAGAATCCGAGCTGCTAATCCAGGACGCCCTGCGCAAAGTCATGCGCGGACGTACCTCCATCTGCATTGCGCATCGACTTTCCACCATTCGCGGCGTAGACCGCATCCTGGTCATGCGCCATGGGGAGCTAATTGAGACGGGCACCCACACGGAGCTGATCAGCCGTGAAGGGTACTACCGCCGCCTCTACGAACTACTAGCCCATCAGCCGTGCTCTTAGCGATCGGCTTGATCGCCTTGTCAGCTAAGTGAAGTGTATGTAAAATCAGCGCATGATCAGATTTCGAAGGGACATTAGATGGCCAAAACGCCCCCCCTGCTTCTGCCAATGTGTGCGCGAGTGACTGACATAGTTTCCATGATGTACGCAACGCTATCACTCTTCAGGACGGTGCTCCTTGTGGGTCTGTGCATCGGGCTGGCCACTTTTCCGGCCAAGGGCGAGCGCGATCCGGAATTCGCGGTCGGTATGCCACGGGTTGGTCACGGCTATAACGTGGATGCCTATCAGCCTTCGTCTTTACCCATTCGCCTGCACAACCCCTCCGTAGACCCGCTTGACATCATCTGGTCCATTCGCCCGGACCGCGGCGGGGCCATGTTTATCCAGGAGGGACGCGCGCGGATCGGACCTAACACCAACTGGGAAACCGCTTTTCCATTTCTCGTAGACCGGCATCAAGACTACGTAGTCGAATGGCGTTTGCCAACCGGTCGGATACTGGCGCGCCAAGACTTTACAGCAAACGTATTGGCCGACCTGAGGGGCAACCGGCTGATCATCATCGATGACGGAACAGTGAAAGGACGAGCCGACGACTGGAACGCAAACTGGCCAGAGGATGATATGCGCCCGGCTTGGTTTGCCGCCGCCCAAGCGCCCGCCCATTGGTTTGACTATGAACGCGCCGCGATGGTCCTGCTAGGCCAGCCTGACTTTGACGCGATGTCCCACCATCACTATCAGGCCCTGCGCGACTATGTTCAAGGCGGCGGCACGCTGGTCTGGTTGCACCCCGGGAGCATTGTGGACGCCATGTCCACCCCATTGACTGATCTGCTGCCGGTGGAACCGTTGACGCTACGCCGCATGCATGCTGCCCCGGCACTGCACACCTGGGCGCGTCGGTATAACAACGCCTCAGCCGATCACGCACCCCGTCCCCTGCCCGCAGCGGACTTCCTTTTCCTCGACAGTGTATTACGCGACCATGCCGTATCCGCGCTGGAGCAGGACGAGACCCCCTGGATTGCCTGGAAACGCTTTGGTGCAGGGCAAGTGGGCGCCCTGATGTTCGATGCACCTCCGATTATTTTCAGTGACCGCGCCGAGGGCCGCGCGCTGCGCGCCCACCTTATCCACTGGAGCCAGCGTCACCCCTTGGCCCAAGGCGCAGTCTTTGCGCCTGCATTACGGCCTGCGGCCGAACGTCTCACGGGCTTTCGGTCTGTTTCCGCAGCCGCGGTGGGGCGCATCTGGCTGGGGTACGTTGTCTGGGCCTGTGCTATACTTATTGTGGCGCGGTACCGACGCCGCGACGTGGTCGGTTGGATTATATTGGCGGGCAGCGGATTGGTGGTCACAGCCCTTGTCTTCCATGCAGCGCAACGCCGCATGGCTGACCACCCCGATCGTAGCCGCATCGCGCTGAGTATAGTCGCCCCGCAGGCCGGGCGCGTTATCGGGCGGCAATACCTCACGCTGTTCGCCAGACAGGACGCCACGCCGCACCCTATCCTTGCTGCCGACGGCGTCTGGCTACCACCACTTTTTCCCACCCCCCTGTACATAACGCCCGGTACCACGGCCGACCGGCTAACGGAAACCCTGTATATCCGCCGACTTGACCGCGAAACCGAGCTGCACCAATTCACACTGGCCGCCCTGCGACCGCGATCAGTAGGGGTGGCCTATGCGGTCCCTGCCAAGGTAACAGCCGGAGCACAACCAGTGATGGCCGTCGGCTACGATGAACAAGGGCCATACGTGCGGGGCCTGGACGAAGCCGGTTGGCCGGACGAAACCCGCGTCTATTTGACCGGTGCCCACGCCGCCCAGAGCTTGTCATCAAGCTACGATGGACGCTGGCGACCGCAGCCACCACAAGATCGGACGACCGCCGTTAATCCCGTAATCGCAGCTTGGGAAAATTGGCTGCGTGCGGGTCACCTCCCGCCGGGACGGGTGGTCCGTCTTTATCGTGATGCGGATGCCACCGCACGCTGGACGGAACCCTATACGCTTGATGGGGTCTATGAAAACACCGGTTATACGCTGGAGATTGAACCCACAGTGGATCTACAGCCTACCGGAATTGTGCAGATTCCGGCGAACTGGATTGATCTACAGCCTGCCGATCATCAGGCACAACGCCTGCTGACGGGAGCCGATGCCGGAGTCACCACCGTTGCCATCGCCGGCCCCTATGTGTTCCATGCACATCTTCCCCCGTTACTGGCCAATCTGCACGTCAAAGAAATCAGGGTCGAGGCAGCGGGACAAGATGCGGCGACCACAGACCGGTTGGATGTGGCGTTGCAAGCCTATGGCGCGGATGATCACGCCCTGCAAGGCATACGGCAAGCGCCGGGGGTATTTGTCTTTGACCTGACCACCGCCAACACGGACCTAGTGGATCCCGCCACAGGCGGTTTCCGCGTGCGGCTCACGGCTCGGCCCGCTCATGACGCGACCGGGATGGTGCCAGCACGACAATCGCCGCTCGAATACCTGCGCGTATCCGCCAGCGGCACACCACCCGACCCAGCCCGACAACCCGGAGAAGCCCCATGATTAAGACCGAACAACTGACCCGCAACTACGGCAATTACCGTGGCATATTTGACCTGACGATGGAGATTCCACCCGGCAAGATTTTCGGCTTTATCGGCCCCAACGGTGCAGGAAAAACCACTACCATCAAGCTGCTGTGTGGTTTATACCGTCCCACTGCGGGACAGGCCTTCATCAATGGCATCCCCGTTGATCGCCGTCACCGGCGCGAAATCAAACGGGCCATCGGCTACATGCCGGATCACATGGGCTCCTACGACCAGATGAGCGTCTGGGAATATCTGGATTTCTTCTGCGCCGCTTACCGTGTGCCGAAGCGACAACGCAAGGCGCGGGTGGACGAGGTCCTGGACCTGACGGCTGCGGCCTATATGCTGGATTACCAGGTAGACTCGCTATCGCAGGGCATGGGCAAGCGCGTGGCGCTAGCGAAGACGCTGCTGCATGACCCGCCAGTGCTCATCCTGGACGAACCCGCCTCCGGGCTCGATCCGCGCGCGCGTATCGAGATGCGGGAAACCATCATGCGCTTGCGCGCACTGGGGAAGACCATTTTGCTGTCCTCGCACATCCTGCCGGAGCTGTCATCGGTCTGCGATTTGGTTGGTATCGTGGAAAAGGGACGCTTGCGTGCGTTCGGCACGGTCCGCGACATGTTGGCTCGGATGCGCGAGCACATCGTGCTGCGTGTGCGGGTGGCCGAGGGCGGTGATGCCGACCGGGCGGCAGACTGTTGCCGTGGACAACCCCACGTCAAGGAGGCTCTGGTTGCGGGCGACGAGGTGTGCATCAACTATGTTGGTCCCCGCACCGACATCCCGGGGTTGAACCGTTACCTGGTTGAACAGGGAGTGCCGGTGGCGAGCTTTATGGAAGACGAAGGCGACCTGGAAGACGCGTTCCTGCATGTCACCCGCGAAGTGGATGCAACAGAAGGTACCCCGCCAAAGAGCCCGGCCTCATGATATGGCCCACCCAAAACCCCATTTTCCAGCGGGAATGCCGCGCGGCTTTGCGCAGCCTCAAACTGCGCCTGGCCGTGCTAATCCTGCTGACCCTACCCGGCTTGCTGCTTTTTGCCCTCTGGCCGCGGACCGGCGTATTTTCCCTGCTCGATGCCCAGGAACTTTTCGTGGTCTTTCTTACGTCCCTGCTGGCTCTGTTGTGCTGCGCGACCCCCGTTATCACGGCCACGGCGATCACCGACGAAAAGGAGCGCCACACCTTTGAGCCGCTGTTCGTGACGTGCTTGACGCCACTCGACATTCTAACCGGCAAAATGTTTTCGGCTTGGTGCGTGGTGGCCCTGCTACTCGCCGCCTCGATGCCGGTCACGGCGTTGTGCGCTCTCAGCGGCGGTATCAGCCTGCGTTTTCTGGCGCACAGCTACGGCATCAGCTTGCTGGCGGTCGCCACCTATACACTCATGGGACTGGCCGTCAGCGCTTGGTGCCGTCGCAACCTGCAATCAATGTTAATCACCTATCTTGTCCTGTTGATCCTGGCTGGCGCCGTCTGGTTGCCCGGTGTGCTGCTCCAGCCCTTCGCCGGCTGGCGGGAGGCAGGCCTTCTTATCCGCAGCCTCAGCCCGTTCGAGGCGCTGCTGGCACTGTACGATCCGGCCCTGTATGAAGCGCGCTGGGGCCGCGTGAGCGCCGCGCTCACCGTGCAACGGCACCTATGGGGTATGAGCGGTATCGCGACGCTCTGTTTCGTACTTTTTTGCGTCCGCATCTTCCGGCCGCAACGGGCGCGCCGTGACACGACCGGCCATTCACGCTACGAGGACCGGCGCACCGGAGTCAAACGGACCCTCCACTTTCCCTTTTATCTGATCGATCCACTCAAGCGAAAGCAACCGATCGCCAACTGGCGCAACCCAGTCTTCGTGGCCGAGCTGCGCCGCAAGATTTTTGGCCATCCCAAGTTCATGCTGCGCACGCTGTCGGCTTGCCTGGCACTCAGCTTGGCGCTGCTTCTGCTGGTGGTAGCCCAATACGGTGTCTTTCTCTCCCCGGATCAGGTGCTGTTGAGCACGTTATTATTCCAATTCGCTATCATCTTTTTCTTCGCGCCGCTAGTCAGTAGCGACAGTCTCGCAGGTGAGCGGCAATCCGGCACCTTCGAGCACATCTGCATGGTCCCCCTCACCGCCCTGACGCTGGTCATCGGCAAGGTTAAGGCCGCTTTTTCGTATGTCCTGATCTTGATTCTGGGCAGCGCACCGGTCTTCGTCGCCATCCTCTATATTCAAATTGACCCGGACTACATGGCCCTGGCCTATTGGTTTGCGATCCTGCTGTGTGCAACGCTGACCTTCACCGTGTTCGGCTTGTGCGCGTCCAGCTTCATACCGCATACCGTCGGGGCCACCGCCGTCAGCTACACGTTCGCGTTGCTGGGACTACTGGGCACTTCCAGCGTGCTGCTGTTCGGCGAGCGCATCGCACCAACCACACAAGCGGCGGTCCTGATGTTTAACCCAGTGGCCGCCGTGATACAACTCCACTCCCGCGAATGGCTGGCGGATCTGCCCTACCTCTTCAACCGCCCGCTCTGGCAAAACACCTTAATCGCCTACGCGGGTTTGTGCATAGTGATTCTGATGGTGACGGCCACCCGGGTCCACCACTTGTTCAACCGTCCTCATTAACCCAATGGAAAACTTATGACTTGGCCCTTATTCCAACATAATTGGCTGACAACGGTGCGCACCTGCGCGCTTATTCCGCTGCTGGTTCCCATCTGGCTAGAGCGCCCATTACGGGATGAGGATGTAGTGGTGGCCGTGCCCTCCGTCGTCGATGAGCACGCCGTTCGTTTCCAAGCGGAGGGCGTACAACAGGTTTTGGAGCCCTTCCGTACAGAACTACTGCAGGACCTGGCCGCCACCGGACATCGTGCCGCCGTACCCGCGCTGCTAACGGCCGCGACGGAAGGTGCGACGGACATCTTGCAACTAAACGCCCTTAGTCAATTATCGGCACTACCGGTCACACCACGTGAACTGCAACCCATTGTGCGGCAACACCTCGCACGCCCGCAAGCGGACTTCCGCTACTGGGCCTGTCGGCTGGCCGCCCGTGCCGAGCTGACCGAACCGGACCTCGCAAATCTCACGGTCTTGGCCGTGCAGGACCCGGAGCCGCGCGTGCGCCTCGCCGCGCGCACGGTGCTCCCGCAACATGCAGGGGCCTACCCAGGTCACGCTGCACCTTGGCCGTGGCACCCGGACGATGACCTCGCCTTGCGCGTCGCGGGCTGGCCCACCATCGCCGCTGCGCGCAATGCCCCCACCCGGGCCGCCGAGGCCCATGACCAACTGCGTCAAAACCCGTCAGCGGCCATTCGCCATGCGATCTGGACCGCTTGGGTTGAACATCAGCCTGACGTAGCGCGGACTTGGTGGCCGGACGCAGCCAAAGATGCCCATGCGGCCGTGCGGGCCGCCGTGGCGGAGCACGCCTCCGTCGTTGGACTTGATGACCCCGACCACCTTGCCTGGCTCATCACAGCGGCCCAAGCGGATCGCGACGCGCACGTGCGAATGACCGCATATGAGGCACTGGCCCCGGCCCCGCCTGACAAGGTCTGGGCCGCCGTCAAAAACGGTCTGGCCGATCCGGTCCCCTTTGTGCGGCGCGCGGCGGAAGACGCCACCGTGGCGGTGGGCGCTCATGTGCCCGCTGCACCCGCCGCATTGATGGCCCACGCTGCCGCAGCGCAGCCGGCCTCCCCCACCCGCGTACACTCCCTGCAAGCCCTTGCGCGGCTCAGCGCAGACGGCATTGTGACTTCTGGTGCTATCCCGGAGCTTGCCCCTGCACTATTGGATATAGGGGCGACCGAAAAGGATGCGGCGGTCTTGGTAGCTGCGCTGCGCCTACTCAAAGTATGGGCTTTGCCTGCCGGGCAATCCATCGCCCAGCAGCATGCCCGGCATGAAGATCCCCACGTACGAACGGCAGCCGCCCGACTGTTCGGCCGCGTGGGCGACGACACGGTGTATGATACCGTGGCCTTGATGATAAAGGATGATTCCGCCGAAGTGCGCCAGGCGGCTATCGAGGCAGCAGGCCACAGCGGCGACGCCCGCTTCAATCACGCCCTGCTCAATATTCTGCAAACCACGGCCCACGACTTGGCGGCCGACCGCGCCACCGCGATTTGGGCCGCCGCGCGCTTGGAAACCATCAACGACGACGTGATTGAGCGCATCCAGCATTTGGCCTCACGACCGATCGCCTCCATAGCAGGCGAACCCATATTCGACCACGACCGCGTGCTCGCCTCCGCCATCTTGGCCAGCGCCCACATGGCGCGTCGCCATTCGGAATGGACTGGGCAATTCGAACAGTTACGAGACCTGTATGAACGCCATATCGAACGGGCCAAGCAGGTCACGCCAGGACCACCGCCCCGCCCGCTCACCAGTTTGTTGGAGAATGCATACCTGCTACAGGACCTGCCACGGCAGACGACCGCCTGGGTACAAGACGACCTTGATATCCCGGGCACCGCCGTATCCCCGCGCACACGTCGCATGCGCTATCGCGCCATTACATCCAAGCAGTCCTCTCCTTGACAAACGTCAGGGCCTGTATTCTATGGGCCATCTTCCTTCTGCCTTGCACTTACCAAAAATAATATCGGCCGCAGCCTCAATACTTAGCGGTGTTACGCCAAGCTGAACGATTACGTTACGGGCCACTTTCTGGATGCACTGTTTTTCATACGGCGTATTGGCCAAAATGATGACCTTTTTGCCTCGGGCAATAAGTTTCTCCACCAGATCTGAATTGGACTTAATGTTGCTGCGGTAAAACCAATTCGACATAATAATCAGATCGAACCCGTCGCAATAGTTAAAAACCGTCTGCTCTTCTTCCGGTGTCGCGATTGAGTTTGTCTCGATATAGCTTAACTCGTCAGAATAACGCCTGAGCTGGTCATACAATATCCCCGAATACCAACCGCCGTCGTGCGGACAGTATATCCTCGGATAACGCTGTTCGATAACCAGTGCGCGGGTGTTTGGGGCTAGCGGCAGCAAGTGGTCTTCATCACGCAAGAGACAAATACTCTTACCGTTCACTTCCCTGCTCACCTCTATGATATGTTGGTCGTTCAATACATCATCCACCGACTCTGCCGGCAGGCCGCCGCTCTCAAATAAGCCGGCATTCGCATAGGATTCAAGGATGCGATAGACCTTCTCATCCAGTTCACTTTCCGGTAGTTCATTATCCTCAACCGCGCGTTTGATGCGTGCGACGGCCTTCGGAATGATGTGGGCAATGGGATCGGCACCGTCCACCATACGCAGTAGAAACATATCCGCACCCGCCTGCAGCGTTTTGAGACACGCGGTGACGATATCATATTTCAGGATAATGCCGCCCATGCCCAATGCGTCGGTGGTGATCACCCCCTTGAAGTTCATCTTATCCCGCAGAACGCCCTTCAGCATTTTTTCTGAAAGGGTGGCCACTTCCTTATCGTCTACGGCAGGATAAATGGTATGGGCCGTCATCACGGCGGGCAACGCGTCATTTTCGATCAGAACCCGGTACGGCAGCAAATCACGATTCCAGAGGGTGTCATAATCAATATCGATAACCGGAATCTCGTGGTGTGCATCCATGGTGGAATCGCCGCGTCCCGGGAAATGTTTGCCGGTCGCAATGACCCCGGCCGCCTTAAATCCGCGCGCCTGTTGAAGGGCGTACTCCGCCACGACTTCAGCCCGATCACTGAACGCCCGGGTGTAGATTTCCGGGTTTTCCGGGTTCACATTCACATCAAGAATGGGCGAATGAATCATATTTAGGCCGCACGCCCGGGCCATTCGTCCCAGCGCATGTGCCGCTTCATAAGCCATTTGGGGATTATCGCCGGCGACAAGCCCCATCGGCTTGGGGAAGACATGCGCGCCACCAAAGGTAAGATCGCGGGAAAACCCGCCTTCCTGGTCAAATTGTACCCGCAACGGAATACCGGACTTGGCCATCGCCTGCTGTAAGTACGTTTTTACGGTCGCGGAATATTGCGCCAATGTGACGCTGGGCGCATCCGCGTCTTTAGAGGTCACATAAAGACGGTCAACATTTTGGCGACCGACGTCGCGATCTCGCTTATGCAGAACCAGTTTTTGTTGAAACCGGTCTGACGGGACAACGCGTATACCGCCGCAATGGTAATCCAGCACGTACCCCTCAAAAGCGGGCGAATAGGTGGTACCCTCAACGATAACGGTAATCAGCAACCCGATCTTCTGTTCCAAGCTCAGGGTGTTCAATTTTTCTTTGAGATACTCATTATTCACGTCATTTGTCCCTTCAGCACCTTGCTGGGCAAGGCATTAATCTAACGCGTACTCCGATTGTTTACCGGGCACCTAAATCGTTTCCCATGGCGTGACATCAGCTAAGCGTTGTTTAAATTCCGTAATTAGCCCCGACTCATAATCTCCGCCATAACTACCATTCAAAAACTTATCGAGTGCGGTCTCGAAGAGCACTTCCCAAGACTCCTCCTCATGACCGGGCACAATGGGGTAGAAAAGCGCCCCATTGACCTTGGCCGCATTCAGGTCACCCAGGGCATCACCAACCATAAGTATTTTATCGGGGTCGTACTTGCCGACAGCCGCTTGCTGTATGTGCTCGGCTTTGGTGCCGTGTTCCTGGCCGGCAATGAAGCGCACATATTTATCCATTCCATTTTCACACCACTCTCGTTCCAGCGCAGCCACCGGGGTCTGGGAAACCACCAGGATATCTGCCAAGGATACCGCTTTTTCCAAAAGATCCTTCACGTAAGGAAATGGCGGAAGTAGCGTATCCATCTCTTCAATATTTCGATTTACCTCCAATGACCACGCTAAAGCTGTTTTTAAGGCCGGGTCATTGTTTGATTTCAGGTATTCTTCCAATGTGGCATTACTCAACTTGGATTCGGCTTGTGTCCACTCAATCAACGCTGTCAGGTCCGGCCAGGACAGGTCACGACGTTGCAAATCCTTACGTTGCTTCAGGTAATCAAACATTTTGACTAAAGCCAAAAAGCGATTACAGCCCCTGGTTTCGGAATACAGATTAACGAAATCCCATACTTGGCGGGCGTATTTGGAAATGCCTTGCAATCCCCAGTTTTTTATCACGGCCGGACAGAAACATTCCTTATGCTTCAGCTCCATGGAATCAAACACACAACCGTCTGAATCGAGCCCTATAAAGAAGTCATGGTTTGTATTTAGATCGATCAAGTTCATATCAGCCTTTCTTTCATAATCCACCCGGAATAAAGGGGTGGCAACGTCCATCTATCATTTGCACGGTGCGGTCGCAGCGTGCCGCCAGTGCTTCGTTGTGCGTGACTAGCACGAGGGTGTGACCCCGGTCTTTGGTGAGGGCGAAGAGGTGGTGCAGGACCTGCTCGCCGGTTTTGGAATCGAGATTCCCGGTGGGTTCGTCAGCCAGCACGATAGCGGGGTCGTTCATCAAGGCCCGCGCCAATGCCGCCCGCTGCAACTCGCCGCCGGAAAGCTCTAGGGGCCGATGGCCGACTCGGTCCGCTAAACCGACTTGGTCCAACAAAGATCGCGCCCGGTCCCGTTGGTGGGCGGCGTCGTGAATCCATTGCCACCGCCGCATCATGGGTAGCAACACATTCTCCAAAATCGTGAGTTCGGGCAGCAAATGATACGATTGAAACACAAACCCGAAAGCGGCCGCCCGGCGTGCGGCCCGGCGTGCGGCTGACCACCGGAATAGATCGGCTCCTTCATAATAAACAGTACCCTGCGTGGGCCGGTCCAGCCCGCCCATGACATGCAAGAGTGTGCTTTTACCGGCCCCGCTGGCCCCCATTATGGCCAACGCTTCGCCACGCCGCACTTCCAAGTCAACCCCGCGTAACACCGGTATCCGGTTACGCAGCAGTGCGAATTCGCGATGCACACCCTGCACGCTAAGGAGCACGTCGGAGGTTTGGTTTGGCTTATTCATTTCGCAACGCCTGCGCAGGGTCCAATCGGGCTGCGCGATACGCGGGCACAATGCCCGCCAAGGTACAAATAATCATGACCACCACCGCGATCACCACCAAGTCTGTGCCCGAGGTGCTGGCGGGGATCTCGCTCAAATGATACAGTTCTTTGGGGAATAGTTCCCATCCAAATCGCTCACTTAACCAGTACATGAGATTGTTGCGATGCCGCAATATCCACAAGCCGCTACCAATCCCCAAGGCCGTGCCGAGCACGCCTTCCACCCAGCCTTGCCAGAAAAACACGCGCATGATCTGCCCGGACGAAAAACCCAGGGCCTTGAGCAAGCCAATCTCGCGCGTCTTTTGGACCGTCAAAGTGATCAACGTATTGGTTATGCCAAAGGCGGCGACAATGGTGATGAAGATAAGTAAAAAAAACATCATATTCTTCTCCACGCGCAGGGCCGCAAACAATTGCCGGTTCAGCTCCATCCACGTGCGGGTCGTGACATCCGGGCCCAGCACCGCTTGCAGCCGCTCAGCTACCTGATGCGCACGGTAGGGATCCGTGGTCATGACTTGAATGCCGTGCACACCAGTCTCCATGCCTTGCAGTTCCCGGGCCATTTCCAGCGAGGTTAAGGCGTAACCCATATCAAAATCCCACATCCCCAGCTCGTAAATGCCGGCCACATAGAGCGCTTCCGGCAAACGGATTTCGTCGGTCCCTATGAAGTGCTGCGGGGAAAAAACCAGCAGCTCATCGCCCAGACGGGCACCAATCTGGTTGGCTAAATCATGGCCTAAAATGATTTCGTCAAAAGCCGGATCGAAATCGCCCACGACCAAATGTTCCGGGACCCTACTCACGCGGCGCTCATATTCAGGGTCAATCCCGCGGATGAGCGGCGTAAAAATCCGTTCCCCCTGCTGGATAAAAGCCAACCCCTCTATGAACGGTGCGGCTCCCGCCACCCCCTCGACCGCTTCGATCTGCTCAATTAAAGCCAGCGGTTCTTCGAGATAGCCGTAACCGGTGATGGTGATGTGCGCATTAAAACTAAGAATCTTGTCACGCCACATGTGGTCAAACCCGCTCATGACGGACAACACAATCACGAGGACCGCGACGCCCAGCATAACGCCCAACACCGAAATAACCGTGATCACCGAAACGAACGTACGTTTCGGTTTCAGGTATTTCAGGGCCAGGAATAGAGAAAAAGGTAATGGTATTTTCATGGCAACAAGTTCGTTCCGTCCCTAATCTGGCACGGATTTAGCCGGGCGACAAGTATGACCATTTACGTTTTAGGCCGTAATTGCGGGAATAAAATGACGTCCCGGATTGCGTCCACTTGTGACAAAATCATGATCAGACGATCAATACCGATCCCCATTCCGCCGGCTGGCGGCATGCCGTGCTCCAGCGCCAGCAGAAAATCCTCATCGATTTTGGAGGCGTCACCGCCCGCCTGTTCTTCGAATCGACGCCTTTGTTCCAACGGATCGTTCAGTTCTTCATAGCCCGGCGCGATCTCGCGACCACCAATAATGAGCTCAAACACATCCACCGATTCCGGATCGTCGGTACACGTTTTGGCCAGTGGCACCAATTCTTTGGGTAGGCGGGTGACAAATGTCGGGTTCTGTAACGTTTTTTCGATACACTTTTCAAAGACTTCCTGTGTGCAGTCAACGGCCGACCAGTCGGGGTCCACCGCCACGCCCAACGATTCCGCCCGCGCCGCACGCCCGGCCGCGTCGAGCTCAAACCAGTCCGTCCCTGCCCGTTCCCGCACCAAATCTCGGTACGGAATTGCGCGCCAAGGCTGGGTCAGATCGACTTGCGTATCGCCTTCGCCAAAAACAAGCTGGCCGTACACCGTTTGGGCCACATGGCTGATCAGGTCGGTAACGAGTGCCATCATAGACTGCACATTGCCATACGCTTCGTATATTTCGCACATGGTGAACTCAGGATTGTGGTAGCGGCTCAATCCTTCGTTGCGGAAGTTGCGATTCAACTCAAAAACCCGGTCGAACCCGCCGACCAGCAGTCGTTTTAAGTATAATTCCGGGGCAATCCGCAGATACACATCGGTGTTCAGTGCCTCGTAATGTGTCTTGAAAGGGGTAGCGGCCGCTCCGCCGGGCATCGCCTGCATCATCGGCGTTTCCACCTCCAAAAACTTGCGCTCATAGAGGAAATCGCGGATAGCCTTGATGGCTTCGGACCGTTGGCGGAACACCTTGCACGCGTTGGTGTTGGCCATCAGGTCCAGATACCGTTGGCGATAGCGGATCTCCACATCTTGCAGGCCGTGCCACTTGGCGGGCGGTGGCTGCAGGGCTTTAGCCAGCAGCGTCCACTCCTTCACCTTTAGCGTGCGTTCCCCCATACGGGTCACAAACAGCTCGCCATGCACGCCAATGTGATCACCTAAATCCAGCAACTTGAAAGCCTGAAAAGCCTCGTCACCTACGGTTTCCTTGCGGACGTATATCTGGAAACGGCCGCTGGCATCCTGCAGATGGGCAAAAATGCTTTTGCCCATCGTGCGCAAGGTCGCGATGCGACCCGCTATGCGCGCCTCGCTATCTTCCGTAAACGCAGCATTCACCTCCGCCAACGACCCGCTACGCGCAAAGGCCCCGCCAAAGGGGGTATAGCCCCGGGCCGCCAAGGCCTCCAAATTGGCCTGCCGTTGCGCTCGAAATGCATTATCGTCATTTGTATCGTTCATTATCCCACTCCTTCAAATTCACCGGGCCAACATACGGATGATCAGCCCGTTAGACAAGCAGTACTCGCCGCGCTAGCCCGCATTTCTCACCAACTTCGTAGCGAGAGCGTGGAGCGTGCGGCATAGCGGGTGCGCGGCGCAGGGCCGCGGGCGACGGTGTGTTGAAACACATTGAGGTCGCCGCGCAAGTCGCGTGCCCGATATGACGTGCTATCCGCGCTCGGAGTAGATGGCTGGTGAGAAATGCGGGCTAGGACTGATTTCCACAACTGTGCGGTTCCCGCTTGGAAAGGTTGAAGCATTCGCCCCGTAATGCTATACCCCGCGCATGTCTTTTGCTGACCCCTCCATAATCATTCCGGCCGCCGTGGCAGCTTTACTGGTCGGCTTGGCCAAGAACGGTGTTCCGGGGCTCGGTATCCTGGTGGTCCCGCTGATGGCCCACGCCTTTCCTCCACGCGATTCCGTCGGGGTGTTGCTGCCGATGTTGATCACGGGGGATCTGCTGGCTATCCTGCTCTACCGTCGACATGCACAGTGGCGGAAACTGCTCACGCTGCTACCCTACGTGCTGGTCGGGATGATCGGTGCAGGATGGGTACTGTCCCGGCTGGACAACGAAACGTTCCGCCCGTTGCTGGGCGGGTTGATCCTGTTGCTGTTGGGATTGGAATTGCTGCGCATGTACAAACGTTGGCATCATCTTCCGCATCATCCAGCCTTCACAGGCACCGTCGGCACCGCCGCCGGTTTTGCTACCACACTCGGCAACGCCGCCGGGCCCATCATGAATATCTATCTATTGAGCCGGGAACTGCCCAAGCACCAATTTGTCGGCACAGCGGCCTGGTTTTTCTTCGTCGTTAATTGCAGTAAAGCGCCGCTTTACTGGCATTTGGACATGATCACCACGGACTCGCTACGTTTCAACCTGGTTATGATCCCGCTGATTGCTACGGGGGCATGGCTAGGCGTACGTCTGCTGCCCGTCATTCCGCAACGCTTGTTCACCGGGCTAGTGCTCGGCCTGACCGCCGTGGCCGCACTGAGTTTGCTGCTCTAATGCGCCTATTGGCCACGTGTTATAAATGGTGCACCCGAGAGGATTCGAACCTCCACGCCCTTGCGAGCACAAGAACCTGAATCTTGCGTGTCTGCCAGTTCCACCACGGGTGCGTGCAAAGCAGGTGGTGGATGTACTACACGCGGGCCACGGCGTCAATATGCAAATGGTCCTGATTCCCGTTTGCCAAGCATGGGGAACCCTTGTATGGTGGCGCACTATGAAATCCAGTGATATTAAAGTCACCCTACGGGGGTTGGTCCCCACACCTACAGGGTGCGGTGTGTTTTTGGGAAATGATGAGAAAATCATCACGATTTTTGTGGATCACAATGTGGCGGCTGCCATTACGATGTTTCTGCGTGGCATTAAAAAGCCACGCCCCCTGACGCACGACTTGATCAGCAATATCCTGGCCGGGCTGGATGTGCGGGTCAACAAGGTCGTGATTAATGACTTGCGCGAGGATACCTTTTTTGCGCGTTGCTATCTGGTTCAAGAAAATGAACTGGGCCGGAATGTGGTGGAAATTGATGCGCGCCCCAGCGACTCGATTGCCATCGCCTTGCAACAGCAATGCCCCATCTATGTAGCCCCGCACGTGTGGGCAGCCACCGAAGACATGACATGGGCGCTGGAACAAGCCAGCAAGGACCAGGAAGAACCGCCGGACGAAAACGAGCCGGATAACGAATAAAACACCAACCGGGTAAAGGTAAACTATGCACATTTTTCTCACAGGCGGGGCGGGCTATATCGGCAGCGTCACAACCGAGTGTCTCCTGGATGCCGGACACAAGGTCACTGTTTTTGATAGCTTGGAGCTGGGTCACCGCGCAGCCATTGACCCGCGTGCGACCTTTATTCAGGGCGACCTCCTCGTTCGCGAGGCCGTGCGTGAGGCGATGGCAAGTGTCCGTCCGGATGCGGTCATGCATTTTGCAGCCTACGCATTGGTGGGCGAGTCCATGGAAAACCCGCTCAAATATTTCAGGAACAATGTTACCGGCGGAATTCATCTGGTCGAGGCCATGGAAGCCACCGGCGTAAAGAAGTTCATTTTTTCCTCGACCTGTGCGACCTACGGCTATCCGGATCGGATACCTATGACCGAGGACCTGCCGCAGAACCCGGTGAACCCGTATGGCGAGTCGAAGTTGATGTTCGAACGGATTCTGTTGTGGGCGCAGGAACGGATCGGGATACAGCCCGTGTTCTTACGCTACTTCAATGCCTGTGGGGCCTCGGAACGCTATGGCGAAGATCATAATCCGGAAACCCATCTCATTCCTCTAATAGTGTTCGTAGCCCAAGGGCGACGCGATCATATCAAGATATTCGGCACCGATTACGACACCCCTGACGGAACCTGTATCCGGGATTACATTCATATCGTCGATCTCGCACAGGCACACATCCTCGCCGTGACCGGCGACCATACCGGAGCGTTTAATCTGGGTAACGGTAACGGCTATTCGGTGCAGGAGGTCATCGAAGTGGCGCGCGAAGTGACCGGCCACCCGATCCCGGCGCAAGTGGCGGAGCGACGACCAGGCGATCCGGACCGGTTGGTGGCGGCTGCCGACAAGGCCCGGCGCGTGCTGGGCTGGCAACCGCAGCATCCCGACTTGAAAACCATCATCACCGACGCCTGGCGCTGGCACCAAGCCTATCCCGAGGGTTATGCCAACTAGTTCCCGGCCCACGCATGCCGAGCTCGTCTCCACCGGCGCGGAATTATTAAGCGGGCGTTCCCTCAACAGCCATGCCCGGCTGTTAGGTGCCCGGCTGGGCGAGTTGGGCATCACGCTCGCACGCGACACTACGATTCCCGACGATAGCACGGTGATCCGCGAGACGGTAGCTGCGGCGGCTGACCGGGTCGACTTAATCTTTATTAGCGGCGGCTTGGGCCCCACTAATGACGATGTCACGCGCGACGCGGTAGCGGCCTTGCTGGGCCGGTCCATCGTGACGGACGCAGCGGCTCTGGCCGCTATTCGGGACCGCGTAACACGCGCCGGACGACGCATGACCGCCGCCCGCGGGCGGCAGGCCCTCGTGATCGAAGGGGCCACGGTCTGGCTGAACCCCGTTGGCGCCGCTCCTGGAGAATGCCTGGAGCAGGACGGCAAGACCTACATCCTGTTGCCCGGCCCGCCGCCGGAATTGAGTGCGATTCTTGACGCACACGTCATGCCCTGGCTGCGTGAGCGCTGTGGTGGTGCATCGGCGCTGCGTGAGCGCGTGCTCTTGCTGCAAGGGATTGGTGAAGGCGACATCATACCGCTATTTGAAGCCGCTGGCTTTCCCCCGGACGGCATCACGACGGCGTATTGTGCGGGGGCTGGCCGGGTGGAAGTGCGCTTGCACCCCGCGCCGGATATTTCAGATACTGACTTGAACGCGGCGGCCGATCAAGCGGCCGATTTGCTGACGCCCTATGTCTATGCCCGCGAGCGCATCGAGCTTGAAGCATTAATCGGCTCCCATCTGGCCGCCGTCAAGCAAACGCTATCGGTCGCCGAGTCCTGTACCGGGGGCGGCATCGGACAACGCCTAACCGATATACCGGGGAGTTCTGCCTATTTTGCCGGTGGTCTGATTGTGTATTCCAATGAAGCCAAGCAAACGGGCTGCGGCGTCGACCCGGCGACGCTGGAAACAGCGGGGGCGGTAAGCGAGGCGGTGGTCCGGCAAATGGCCACGGGCGTGCGCTCGCGCTTCCATACCGACTACGGCTTGGCAGTCACCGGCATTGCCGGCCCGGATGGCGGTACGCCGGAAAAGCCCGTGGGGCTCGTCTATATCGCGGTCGCCACCCCCACCAACGTCGTTTGTCAGGAATACCGCTTTGCCGGCAACCGGGAAACGATTCGCGAACAAACGGTCCGCGCGGCGTTGATGCTGCTGTGGAAATGCGTCATGGATGCCTGATTCAACACCCGGTACCGATAATCGCTACTTTTATCACTTCAATTCTCGAGCTTGTCCAGTATCTGGTCTACCCACGCCGCAGGTAGCTCGAGCCTGTCCGAAAAGGTCTTTTCGGCCAGGCGTGTTCGGTGTTCAGAGTTCAGTATTTTTGTGAGAAATACTGTTTGACAAATTGTGTCGCAACATGCTAGCTTACAACAACTTAATAACACTAAAGGAGTTGATTATGCCAGCATGCACGA
>PWVE01000230.1 GCA_003562335.1 PVC group bacterium
CTGACAAATATTTTTGAGCGCCAGTTTCCAACCATGGAAGCGCCCGGCGTAGCGGAGGCTGCGCCCCGTCATCCAGACCTCCCCGTAATAGATGGTCCGGTCATGCTGTAAATGCGTTGCTATCGTGCGCAGCGCATCCGGTCGTAGCCGGTCGTCTGCCCCCAGAAAGTAGATCCAGTGGCCCTGCGACCGGTCGACCGCTTTCCGCATGGCGTCGTAGACACCCTTATCCGGCTCACTGATCCAGTGTAGCTGCGGATCGTGCCGGGCCTGCAGCAACGGCACGGTTCCATCGGTCGACGCCGCATCCACTATCCAGTGCTCATAAGCGACGCCCTGCTGCGCCGCTACACTGTCAAGGCAGCCGACCAGCTGATCGGCCGCATTGCGCGCTGCCGTGATCACGGAAACCAGCGGTCGATGTTTCACGGCAGCGGCCTTCATGCCGCACCGCTTTTGGTATGGTCGCGGCAGGCGGCGGCATAGATCGACAGCATGGCGGTTACATGCTGTTCCACGCCGTGCCGTTCGGTGACCAAACGGTGTCCATTCCGGGCCAGGCGTTCCCGCCGTGACGGATCATCCAGCAGGTACTCAATGGCCCGGCACAAGCCGTCCGCGTCGCCGGGTTTCACCAGGAGTCCCGTCTGCTCGTGTGCGACCAGTTCCGACACCCCGCCCACATCCGTAGCCACTGGCGGACACCCGCACGCCATGGCCTCCAGCAGCACGCGCGGCTGGTTATCCGCCCGTGTGGGATAGACAAACAGATCCGCCGCCGCATAGATGCGCGCCAGGGTGCGCTCGCTATCCTGATAACCGAGCGACAAGGTTCGCATGTCCGCGAGATCCTCATGCGCGGCCGCCGCGCTGCCCAGCATCGCCAGCACCATTCCCGCCCGTCGCCGTGTCGGCAGCTGACGCAACGCTTGCAGCAACAACCGGAAATCCTTGAAGGGATTATCCAGTGACTCCGCCGCAAAGAGAAGCACCGGCAGATCGGGTGGCCAGCCTAACTCCGCGCGCACTTGAGCCCGGTCACGGGGGACAAACACGGTGGTGTCAACGGCGTTGTGTACCTGCGTGACGGGCTGGCAACCCAGCATGCTTTGGCGGGCCAGGTCGGCCAGCAAACGGCTGGGCGCCGTCACCTGCAGCCGGGCGCGTTGATACGTCCTGAGCTTCAGCTTCCACTCCCATCTCGTCGCATCCCTGCGAATAGGGGGATCAACCTCCGGATATGGACAGCGGCCACAACCGGTTCTCCATCGGTCGCAATCAAAACTATGCGCACAATGCCCCGTTAGCCCCCACATATCACGTAATGTCCAAACCGAGGGCTTGGCGCGGGTCAATGCAGGCAATGCCAGATAATTAAAAAAGCCACCATGTAAATTGTGGTAATGGACAACGTCAGCCCATCCCAAAAAAGGATGTTCGAGGATTTTGAACGTGGTGGGAATGCCTACATAGTTCAACCCCGTCAGATTCAACCCATGATAGGAAATTCGGCCCCACCACGGCAGAGGAGGAATGACCGCCACACTGGGCTGCGGCTCCGTAGGCCGTCCAACAAGGACTTTCGAACCATGCCCGGCAGCAATCAGGGCATGGTGTAGCAAACGCAGACTGTGAGCTGCGCCACCGCGCGAATAATCCGATGAAACATGCAGTACGTTCATGCTGCACTCCCATGCATGATCGCTATCATCTGATCCGCAAGTGCCCCCACCGTGAATGCCGTTCGGGCCCGCTCCCGGTTCTTCTCACCGCAGGATAAACGCAGCGTGGGGCTTTTCAACAATTGAAGTAGAGCCGACGCCATCTGCTGACAGTCGCCAACCGGCATCATCCAACGCGCGGCCTCTTCCCCTAACGCAAATCTCGTTCCTGGCAAATTTGTCGCAACCACCGGCAAGCCTGCGGCCATGTATTCCAAAATGGCGTTGGACATTCCTTCCGATTTGGAACTCAACACACCAACATCGTACGCACTCAACAAATTCACGTCCACCATCTGCGCACCACAAAACCGAACGGTATGACGGAATGGCATGTGGTTGACCAAGCAACGGACCTCACGCGCATAGGCGGAATTCTCTGGAAACGCGCCAACCAAATCCAACAAGGGACGGGACGCTTCATCCGACCACTGTTCTTGTATTAGCACCCATGCGGCCAACAATGTGGCATGGTCTTTGGCGGCGCGGGCATTGGCCACGCACACAACACGAGCACCACTTTGTGCCTTTTTCGTTCTGCCAATAGACTCCGTCGAAAACACCTCCACCGCATTGGGAATCAGGCAAACCCGCTGTCCCGGGCGCTTTCCTAATCGCTGTCGCAAATAGATCAATCCACTCTCCGCATTCGCCACAAAAGAGGCGGCCCCCCTCATCGCGACCCTTTCGACTGTGCGTGGCGGACAATCCAATCCTGCGTTACGCTGTCCCCAGATAAACACCTTGGCCCCTGCACATCTCCACAACCAACCCGCGTACAGGTTCGGCACACTGGTGTACCCCAATAGCACGTCTGGGCGGTGGCGACGAAACAACCGGGCGGCGCGTGGAAGGTTACGCGGAAAGTACCAGTTACTCAGCGGGTACTTGAGCTGGGTGTAACCCGTCTCCAATCCCCAAGCCTGGGCCGTATCCAGTACCGGGCCGGTCCCTGCCAATGAAAGAATGGTCGCATGCGCACCTCTGCGAGCCAACTCGCGACCCAACAACAGTGCTTGCCGTTCACTGCCCCCCATGGCCCCATCGTTGATCACCAATGCAATCCGCCGTCCCTCCGGTGTGGCGAACGTATCGCGCCCAACTGGACGGGCGTTAGGCATGAGGCGTCCCTGCCCGTTCACGGAGCCCGGCCAGTGTGAGCTGCAACCGCTCCAGCGTCCTCGCCTGTCGGCGAAAATCCCTGTTTAACAACGCCCCGCCCAGTGTAATCAGCGCGTCGCACATCGGCGTGGCTATACCCAACGCCGCGCCCAGGGAATGCAACAGCCCCAGTCCTTCCGGCACATCTTCATACAGGTAACGGGTCTCAATGGAATCCGGCCCCTTCGGCCCTCCGTTGGCGGCATACCCCTGAAAAACGGTCAACGGATCAGTGGACTCGTCTTCTTCGTTGCGGAACAGACAAGCCTTAAGATAGGGCGTCGGCTCGCACTGTAACGCCTTGAGGACGGCCATTTTTTCCGCGTCCAATTGGTTGACCACGTTCCAGATAGCCGGGGTAAAACCCTCACGATACATCCAAAATTCACCCCCGCTGTATTCGATCCGGGACGCCGACATGATCGCGCCCACCGTATGCACAATCAAATTGGGGTTGTGCAAGGCGGACTCCATGACATGCCGACGCGCGTAACGATAGGTGGCCACTAACTCACCGGCCAGGGCGAGCCCCTCTGCCGTCCGGCCGGGATCGGTGAACGCCAGCGCGTTGCGCACGTTCCGGAACAGGATTCGAACATGTCCATTGTCTATAATCCGGGCATCGTACGCAGTGGATTCCCCCTCGCCGATGATGTCCACCCGCTTCCGGAGTCCTCGTTCAAAGTACAAGCTGCCCATGTAACCGGGAATCGCCAACAGCATGCGCGCACCATCAACATGAGGGGCAATGAACCGAGCGACCTGCTCATGATACAGCGTCTGCACCATCACCAGGATGATCTCCGTGCCCGCCAACGCGGCGGCCGGGTCGCGCGTGACAAGGTCAAGGGGCACAAACATATCCGAACCGTCAAGATCATGCAGGTGCAGCCCCCCGCAGCGAACCACCTGCTCGAAGTTCGCATCGTGCAAGCCGTGCGATGTCTTGAGCAAGCGCACCGCGTGTCCGTCCTTAGTCAGTTTTGCCGCGTGCGCACAGCCCGCATTGCCGCTACCAACAACCGTAATTTTCATCATCGCCCCCTTGATCCAGCGTCTCCTCCAAACGGCTCCCCACTCAAACACTTCCGTTCACGTATTTCTTCCACAAGCATCTCGACCCGCGGATTCGCACACCGGTTCCGACAGAATAAGCCTTCTTGAAAACGCCAGCCCGACTCATCACAAATCATCCGGCCAGGAACTCCCTCTCGATA
>PWVE01000006.1 GCA_003562335.1 PVC group bacterium
GGGCGGCGGCGATTGATGCCAAGACGTTCGACCTCTCCGTGAAGAACCCCAACAACAACGACACCGTGCAACACCGCCCGCCCCAGGAGATTCTCAAGGAAATCGCCGCGCTGGACAAAGAGGCGGCCACCGTGCTGGGGAAGATTAAGGGGTTGGTAGGGTGAAAGAACTGGCTTGCAAATACAGCCAATTGGCTCCAAGATGGAACCAATGAGCCTTCTAGCTGATATCCTGGGGTCGCGGGTGCGGACGGAATTGTTCCGTTTGTTTTTCGGCATGCAAAGTGAGCCGCTGCACATGCGCGAGGTAGAGCGCCGCACCGGATTCTCGCATCGACCGGTACAGCAAGACCTGAACAAATTGGCCGATTTGCATCTACTGAACCGGAAAAAGAGCGGGAACCGCGTCTATTTCTCCGCCAACCGTTCGCATCCGTTGTATCCGGACATTCGGAATGTGGTACTGAAGACGATTGGATTGGCGGATGCCATCAAAGCAGCCTTGTCGGGAACCGGAATCCGCATGGCGTGGGTGTTCGGATCCGTGGCTGCCGGCACGGAAAGTGATCGTAGCGATGTGGATTTGATCGTGATTGGTTCGATAAGTCTGCGCAAGTTGGCAACACTGCTGGCGCCCGTTGCGGAGAAGACGGGGCGCGAAATCAATCCCCATGTCATCGCGCCTGCCGAATGGAAAGAGCGCGTGCGCTCCGGGGAACATTTCGTTGCGGCCACCTTGAAAGCGCCCAAGCTGTTCATCATCGGGAGCGAGCATGAGCTTGAAACCGATGTGTTGTGTTGGCTCGAACAGAACCACAAAGAACTCGTGCCAACAGAGCGCCGAGGTAGAACATGACCCGCGTCCGCCTGCAACACCGCCGCACCCAAGACCAAGCCGCCCTGCACCAAATGCGAGGGGAACGATGAAGAAGGGGTGGGAGGTGAAGAGGATGGGGGAGGTGTGTGAGGTTCAGAATGGGTATGCCTTCAGCAGTAAGAATTATTCCGACTCCGGCCATTACTTAATGCGGATCGGAAACGTGCAGAATGGCTATATTTCACTTGCCAATTCAAAGTTCGTCAAGCTGCCAACTGATGGTTCGCTGCAAAGATTCGTTCTTGCGAAAGGCGATATTCTCGTTTCACTCACTGGCAATGTTGGAAGAGTAGGCGTGATTCATGACGAACATCTACCTGCCGTGCTGAATCAACGCGTCGCTAGAATAACCATTCGCAAACATGCCTTATCTATAAGGGGTTATTTGTTGTTTTTCTTGTTCTCTGATCTGTTCAGGGAAGAACTCGCTGGCACAGGTCACGGGGCAGCTCAACAGAATGTTTCAACCAAAAATATTGTTGAGATCCCCATCCCCATTCCCCCGCTCGCCGAGCAGCGTCGCCTTGTCGCCCTGCTCGATGAGGCGTTTGCGGGGATTGCGCAGGCGAAAGCGAACACGGAAAAGAACCTCCAAAACGCCCGCGCCCTATTCGAAAGCGAACTGAATGCCGTGTTCAGTCAGAGAGGGGAGGGGTGGGTGGAGAAGGCGTTAGGAGGAATTGGCAAGGTCTCCATGTGTAAGAGAATCTTCAAGGAGGAGACGACCGCAACTGGTGATATTCCGTTTTACAAGATCGGGACATTCGGGAGAGAACCTGACGCCTTCATTCCAATCCACAGGTACAACGAATACAGGGCGAAATACTCCTTTCCAAGGAAGGGTGATGTTCTTATTTCGGCGTCGGGGACTATCGGGCGTCGCGTCCGATATGACGGTGAACCAGCCTATTTTCAGGACTCGAACATCGTCTGGATTGAGAACGATGAAAGACAGGTGCTAAACGACTACCTGTATCACTTCTATGGTGCCTGTGACTGGAACTCGACGAAAGGGGCGACCATATCGCGACTCTACAATGACAATCTGAGAAGGATCGTGATTGCGTTCCCTGAGTCGCGCCAAGAGCAGCGGCGGATCGTTACCCACCTCGACACCCTCTCCGCCGAGACCCGTCGTTTGGCGGCGGTGTATGAGCGGAAGCTGGGTGAGTTGGAGGCGTTGAAGAAGTCGTTGTTGCATCAGGCGTTTGCGGGGGCGCTTTGAAATGACAAATGACGAAACACCCAAGCACGAATGAAATCCGAAGCGCGAAATCCAAAACAAGATGTAGTCACAGCCGACGGCCGTTTCCAGGCCTTGGAACGGCGTGGAATATGGTTTTCCAGACGTTGGAAAATTCGGTAGGGTTTTTCCCAGACGTTGGGAAGAGGAGGGGGTGGTGACCTTGTTGACATTATTGACGCGAGTAACGGTGGTGTATGGGGCGGCGACAGCAATGTGGTCAATGGGGTCAACCTTGTCCACATTTCAGGAGCAGGTTGGGCCATGACCGAGTTGTTTGACAAGCATGGCGGGTTTCGCCGGTTGCATTCCTTCACGCTGGCCACGATTGTCCAGATCGAGACGCTGCGCTTTTGCCGGCGCTTTTTCACGTTCGACCATCGCGAGGCGGGCAAAAAGTTCTACGACCCCAAGGGGCGGCAATACGACCAAATGGCCCAGGCGGCACGTAGTGGCCGCCAGAACATCATTGAGGGCTCGGAGCGTTCCTCCACCTCCAAAGACACCGAAATGAAGCTGACCGACGTGGCCCGCGCCAGCTTGGGCGAGCTGCGCGGTGACTACGAAATCCTGATCCTCGATCGTAACCAGCTTCCGTGGTCGGTGCATTCACCCGAAGCCAAGGCCCTCAACGCCATCTCGCTCGACAAACCTACCTTTGCCGAAGACATGGTGCACGAGTCGGCCAAGCACGCGCTGGAGCAGCGCCGAAAATATGCCCGCTGGCTCGACGACGAGGACCCCATCGTGGTCGCCAACGCCCTACTGCTCATTATCGGGCGTGCGCTGAACATGTTGAAGCGCCAAGTCGCGGCGCAAGGGAAGGCTTTTGAGGAAACCGGCGGTTTCAGCGAGCGGCTGATGACCAAACGCCTTGAAGCACGCGACCAACAGCAACAAGCGCCCGACGCCCCGGAATGTCCGCTCTGCCAGAAGCCGATGCGCCAACGGCGCTCCGCCAAGGGCCCCTTCTGGGGCTGCTCCGCCTACCCCGACTGCAAAGGCACAAGATCCGCATGAACACCCCGTCACCCTTGTCAATTGGGTCAATATGGTCCCACCCATGAACGAATCCGAAACCAGGACATCGCCATTGAGCGCGTCATGGACGCCATTACCGACAGTCAGCGGCGTATGCTGCTGACGTTGGCCACGGGCACGGGCAAGACGTTTATCGCGTTCCAGATCGCGTGGAAATTGTTTCAGAGCCGCTGGAACCTGACCGGCGAACCGTATCGGCGACCGCGCATTCTTTTCCTGGCGGATCGCAATGTGTTGGCGGATTATTCAGCGGCTTCCAGCGGTACTTGTACGAAGCAGATGCCGTTGCGTAAAAAATCGCAGCCTAAACCGGGCAGCTATCTTCTGTGCAGCCCCTGCGCCAGGCGTGGCCGACGCGTGCGAGTAAGTCGTCCGCCGCGTTCGGTCCCCAACTGCCCTGACGGTAGGTGCGTAACGGAGAGGCGTCCGGGTTTGCTTCCCAGCCCGACAGGATCGGGTCGATCACGCGCCACGAGTTTTCGATGCCGTCGTTACGCGCGAACAAGGACGGATCGCCCGCGATCGCGTTCAATAATAGTCGCTCGTACGCTTCCGGCAAACGACGATGGCTGAACGTGTGACCGTAATTGAAGGCCATATCCACGGTTCGCGTACTGTGCGCCGAGTCCGGTTCCTTGGTTTCGAACCGAAGCGTGACGCCCTCGTTCGGCTGAATGCAGATGAAGAGCATATTAGGCGTGAACCCCGCCTGTTCCCCGAGGTTGAACATGATGTCCGGCGGCGGTTGGAATTGTACGGTGATGGAACTGGACTTCTCCGCCAACGCCTTGCCCGACCGTAAATAAAACGGGACGCCTTTCCAGCGCCAGGTATCGATGAAGAGTTTGAGCGCCGCGTAGGTGGGGGTTTGCGAGTTTGCGTCCACGCCGGGACTGGCGCGATAGCCCTCGTATTGCGCCCGTACGGTATCCGACAAGGCAATGGGCCGGATGGATTGGAATATCTTGTTCTTTTCGTTGCGTATGGCGTCGGCGTCCAGACAGGCGGGTGGCTCCATGGTGGCGAGTGCCAGCAATTGCAGTAGATGATTTTGAAACATATCGCGCAACACGCCCGCCTTGTCGTAGTACCCTGCGCGATCGCCTACATCGACCGTTTCCGCAACGGTCACCTGAATGTTTGCTACGTACCGGCGATTCCAGACCGGCTCAAACAGGGTATTGGCAAAACGCAGGAAGAGGATGTTCTGCGCCGTTTCTTTACCGAGATAGTGGTCGATACGGTAAACCTGCTCTTCGCGGAAGGACGCGTGCACGCTTGCGGTGAGGTGCATGGCCGAGGCCAGGTCGTGACCGTACGGTTTTTCAATGATGATGCGGCGCCAGCCTCCTTCTTCGACGGCCATGCCCGCGCGTCCGAGTTGTTCACAGGCCGGTTCGTAAAGTTCCGGGGCTGTGGCCAGATAGTAAAGCCGGTTGGCCGGACCGTCTTCCATGTCCGTCAAGGCGTCGCGCAACCGGGGATACTCGTCCGGACGGTCCAAGTGGGCGCGCACATAGCCAATCCGTTCTGAAAACGCCGCCCAAGTCTCTTCCTCAAACGAGTCGGCACTGTGTTCCTTGACCCCGTCACGCAACCGGTCCTTGAAGTACGCATCGGTCCAATCGCGGCGCGCGACGCCGACGATGCGGAAGGTGTCGGGCAATTGTTGCTTGCGGAACGTATTGTACAACGCGGGAACCAGCTTGCGTTGGGTTAAATCACCGGACGCGCCGAGGATGACGATGGAAAGTGGCTGCGGATCGGTATGCTGCGCATTCATAGGGTTGCTCCTGGTGTGGTGTGCTGTTCTGTCAAAAGTAGACAGGATCCGGACAGAATAGCCCGTGACTGTCGGGCGGCTTCCGCATCGAGGAACCATTCGACATCAACCTGGCCCGGATCAATCAGCTGCGCCGGTACGGGGGCGTGCGCCTTTGTCCCCGGTTCGAGTACGCGCCGCACAATGGCGGCCTTGTCGGTGCCCACGGCGATGAAGGCGATATGGCGCGCGTGATTGAGCACGGGCAAGGTTAAGGTGAGCCGGGTCTGCGGCGGTTTAGGTGCATGGGTCACGGCGGTTACCCAGCGGGTATGCTCGTTAAGCGCGGTATGGCCCGGAAACAGCGAGGCAATATGGCCGTCTTCCCCGATACCGAGCAGGATCAAGTCCAGACGGGGAACGTCTTGATCAGTGTTCAGCGGTGTTGCTGTCGCCAGAACGGATTCGTACGCGCGTGCAGCCAGCTCGGGCTCGCTTGTGCCGTCCATGGGATGAACCTGTTCACGGGGAATGGGCATCCCGGATAACCACGATCGCTGTGCTGTTCCAAAATTACTGTCGGCGTGCGTGGCAGGGACGCAACGCTCGTCGACCCAGAAAACGTGCCACGCGTTCCAGTCCGCCGCCCGGGCCGGTTCGGAGCGCAGCGCTTCGCCGACGATTTCCGACACGGATCCGCCGGCTATGGCCACGGTAAACCGGCCGCGGCGTTGGACGGCGTCCGCTGCGAGCCGCACCATACGCGTTGCAATCGCAGTCGCGCATTGGGCGCGATCGGTACAGCAATGTATGTGCGGGATCATGGCCCTTGAACATACGCAAATGGTAGGCGTCTGGCAATCGCCGCTTGAAATGTGAGCAGTGGGCGCAAAGCTTGCATCGGCCAAGCGGTTCGGCTAGTCTCTGGACATGTGGCGGTTAACAAAATGGTTTATGGTGTTGGCACTGGTGATCAGCGGCCTGGTGTTCGGGTGCGGCGAGCGCGCGGGCGAACGGGAATTCGCGAGCGGCGTGCGGCAATATGAACGCGGACGCTTGGTCCGTGCACGGGATGCCTTTGAGCAATCCATTAACGCCCGGCCCGGCCATCCGGCCAACGCCCGCGCGTTCCATTATTTGGGGGTTATCGCGGCACAGTTGGAAGATGCCGACGGGGCCGCCGCCTATTTCGAGCGCAGTCGCGAGCTGGACCCGCGCTTATACGAACCGGTTTTCAATTTGGCGGTACTGACGTTTGAGGACGGCGAGTGGGGGCGGGCCCGCATGTTGTTTCGCTCGGCGGCACAGTTGCAGCCGGAGAATCCGCGTCCACTGGAGTATCTGGCGGAAACCTACTGGGCCGAGGGCGAGTGGGCCGACGCACGCCGTAACGTGGAGGCCGCATTGGAACGAGCCCCGCATTCGCCGCGCCTGTTGACGGCGCTGGGTGTGCTGGACTGGCGCGCGGATGAGGAAGAGCAAGCCGTTGCGCACTGGATGCGTGCGCTGGAGGCGAACCCTGATTTTGGCCCCGCCTTGTACAATCTGGCGGTTTTGTACGGCAGTGATCCCGCCCTGCGCGCTGACGCCTTGACCCTGTTCCAGGATTATTTGGATACCACCCCCTCCGACGCCCAGCGCCGCCGCGCCCGATCCCATATGGAACAATTGCAGGCGGACGAGGAATACCGGACGGTAACGGCCACGCCCGTACGCGATCCGGTGACCGATCCCGCTACCGATCCGCCGCAGGTGGTGCCTGACGAAGAAGCCGTACCGACGCCGCCGACATGGGCGGAACGTATGCAGCAAGCCCGCCGATTGGCGGATGAAGGGCGAACCAGTGCGGCCGTGGCCATGGGGTTGCGGCTGGTCGCGCAAGCCCAACGGGAGGGACAGGATGACCGGGTGGAACAAGCGTTGCGGCAGACGCTCGAATTTGATCCGCGCGCACCGGCGGCACTCCAGGAGTTTGGTCGCTGGCACGCCGCCCAAGGCCGGCATGATGAGGCCCTGCGCTGGTTCCAACGCACCGTGGAGGAAGAGCCGGAGTGGGGGGGCGCATGGGCGGCGCTGGCGGATAGTGCTTGGGCGGTGGAGAATCTTGATGTGGCGTTAAACGCTCAGCGACAAGCCGTGGCGCTGGCACCGGACGACGCGGACCAGCTTTGGCAATTGGCCGAGCGCTACGAGGAAGCCGGGGTCCGCCGCCGCGCAGAGGAAGTCTACCAGCAATTCATCACAACGTTCCCGGACGATCCGCGTATTGCGGATGCCCGGCGCCAGGTGCGCCTCTTGCGCCCGCCCGCGCCACCACCTACTGCGGAACCTGAACCTGCACCGCCACCCACCCGGGAACCGGCCCGCAACGTCATCGCCGCCCGCGAAACATTCCAGCGGGGCGTGGCGTATCAGCGACGTGGGGACCTCGATAATGCCTTGTCGTTTTTTCGCCGGGCGATCCAGTTGGACCCTGAGCTCGACGTGGCCCATCACAACATCGGGCTGATCCATTTGCGTCGCCGGGAATTCAGCGCGGCGCGCGCCGCGTTCGCGCGTACGCTGGAATTGCGGTCGGATAATATCACCGCCATGTACAACCTGGCAGTGTGCGAGTACGAGCTGGGCACGCCGTGGGAGGCGGTCTCGCGCCTGGATTCGGTCTTGCACATCGACCCTGATTTTGCGCCTGCGCATTTACTGCTCGGTTCCATCTACGCGGGTGAAGCCCGCACCCGGCGCGAAGCGATCCACCATTACCGGCGCTTTCTGGAGTTGCGTCCAAATGATGCACAGGCCCCGGCGGTGCGGGCCTGGCTTAATAATCAATCGTGATCTCACGGAGCTGCGGTATGGCAAAAACGTATTGGGTCGGATTCGATTTGGGCGGGACGAAGATGATGGCGACCCTGTACGATGAACGGTTCCGCAAACAAGGGGCGGCCCGCAAAAAAACCAAAGGCAACGAGGGCGTTGAGGCGGGTTTGCAGCGGATCATCCGGACCATCACCGATAGCCAGCAGTCCGCCGGTCTTGAGCCCGCTTCCGTGGCGGGCATCGGCGTGGGGGCACCGGGCCTGCTGGACCTTGATCGCGGCATTATTCTGGATACCCCGAATATGGGTTGGCGCAATGTGCCGCTAAAGGCCACGCTCGAAAAACACTTCAAGTGCCCGGTCGTTATCGCCAACGACGTGGACGCCGGTACCTATGGTGAATATCGTTTTGGAGCAGGTAAGAAGGGCCGCTGTGTACTGGGCGTGTTCCCGGGTACCGGGGTCGGCGCCGGTTGTGTTTATGAAGGCCGCATTATCCGGGGCCGGACCGGATCGTGCATGGAACTCGGCCATTTCCCGGTGGACATGCGCGGACCGGTAGCGGATGTCGGGCGTTATGGTACGCTGGAATCAATGACCAGTCGGCTGGCGATTTCGGCTCAAGCCGCCCAGGCCGTCTACCGTGGGCAAGCCCCGGCGCTCAAAGAATTGGCCGGTACCCGGTTGGACCGGATCAAGAGTGGGGCCTTGGCGACAGCGATCGAACAGGGCGACCGCGTGGTTGAGGAGATTGTCCGCCACGCGGCGCGTGTGTTGGGCGGGACGGTGGCTGGCGTGGTAAATCTGCTGGCACCCGACGTACTGGTGTTGGGCGGTGGACTGGTCGAGGCGCTGCCGCGCCTCTACAAGCAAGAGGTCACGGCGGCGATCAAGGCCAATGCCATGCCGCCCTTTGCCGCTGGTGTATCCGTGGCGGTCGCCAAATTGGGCGATGACGCCGTGGTCTGCGGGGCGGCGGCGTTAGCGGCGGATGCCCACACATGAGGGCGGCAGAGTCGGAGAGGACTAACGTATTTCTAACGCAATCCGCACATCGATGTCACTAACCATAGGTTTAATACTGTGACGGCCTTTATGACAAATCACGATCCATCAGCATCCACCCGCACGGTGGCCGTCATTGATATCGGCGCTTCCGCCATGCGGCTGGAAGTGGCGGAGATCAATGCCGATGGGATGGTCCGCAGTCTGGAGGCGTTGCAGCGGCCGGTAAATCTGGGGAAAGACACTTTTGCCGGTGGTTGTATCGCGCGCGACACGATTGAAGAATGTGCGGCCATCGGACGCGGCTTCCAGCACGTGCTGCGCGATTACGGCATTGACGAGGAGGACGCCATCCGGGCCGTCGCCACCAGCTCGGTGCGGGAAGCGGTCAACCGGGAAAGCTTCTTGAACCGCATGTATGTGGCGGCGGGCCTGGAAGTGGAACCGATTGACGAGGCCGAAGTCAACCGTTTGACCTACATCGCGGTGCGCGCGAATCTGGAAAAACAGCAGTCGCGCCTATCCGCCTGCGACACCTTAATTGTTGAGGTGGGCGGCGGCAGCACCGAAGTGCTGCTGGTGCAAGAGGGGCATGTGACGTTGTCGCGGACCTATCGGCTGGGTGCGCTGCGTATGCGGGAAATGCTGGAGACGCACCAGACGGCTCCGCGCCGGATGGCGGGTATTTTGATGCGCTATATCCAGCGCACCACCGATCAAATTAAGCGCGTGATCCCGCCGGAACCGGTGCAGCGCCTGATCATTCTGGGCGGGGACGCCCGGTTTGCCGCCGAGATGCTGGCGCCCGAGCAACAGGAGGCGCGCTTGGTGCCGGTGGCTGCGCCGCGCTTGTCCCGGTTTGCCAAGCAGGTGGCGGGTACGCGTGTAGAGGAATTGGTGGCCAAACATCACTTGCCGTTTCAAGAAGCGGAAACGGCCGGCCCCGCCTTGCTGGCCTATGCGCATTTGAGCCAGGCGTTTGCCGTTGACGAAATTCTGATTTCCCGCATCACATTGCGTGACGGCATGCTGTTGGAGATGGCGAACCGGGGCATGTGGACGGCGCATTTCCGGGAACAGGTGCTCTATTCCGCCCGGCAATTGGGGCGCAAATATGCCTACGAGGAAGCGCACGCCTTGCATGTGGCCGACTTGTGCGGACGCCTCTTCAAGGAATTGCAGCCCGAGCATGAGCTCGACCCACATTACGAGGGCTTGTTGCGCGTGGCGGCGTTGCTGCATGAAATCGGGTTGTATATCGGTAATCAGGGACACCACAAACACTCGCAATACTTAATCGAAAATAGTGACCTGTTCGGTTTAACCCGGAAGGATACCCGGCGCGTAGCGCTAATTGCCCGCTACCACCGCCGGGCCATACCCAAACCCACGCATCCCGGCTACGCCGAGCTGAACCGCGCCGACCGATTGGGGATTACCAAATTGGCCGCCATCTTGCGGGTGGCCGATGCACTGGATCAAAACCATATGCAGCAAATAAAAGACATCACGTTCAGTCGGCACCGGGGACAACTGATCGTGCACGTGGCCGGTGTGGAGGATTTGACCCTGGAACGGTTGGCCATGCAGCAAAAAGGTTTGCTGTTCGCTGACACCTACGGGATGGAAATTGAATTGCGCAGGGCAACGGCGCGGGGAGGCCTATCACATGGGCGCTAAACGAACCCGCAAACGGGCCGGGAAGCTGGGCACCGCGCCGGTCTTTATCAATCGCGAGCTGAGCTGGTTGCGATTTAACCAACGCGTCCTGGAAGAAGCCATGGATCGCCATGTACCCCTGCTGGAGCGTTTGAAGTTCCTGGCGATTACGGCATCGAATCTGGACGAGTTTTGCATGGTACGGGTAGGGGGCCTCCAAATGCTGACCCAGCAGCGGCGGTCCACGCGTGATCCGGCCGGGTTAACGCCGTCGCGGCAACTGACGTTGATCAGTCGGCAGATGCGCAAGATGGTGCAAGAGCAGTATGACTGTTTTACCCACGACCTCGAACCGGCCCTGCATCAAGCGCGTATTCGGCGGTTGGCGCTGCCACAGTTGGATGCGGAGCAAACGCGGCATATCGAGCAAACGTTTACCGAATTGGTTTATCCGGTCATCACTCCCATGGCCATAGTGCCCGACCAACCGTTCCCCTTGCTGGCGGCCGGCCCGCTGCACGTGTTGTTTACGTTGGCCGATCCAGCAGCAGAGGGAAAAGGGGAGGGCGATGCCACGTCGCCGCGGCGGGCCGTCGTTCCGTTACCGGCGGTGTTGCCACGGTTTTTGACCGTGCCCGCGCGTGACGGCTATCACTACGTTCACTTGGAGGATCTGGTCGTACACTACAGCGACCGCCTGTTCATAGGCGAAACGGTGACGTCGTCCATGGTCTTTCGACTCACGCGCAATGCGGATATGCAAGTGCGCGAAGATGAGGCGTACGATTTAATGTCCGGCATGGAGCATATCCTCGATGAACGGCGGATCAGCCATTGTGTTCGAATCGAGGCGGCGGCCCCGGCCCCGTCGGCCAATCTTAAATGGCTGGCGCAACAATTGCAGGTGAAGAAGGAGTTTATCTTCCGCATACCAGGCCCATTGGATTTGGCGGCCTACATGCGATTGGCCACCATGGAAGGGTTTGAAGAGTACAAGGAAGAAACCTGGACCCCGCAATATCCACCCGCGCTGCGGCCGCCGGAGTCGCTGTTCGATGTGTTGCGCCAGGAAGACGTGTTGCTGGCGCATCCGTACGATTCGTTCGACCCGGTGGTCCGGTTGATTGACGAGGCGGCGGACGATCCGGGGGTGTTGGCGATCAAGCAGATTTTGTATCGCACCAGCTCGTCCAGTCCGATCGTCGCCGCGCTGGCGCGCGCGGCGGAACAGGGCAAGCAGGTGACGGTGCTGGTGGAATTGAAAGCGCGTTTCGACGAAGCGCGGAACATCGAGTGGGCCCGTGCCCTGGAAAAAGCGGGGGTCCAGGTCATTTACGGCGTGCGCGGATTCAAGACCCACGCCAAGGTGTGCATCATTATTCGGCGCGAGGCGTCCGGCATCCAGCGCTATGTCCACTTTGGTACCGGCAACTACAATGAACGCACGGCCCGGCTCTACACCGATATCAGCTACATGACCACGCGCGAGGATTACGGCGCGGACGCCGCGAGCTTTTTCAATACCATAGCCGGGTACGGACAAGCCGTCCCCTACCATAAACTCGAAGCCGCCCCGTTGACGCTGCGCCAGCGGCTACTGGAAGGGATCGAGGGGGAAATTGAGCGCTGTGCCCAGGGCCAGCGCGGACATATCATGGCCAAAGTGAATTCGCTGGTGGACCCCGTGTTGATCGAGGCCCTGTACCGCGCCTCGCAGGCGGGGGTGCGTATTCAGTTGATCGTGCGCGGTATCTGCGGTCTGCGGCCCGGCGTGAAAGGGGTGAGCGACAATATTGAAGTGGTCAGCATCGTAGATCGACTGCTCGAGCACAGCCGAATAATTTACTTCCGGCAAGGGGGCGATTCAGTTACCTTCATCTCCAGTGCGGACTGGATGCCGCGCAACCTGGATCGTCGCATTGAGCTATTGGTGCCGGTGGATGATCCGGTGGCCTGCAAGCGATTGCGGCACATGCTGGAAACCAGCCTGAAAGACAACGTCAAAGGGCGCGTCTTGCAAGCCGACGATCAGTACGTGCGGCGCGATGATACGCGGCGCGGACGGCGTATACGGAGTCAGGCCGTGTTTCAGCAGGAAGCCGTAGCGGCGGTAGCCGCACAGGAAGCGGACCAGCAAGCAGTGTTTAAACCCCATCGACCCCAATGAGTATGCATATCTATATCGTACGCCACGGACCCGCACTGGATGTGGGCGAAGACGGTATTCGCACGGATGCCAAGCGACCATTATCCGCCGAAGGGCGCGAGAAAACGCAGGCCGTGGCGCAAGGCTTTGCCAAACTGGATTGTCCGGTCACCGCCATTTATTCCAGTCCGCTGGTGCGCGCCGAAGAGACCGCGCGACTGTTTCGGGCCGTGTTATCGGTTGATGAAGAGGTCGCGTTAGTTCCGTGGTTGGTGCCGGGCGGTTCCACCATGGATGCGGTAGCCGCGTGGCATGAACAGCAGGCGCAGGGCACAAAAGGGATAATGTGTGTCGGGCACATGCCCGATGTGGCCGGGTTATTGAACGCCTGTTTACCCAAAGAACAACAGCACCATTTCCAATTCAAAAAAGCCGCCGTCGCACATGTATGCTTTCCCGGCGAAGTAGCCGTCGGCCAGGGACAACTGGTACAATTCTATACGCCCCGCGCACTACGCGTCGCCCGCTGGGAAGAGGATCAATAACGCCGGGCACACTTCCAACGTCTGGAAAACACACTCCAAACACGTTCCAAGGCCTGGAAAAATAGCGGCCAAAAGTTCCAAGGCCTGGAAAACAGCGATGATTTGACTTCCAAGTGGTTGAGAGGTGGGCTGGGGACAGAGAAATAGTGTCACGTTTCGTTTTCGTGGAGCGGTACCCTCGGGATTGCCGGGAAAGTGGACACCGAAATAGCGTTGCTTTTCGGCCTTGGCGGCGCGTGCACGGCAGGATTGGCGTGGATGGTGGGGCGAGGGGGCACTCGAACGGGATTTTGGGACGGCAACGTACCATTCGTGACGAATTCGGATGATGGTTTTGGCTACGGCTTCCGCTCATTGAGCCATTACATCCATCTTAATCCGGCGCGGGCACGGCTGTTGGGCGGGGAGAAGCCTTCGTTGGCCTCTTATCCTTGGAGTAGTTACCGGGCATTCCTGAGCGGTAAATCGCTTCCCCGCTGGTTCGTTCGAGAAAGAGTTTTTGATGCGCTGGGACCGTTTGATCTGGTTTTGAGTGATTATGGCGCAAGCGTGCCTGCCGCGAGCGGTAATGTTCAGCATTTATTTACGGGTAAAGGGCAGGGCTAGTGTGCTGTTTGCGAAATGCCTGGTCCGTCCACACGTAGTCCCCCCGCACCCACGGCCCCAAGGCATCTGCACACGGGCTATTCGGACTACGTGTTGGTGGACTAAGTGTACCAAGGACTACGAGTGAAAAGGACGACGTGTAGATGGATTACGTGTGGAAGATGACAAGGGTTACCGCCCCGCTTTGGTCAGGCCCTGCAAGGGTAGGGCGAAGCCTCTGGCTGAGCCGGGAGCACGGGCAGGACGATGTGCTGTGCGTGCACGGATCATAGACCAATCACGCTCGGCGGCTCACCGGGCCGCCTCCGCCAGGCTACGGCGGGCCAAGGACGGTTCGCCCTACCAATCCCGTCCATCCTGTATGGGAGGTAAATTTGCGACGCCGATTCCTGCGGGCGCTATAAGGTTACCGACCACCGTTTCCAAGGCTTGGAACACACCCCGTATTTCACTTCCAACGATTGGGAAAAATCGCCCCAAAACTTCCAAGGCCTGGAGAACACAGTCCAAACACGTTCCAAGGATTGGAACGTGGGTGGGGGGAGGCATGCGTCAGGGTTACGGCGCCAGTAGCCGCTGCTCGAACAGTGCCGCCACGGGATTGTGTTGCGTTCGGCCCTTCAAGGTCACCTGGCACACGATATACGAACCGCGCCCGACACGTAACTCGGCGGCGGCTGACTGCTGTTGCCATTCTTTGTAGCTCCGGCCAATGTTCCCGGTGGTCAAAATCGGATTCCAACCCTCGGCCTCGATCGTCGTCGCCAGCAACGGGCGAAAATGCCCGGCCGCAGGATCGTACCAGCACTTGAAATCCTCCGGCTTGAATCCGGTGACGAGCGGATGGCCGGTGTTGCGCGAGACAAACTCGCGCGGCCGCATCACGCCTTCGGCCACGCTGATCTTCGAGCCGCCAATCGTGTATTCGCCCACCGGCAATTCCATGAACACGACGCGTGCGCCGTCTTTCACCGCCCGGTCAATTTTGCGGCGGCGTTTTTGGTAATCGGCGAAGTCCCGGATGACCATGACCGCAGGGGACCGGCGGGGGGCGGGCACCTTCGGAAAGACCTCGTAGGTGATGGCAGTGTCCACGTCGCCGAGCGAAAGCCGCAACGTGAATTTGGTTCGTTCTTTAACGGCCGGGGCCTGGGGCGCAAAAAAGCCTTGGAACGTGGCGCTCATCTTCTCCAACTTGGCGGTCGCCTGTTGGGCAA
>PWVE01000207.1 GCA_003562335.1 PVC group bacterium
AAATTAGTGGCGTCACGTCGCATTGTATTGTCGATGGCTTATGGACGCCGGTATTAGGGGCGAGTCAGTGGGCCCGGTCGTGTAAAGTGGCCGGTTTTCGCGTTGTACGTCTCGGAATGCAGGCGGGTTCGGGCTCGGGTGCCTGCTGCGCGTCAGGCTAAATTGGCGCGAGGCGGATTTGGCACCTTGGAATAGGATCGTCGCCTATCGTCAACACCTGCAGGCAGTTTCTGAGCAATACGATCAGCGCGATGTCAGTAACCTTACGGCATCCGCGCGTGAGTCGTCGGAGTAATCCACCGATCAACAGTTGGTTGATCGTATGTGCCATCTGCATGATGAGATGGTAGTTTTTCGATGCCGTTTCGTTAGCGCAGAAGGCATGTTCGAGCCCGAACCCATCGTTCTTCTGGACGTTGAAAGAGGATTCAATACGGTTGCGGACTCGGCCGCCGTGATTGGCGACGGCAAATGCCTCTTTGCCCGTATTGATTGAAAGATTTGTAACCCAAGCCCAAAGCGTTGCGCAAGTGGGACTGATCTCGCCAGCGAAGACAACATCGAATTCATGTTTATCGAATGGGACTTGCTGTGTCCATCGCAGTGTCTGGTCCACTATGCCGTCTTCGCCCATTCGTTGGCAGTGATAGACATTCGATGGGCTAAGCAACATGGTTTGCACCGCTTCGTCATAGGCATTGGGCTGGCGTCCTTCCTTCAGCGTGGCGATGAACTTCCAGCCCGCCTTGACGACCCGATCGAATATCCGTTGGACGGGATAAAGCCCGTCGAAGAGGAAACAAATCGGCAGACGGGGAAACTCTTTTTCTAATCGTTGCATTAACCGCAGGCAGGCATTTAGTTCGCAGTCCTCTTTTTCGCGAATCGGATCGCTCATGTCTTGAAATTCCGTCATCAGCGGCCAAATGGTGCCAAACGGTCCAATCAGCTTGGCTTCAACGATGTACCGATACCTGGATTTCCACATCCGTGTGGTTTTGCGTCCACGATCCTGTAACGTCCCGTCAATAACAATCAACCACCAACGATTGAACAATCGCGCCGATTCGAGCAACCGCATCTGGATTAACCGCTTAACCATGGCCAAGAGGAGCATGCCCACCTTCACGTGCGAAACACGGCCAGCGTGTATAACCGCGTTACCCGAACAAGTCACCGTACGACGCTTTCCCAGACGCTTTTCATCCCATTGCTGCCCGCACAACCGCAACACATTCTCCGGCATCTGACCGGTGTTGCGATCGGCATCAAAGGCATTGCGTGAACCGTTGCGTAAAATAAACGTCAGAAGAATTTGCCACCAGATATGACTCCCGGCATATTTGCACATGCTCTGCTTGCGTGGATCGGGCAATTCGCCCAACCACCGGTTCAGATCGGGGAAACAAGTAACGACCACACGCTTCAGGGCTTTGCCGAAGCCGGTGGGGTCTGGAGCCGGCCCCGCTTTTCGGCCCGCCGGACGGCGGCATGCCGACGAATGACCGCCAGATTTTGAGCGGTGACCTTGCGAATGACTTGTTTTAACCGTTTGTGCTCTTTTACCCATCGCTGAACCTCCGGTGCCAGATCGACAGGCACATATATGGTGCGTGTCTTACCAGCTTGCTTAAAGGTTAACTGCCAACTCGGTGATTTACGATTCGCACGTTGAACCTTGCTCAACGTTCCCTCCATGAACATGCCTACCGCTCTGAGTTCACGCAGATAGGTTTCTCGGAGACGATGATGTCTACTTTCGCTGCTTTGACTGGTTTTCATGTCATAAGTATATATCCTTAGACTATTTTGACAAGAAAAAAAGCGTCTCGAAGAATTTTTTTTCTTCAAAACGCCACCCCGTAGCCGATCTTACGCCGCTACAAGCATTCTAAAAGCGGAAATCAACTCGAAAAATATGTAATTTGGAATCGCAGCTTTTTCCAGCAATTCTCATTTTGGCCGCCCCCTATTCACACGGCGCGCTCGGCGATCGCGCCCTACCCCGGAAACTACCGTAAAACATAGCGCAAAACAGGTAGGGACGGACCGCCGGGCCGTCCGCTGAGACAACATGAGGCCAAAATGAGAATTGCTGTCGCGCGTTTGCAGCCGGACTTGACATCGCCAGCCCGATTCCACTACACTCGCCTCATGAAAGCGCCCCTTAAGACCGTTTCCAGCTTGTCTGCGTGCGGTCACGCACAGGCAGGCGGTCGGGTGCACGCGCCGCCTGAAAGCGATTTCTTATCAATTTTAGCTGAAAATGCATAGAACGACGTTTCATTTCCTCTGCGTGGGTCTGATGTCCGCAGTTGTGCCCACCAGCGCCGGACCTTATTACACGACAAGCTTTGAGCCCCCCCTTTTTGAAGCCGGCGCCATCCATGGCCAGGATGGCTGGACCGCCGGAGGGCAAGCCGCGAGCAATCTGGTGGATGGACAAGGCGCCGGAGATCCGGGAGTGCCGGACGGCTCGCGGTATCTCAAAATCGTCCGTTTCGACCAGCGGGGTGGGGCGCGCAGAAATTTTGTCTCCGGGAGCGCCACGGCGTCCTTTGGGATCGAATTTTTGATGGCCGCGCGCGACGACATCACCGAGGGCGGCAGGCCGACGTTGTGGGTGGACGACGGCGCGTTCGGCCCCGGCTACCTGGGCTTCGGACTAAGGATTGTCAGCGGCGTCCCGACGGCCTACTACACCGGCGGCGACCACGGCAACACCAGTATCACCGGCAGTCTGGAGTTTAACACATTTTACCGTTTCCAGGTTGAGATCGATCCAATCACAGGCGGTTTCAACACCACGGTCGCCGATCTCAACAGCAATGTCCTTGGAACCGCGACGGACACGGCCCGTGGAAACTACAATTCCATCAACATTTACATTTCCGGCCCCGCCGAAACCACCGGCACGGGCTACCTCGACAAGTTGTCGATTGCACCAGCGGTGCGGCCGGCCGATATGAGCCGGCGGTATCTTGCGGTAGACCAGTCGCTGCGTGCCCACACCCAGAACTTGGAACTTGTCATGGGCCGGACGGGCGGCCAGGTGCTGATCATGGAGTCGCTGACCAGCGCGTGGGAACAGGAAAACGACATTGGCATATCCACCGGCATCGGCAGTGAGATCAAGGCGCCTTCCTCCGATGCGTCGGGCGATTATCAATACCGTCTCTACTACACGGTCATGAAACCGGCGCAATGGACGATTGGCGCGCACGGAGGGCTTCGTCTGGCGACGGCAATGTTGGTGAGCGAGGATGGTGTTGAGTGGATCAAGCCGGAACTAGGCGTGGCGAACCATCTGCTCGAACCAGGCACGACCAATCCGGATGAGAACAACCTGTTGTACGTCGAACCGCACCCGGCGATGGCCGATGGCCAGTGGCAGGGCGGTGCCACGGTGATGATCGACTCCACAGCCCCTGCCAATGAGCGTTACAAGCTCACCTGGCGCAGTGGAAGCAATCTCTATATTGCCACTTCGGCGGATGGCGTCAGCTTCTACAATTCGCAGCTCGCGTTCACTCACAAGGCAGACACGACGCACACATTCTTCTATGACGAATACCGTCAGGAATACGTCATGTACGGCCGCAAGCGTGGCCACGACGACTGGGGCGTTCCTCAAGGCGACCCATTTGAGTTTCGGCGCGGCATTGCCCGCCACAGCTCGTCGAACTGGGACGATCAGCCATGGCACGGCGTGGGAGTCGAAGGCACGATTGATCCAATGAACATCTGGGATTGGGCGGAGTACGAGCAGGGCGACGAAGTCATCCGGCCAGACCTCTACACGCCGAATGTTCAGATATATCACGGTCAGCATATCGGTTTTCCGGAGGTCTACTTTCAGGATGAAGCGCGGCGGATGCTCGACGATACCACCGCCCGTGATGATCTGCACTTGGGTACCGGGCCGATCTACCCCGTGTTCATGCACAGCATCGACGGCATGGATTGGCGCTTCCCCGATCCAAATCATTCGTTCATTGACTTGACACCGCATAAGCGGTTGAGCAACCACCCCAAGGCGACCCGGCCGGACCTGATGGAGGTCGGGGCCATTCGCGCGG
>PWVE01000168.1 GCA_003562335.1 PVC group bacterium
CTAAAGGCTCCAGGCTAGAACACGAACGAGGCCGCCACAGAGACGCTCCAGTCATCGAAGTAACGGGTTTCGAACCGCAACCCGTTTTGTCCCTGAAACTCAAGGCCCAGGCCCAGTGCCATGCCGATCGCTTGATCTTGCTCGGCGCGAAAACGGTTACGCCCATTGGCGTCCCGCAGATCGCCGGACAACCGAATGATCGAAAACACGGGTCCCACGTAGGGGGCTACAACAAATTGATCGGCGACGGATTGACGGTACGCCACCAGCAAGCCAGCGTCAGCTTCAACCCAGTCATATTTGACCGAAGCCCGGCCGGCGTCGCCCAAATCGACCCGGTCGCTTAAATCCCGGGCATAGCGTGCCTGCCCAAAAGCGCCTGCACGCCACGCATCCCATTCAAGGGCCAAAAAGCGCAGCCCCACGCCGCCCATGAGTTTGTGACTGCCGCTCCCGGCACTCATGGCACCCACGTCAAAATCCAGTCGCGCCAGTGGCCCCACATCCGTATGCAGGCGCACGGCAAACACGTCCGCCGACAGGGCGTCACGGACCGTCGGGGACTCGGACGTCACGCGGATATCGCGCTGCACATTTTCATATAACAGTTCCGCCCGCACTTTATGCGGATAGTCAGCGGGAAAAACCAAATCCCCGGCATCGTTGCCGAAAACCGACCCACCTAACAGCGATCCACCCACCACACACAACAGCATATAACGTTTCATCGCGGTATCCTTTCCTTTCATTTCGGCGGACGGATTCAAACACCTCTCCGTAATCCGTAGTCGTCGCCGTAGTCGTCCACCTATTTACCTTTTTACAAAAGTTCTGACCGTACGTTTGTAACCATAAGTTGCCTGTTTAGACGTTGGCTGCCGGACTGGTATTCAATGGTGCCGGTGACTGGATAGTCAGGCTCTTGCAAAACCTGTTGTGGCATGGGCGTCCCGCCCATGATTCACGGGCAAGATGCCCGTGCCACTTGGTGTGGCTGGAGGTTTCGCAAGAGCCGCCGCACTTGGCGGTTCACCCGTCCTGCTTGACCCTCAGGCGGTCGATAGCCAGCTGGATATCGCCGGTTCGGTCGTCGCCGGCTTCGCGCTCAATGGCCACTACGCCATCGAACCCGATAGCTTGGAGGGTCTGTAAAAAGGCCGCATGCGGTACATCGCCCTCGCCCCACGGGACTTCGCTTCCCCATTCCCCCGGCACCGGCGAGGCGATCGCGTCCTTGATATGGACATGCCGTATCCATGGACCCAGCACTTGCAGGGCATCGACCGGATCGCCTTTGCCGTACAGAATCATGTTGGCCGGGTCAAAATTCACGCCCAACGCCGGATGATTAAGGTCCTCCAGAAAACGGCGCAAATCGGCCGCCGTTTCCTGGCCGGTCTCCAGCAGGAGCATGATCCCGTTCGACTGTGCCGCCGCAGCCAATTCGCCGATCCGGGCACAAAATGTGTCATAGGCCGGGCGATCATGGTGATCCATAAAGCCGGCATGCATGGAGCAGTACGGGGTGCCCAACCGCGCAGCCGTCTGAATCGCATCGTGCGCAATCCGCTGGTTGTCCGGCCACTGCGCGTCCGGCACAATGCCGCCCGTTTCCCTAATCCGGTCCAAGGTGGAATAATCCTCCTGCGGAAAACTGACCATGGCCGAACTGACAGTCCATTGATGCTGCTTAATAGCGGCGCTAAACGCGTCCGCCGCCGACACATCCAAGTGCAGGTGCGACAGTCCGTTGCCGGTCAGCAACGACGTGACACCGGTCAGGTCGTTCTGCAGCGACCACGTGCAAACACCAATAGGGAATTCGCATTTCATCATGATATCACCTCTCTGGCCAACCGCACCGCTTCCCTGGCCTCCGGCGTGGGAATGACCGTGTTAGTGCCTCCGCTGCAGATCAGCGTGGCAAAGTAGTCGATTTCCTGTTGGTACCCGTCACCGGCTTCCAATTCGGGTGCAAACGCCTCGCCTTCGGCAGGGTACACCATGAAAGACGATTCGGCCCGGCTGTCATAGACGAGAAGCGCCTGTTCAAGCAGGATTTTGAAGCTCATGCCAAAACTGAAGGCGGCAGGCATCATCCAACTCGCGGTGGCGGAGACCACTGCATCGTGCCCGGGATAGGAAAGCCGGGTTTGGATATGCCCGGTCACGCCGTCCGGGAATTTGGCCGTGCGCGCTTCGAGTTGATCCGGCTGGCCAAGTAGATATTGGATAAAATCCAAATCATGCACATGCAGGTCGAGGGCGATGCCCCCGCTTTTCATTTCATCGGATAGCCAGTCCCCCTCGCTCCATACCGGCCGAGCCGACAACCGTTCGAAATCCGCCGCGCGCACGGATCCGTAACGCCCGTCGGCCACTACTTGCCGCGCCCAGGCATAGGCCGGCCAAAAGCGGATGCAATGACCGATCATCAATACCTTGCCGGCCTGATCTGCAGCGGCGATCATTTCGTCGCACTCTTCCACCGTCAAGGCCATCGGCTTTTCGCACAGCACATGTACGCCGTGCGCCAAGGCTTGCAGTGTTACGTCCTTGTGGAGATGGGTCGGGAGCGTGATCGAAACCGCGTCCAAGGACGCCTTGTCCAACATCTCGCCGACATCGGTGTAATGCGTAATGCCCGACAGATCCACAGCAGGGGCATCGCTTCCGTCGATATTGCCCTTGATCCCCGTGGCATCCAAGGGCCGCTTGTCGCAGACCGCTACCACGTCCACATCGGATCGCCGCGCCCAGTTCTGGAGGTGCATGCCCCCCATGAATCCCAAGCCGATAATGCCGACTCTTAGTTTTTCCATTGCTGTCCTCCTCGCTTGTTAATGCGTTGTGGGTGATGTCGTCAAACACGTTCAGGCCAACCCTTCCACTTCCCAGCCTGCGCGATACGGACGGCGCAGGTAGGTGTTGGCCTCATTGTTGTTTGTGAAGCGGAGTTCCTTGGCGTCCCACAGCAGTCTGGCCTCCGGGAAATGGGTGGCCACGGTACCCAGCAACACCGTCTCCGTCAGCGGGCCGGAATAGTCGAACGGCGCCTTTAACGTGGCCTTCTCACCACGGACCGCATCCAGAAAGCTTGCGTTCTGTTGTTTGATTAAGGCTATCCGAAAATCAGCGTCGACAACTTTGCCCGTACCTCTTCCATGACTTGTGAAGGGGCGGAACCTGCATATTCCGCCCTTCGCGCCTGCCAATCCAGACTCTTCACTTGATCGGACAATACCACCCCGTTGATTGTTTCCACATCCAGCTCCACCTCAAACGGATAACCTTTCGATTTTGACGTGATGGGACACAGCAGGGCAAGACCAACACGTCGATTATACGACTTCGGTGATATAATAAGCGCAGGACGATGCCCCGCTTGTTCGTGTCCCTTCTGAGGATTAAATTGTAGCCAAACAATATCCCCCTGGTCGGGAATGTATGTCGAGCTCATTACCAAACCTCTCGTCCTTGCGGCTCTCCAGAATCAGCTTCCTTATGAAGGTTTGCCTTAGTCACCCTTTTGAGCAGGTCATCCAAGTTTAACTTCGGGTGTTTTATAGGAACAATAACCAAGCAATCTTTTTCTTCGCGCATATCGATTCGAGTCCCTTCGCGAAGGTCTTTTCCCACAGCGAACGGCTTGGGGATTCGCACCCCCAAACTATTCCCCCACTTTTGAACAGTCGTAATCATATCACACTCCAATATTGAATATACATAGTATCTACATTGCTGCGTGCCTGTCAAGTGCCACATCGCGTTTCTGAGCCGATTGCGCTGTTGAGAAGGTGCGTGAATAGAGGCTGAAAAGAGGGTGGTGAATTTCGATCCCCCATATTGGCGTCGAAAACCTCAATGATTTTGAGTGGAAGAAGAGGAAATGCGGATTTTTTGACCACAACGCGCGTGCCGCAGGGATTCTTTGCGATGAGAGCACTGGCGAACACCCGGCCGCACGGGACACCGTCATAAGTCGCACGCTCGCCTGCTGTCATTTTGAGCGGAGCGTAGCGAAGTCGAAAAATCTCGTTCTCCGCCGAGCCGCGTCGCCTTTGAATCCGTTCCCAA
>PWVE01000078.1 GCA_003562335.1 PVC group bacterium
AACGGTCGTGCCGTTATTGCTGAAGGACAGGTAAGGCTCGTCTGCCGCCCGCCCACGGCACCCGCTGAGTGCATAGATCACCACCACGACAATCAACGCCACGCCCGCCAGCATGCCCCAGCCCCGCTGTTCCGGCCAGTGTTCCAGACAGGCCACCCAGCAATCAGGGTAGGACGCCATATGAATCAGACTAACGCCAGCCCCCAACAGGATCACCAGCAATATCAAACCCGTCAGCACATGAATAAATCTTCTCATTCCAACCTCCTTCCGTGCAGTCGACAAGCGGCTGCCGTGCATTACTTATGTTGCGGTGCCACAAACGTACCTTCGGCTAGGTACTCGTCAAGAAACTTGGTCGTGTACTCCCCGCGCGCAAAGCGTGAATCCAGCAGTACTGCGATGCCCAACGGTACGGTCGTGTGCGGCCCCTCAATCATGAATTCATTCAGTGAGCGCACCATGCGGTGTATCGCCTGGCTGCGGTCCGGCGCGTGTACGACAATTTTCCCGATCATGCTGTCGTAGTAGGGCGAGATGTCGTAGCCCGAATAGACGTGGGACTCAATACGCACCCCGGCGCCACCGGGGAAATGCACCCAGTCCACGTGTGCGGGCGACGGGGTGAAGTTGCGATAGGGGTTCTCGGCGTTCACGCGAAATTCAATGGAATGCCCGTCCAGCTTCACGTCTTTCTGGGTAAACGACAACGGTTCCCCGGACGCCACGCGAATTTGCTCCTTGATCAGGTCGATCCCGGTGATTTCCTCGCTGACGGGATGTTCCACTTGTATGCGCGTGTTCATCTCCATGAAATAGAACTCGTTGGTTGCCGCATCGTACAGGAACTCAATGGTCCCCGCATTGCGGTACTTCACGGACTCCGCGATTTTCACCGCTGCGCGATGAATGCGTTTGCGGGTATCCGCATCCAGAATCGGGCTGGGGGCTTCCTCAATCAGTTTCTGGTGGCGCCGTTGGATGCTGCAGTCCCGTTCGCCCAGGTGGACGACGTGGCCGTGATGGTCGGCAATGATCTGCACCTCAATGTGCCGGGCGCTCTCCACAAATTTTTCCATATACATCCCGGAATTGCCGAACGCGCGCTCGGCCTCCGCACTGGCGGTCATAAACGCCTGCATCAGGCTGATATCATTGTGCGCGTGCCGCATGCCCTTGCCGCCCCCGCCAGCGGTCGCCTTCAGCAATACCGGATAGCCCACTTGCTGGGCCCATTTCAACGCCTCCTCCTTGCTCTGGATCAGGCCTTCACTGCCGGGCGTCACCTGTACCCCGGCTTTTTTCGCCGTTTCGCGCGCTACCGCCTTGTCGCCCATACGCTGAATATTCTCCGGCGAGGGACCAATAAAGGTGATCTTGCAATTACGGCAGATTTCCGCGAAATGGGCATTTTCCGATAGAAACCCGTAACCGGGATGAATGGCGTCGACGTCGGCAATTTCGGCCGCACTGATAATGTTGGCAATTTTCAGGTAGCTCTCCGCCGCCGCCGCCGGCCCGATGCACAACGCCTCGTCGGCTAATTGTACGTGCAGGGAATTTTCGTCGGCGGCGGAATAGACCGCCACCGATTTGACGCCCAGTTCGCGGCAGGCCCGGATAATGCGGACGGCAATCTCACCGCGATTGGCAATTAATACGCGTTGGATCATGGGGGGCCTACTCGGGTTTGACTTTGAACAACGGCTGCCCGTACATCACCGGGGTCGCGTTTTCGACCAGTATCTTTTCGATGGTGCCTTTTACCTCGGCCTTGATCTCATTCATCACTTTCATCGCCTCGACGATGCACACCACCGTATCCTTATCCACTGACTGCCCCACCTGCACATAGGGATCGGACTCCGGCGAACCAGAGCGGTAGAACGTGCCCACGATGGGCGCCGTGATCTCCAGCAACCCGTCATCTTCCGGTGGAGCAGCGGCATCAGGGGTAGCCGCCGGGGCCGGAGCCGCTGCCGGGGCCGGGGCGGCCGATGGCACCATGCGTACCTGCTCGTCATACCCCCGGACGAGGGCAATCCGGAACGCTTCCTCCTCAAGTTCAAATTTGCTTAAGTCGTGCTCTTTCATGAGCTCGACAATTTTCTTAATTTCTTTGATATCCATTATTAATCTCCTCGCACTACCCACGGACCGGTTGCGTAACTGCGTGTGACCCTAGCAAGTTCGTGGCGCCTTGTCCACCTGCCACTGGAATTTCTTGCATTTGACAAATGAGCGTCTGACAGCGTACATTCAGCCATAAAGAGGTACACATGAACACGAAACAAATGAGTTGGGGAAAATTCAAGCGCGCTTGCCGGAGCAGGGACGGTGTGACGATGGTGGAGCTGATGGCCGTCGTTTTGATTATTGCCGTTGTAAGCGGTATCGTGCTGGGCATTTCCGGCTATGCCACTCGCAAGGCCGATGAAAGTCGCGCCCAAGCCGAACTACAAGTGCTGCGCACGTTGTTGGATGCCTACCGGATCGCGCAAGGACAGTATCCACACCATGACATTTCTTTTGAAGGCGACTGGGAGGATGTTTTTGGGCCACAGGACCCGGAAGGCAGTTTCGGTAACGCCGCATTTGATTGGAGGGATTATGCGGACTCGGTGTCGTATGAAGACCCTTGGGGGAACAACTACGTATACATCAGCCGTGGTCGCTATTCCTATGACCTGTATTCCGAAGGTCCGCCGGGTTTGAACCAACCCATCCGCTAGCCCGCATATACGGATTAATCCCGGCCCCGGCCGCCGCCCCGCCGCATCCAGGGGCCGGTCAACGAGGTGACCTCAATCATTTCATTGATGTAGTCCACAAACTGCATAGCGTTATCGCTGTCATATCCCAGTTGTACCGCCATGTCGTAGAACTCACGGTCGCGTTGCTCTTCCAGCAAGGGCCGCAGCTCGCGGGCATTTTCAAACAAGCGCCGGCCTATATCGCGCCGTTCGTCACGTTCCAGGTCTGGATCCTGCATGCGATCGGTCAGCTGCCAGGTTTCCCCCAGCAATCCCAGCATATAGTCGTAGACTTCCAGCTCCTCAGTCGACATTTGATCGCGATCACGATACAGGAAATGCGCCGTTTGCCGTGCAAAGGAATCCTGTACCCGTTGGCGAAATGCCGCCCGCTGTTCCTGAATTTGTGCATAGCGCTCAGGATCCGTCTCGCGCAACTCCTCCATGCGGTTGCGCCGGTTCACCGGTTCCGGCTCTGCGGCGGCAACCCGCTCTGTGCTTTCCGGTGAGGCCGCCGCCGTGGTGACGGGCTCTTCTTGCGCTCGCAATTCAGCCAATTCCGCTTCGCGTTCCGCCAGTGCCTGCTCCAGCGCTTTTACCCGTTCGTCCTCACCCGTAACCACGGGTGCCGCTTCGGTCGGTTGCGCCTGCATCATAGCCAGCGCTTCAGTGGCCTGCGTACGCCACCGAACGGCAGACGATCGATAGTAAACGGCCGCGCCAACCGAACCCACCGCCAACAGGCCCAGTACGATGATCAATGAGAATCGCTTCATCATGTTTAAACCCTCCCACAAGTAATTGATTGGTCTGACGCCAAATGTAGCGCATGTCAATGCAGATTGCCATATGTTTTAGCTCAACGCTGCGTACGTCATCCGGCCGCAGTGTATGGGAGCGGGGTGGCCATCAAGTACCAGGGACAAGTCGTCATTTAACGCTTCAACCCGACCAGTCGCCATCGGAGCGGTCGATTGGCTGTCCTCCGGCCAGATAACGACGTCGCGCCCGATAAAATCGGCGTATTGCCGATAGGTGGCCACCAAGTCGCGGCTTTCGCCTTGGCCAAGCTGATCCAAGCCCCGCTCAATTTCCCTGATCAGCGCGTGCCATAGGGCGGGCAGCTCGATATCCAAGTCGGCCAGCGTATGGGCCGGTACCCCGTAGGCCGCAGCCGGCAAGGCGGGTGCCTGCCGTACATTCACGCCGATGCCCAGGGTGATTCGCTGCACACGCGCGCCTTCAACTTGGGTGGCCGTTATCACGCC
>PWVE01000147.1 GCA_003562335.1 PVC group bacterium
ACAAAACGAGGCAAAAAAAGGCCGCAATGCCGGGTTCCAACGTTTGGAAAACACCCCGAAAAACAGTTCCAAGGCTTGGAACCGAAAAAGAACCACGAAATACACGAAAGGACACGAAACGTGGGCAATGTTTCGTGTGGTTAGTGCGTTTGGTGGTTTGACTGATAGGAGGGCTGCCGCCTGCACAGCATTCCCCTTTTTCCTGCGTGGCGAGCGGTGACGCAATACTTCGCGAAATATGACTTGCATGTTGGTTTCTTTGTGGTTATATTATGACCATTATGAGTTACGAAGTCAGGATCAAGAGAAAGATCGAGCGTGGTTTGCGAAGGCTGCCTTCATCTGTTCAAAAGCTCTTCTTTCTTCTCGTTGCTGATCTCCAGGTGGATGGTCCGGTCCAGAAGAGTTGGCGCAATTTTTCGCCCCTCGGGGATGATCGGTACCACTGTCACCTGAATTACCGCTATGTGGCATGCTGGACATGCCGGAAGAACGAAATAGTAATCGAGGTGTATTATGTTGGCTCTCGTGAAAAAGCCCCATATTGAGATTTCGCTTCACGGCGAGCATGTGTCTGAGCTGGTTGAGTGGATCAAGAAGAGGTTCGAGATCACCGTGCTCGCGGAGGAGCCGGAGGACGAGTTTGTTGCCATCGAGAGTACAGAATACTGGAAAGAGATGGAAAAGAACCGTGTCGGCAACATCCTGGCTGGTGCCCGCCTCAAGGCCGGGCTGACGCAAGCGCAACTTGCTGACAAACTTGGCATTCGGCAGAACATGGTCAGCGACTACGAACGGGGGCGTCGCACCTATTCCGACGACATGGCAAAGCGGATCAGCCAGATGCTCAAGGTCAAGGAAGAGCACATCCGATACGGAAACGAATAAGCGCGCGGAACCACGAAATACACGAAAGGACACGAAAAGTGGGCAATGTTTTGTGCTGAGGTTTTGCAAAAACTGTCGTGGCATGGGCGTCACGCCCATGTTTTCACGGGCAAGATGCCCGTGCCACTTGGTGTGGCTGGAAGTTTTGCAAGAGCTTCGTGTGGTTAGTTTGGTGGTTTCAAGCGCGGTAGCACCCGACCGGCCGCAGGCGGATATGGCCGAGGGTGGCGAGGATTTCCAGTAGTTCCTCGCCTTCTTGACCGGGGCGCGGCGGAATAGGCGGGCGACGGCGGCAGGCGCGACGGGGCCGCTGGCTTCGGTCAGGGCCTGCCGCACAATTGGCTGCGTTAGCCGATATCCACGGCTTTGCGCATCACATCAAACAGCTCATAGTTCTTGGTGAAGGGCTTGATGCCCTCGCTGCCGGGGCCTACGGAGGCTAATTCAACAAACTCGGAGGTATGCGAGCGCGTGCTCCAGCTAACTTGCAAGTGGTTGGCCACGACACTGGCCGTTGTCACAAATGCTTGGTTCATGAGATCGTAAGGGTGCTGCCAGGAGCCCTTCATGTGATTAAGAATCGCTTGCACTTCGTCGGAGATGAGTTTTAACCCGGCATATTCCTCAAAACGATTCTGGATCGTGCCGACCGAGGAATTACGGTGTACGCCGTGCATCACAGAGCCAATGGTGCGTTTAAAGTTGGCAACCTTACCCAGGGTATTCGCGCCCAGCGGACCGCCGGAATTAAGGCTTGGGCTGCCGTTGCCATGATCCGTAGTGATGATGATCAGCGTGTCCGGGTTTTCCTCGTAATACTTAAGTGCCACGGCAATCGCATCGTCGAACGCGATTTGGTCATAGATCAAGCCGCTGATGTCATTGCGGTGGGCGGCATGGTCAACGCGGGCACCCTCAATTTGCATAATAAACCCATCGCCGGAGCGGTCGAAGGTTTCCAAGGCCGCTTTGGTCATCTCGGCCAGACTCGGAACCTTGTTGATATCGTCGGTATTGAGGCGGTCAACCTCAAAGGGGACGTGACTCTCGGAAAAAAGTCCCAATAGTTTATCCTGTTGCCCAGCCTGAGCCAGCAAGCCGTCGCGGTCGGTCACGTAGGCGTAACCTTTGCGCTGGAACAGGGCGGGTAAATCGAGATCGTCGTCGCGCTGGGAAGCATCGAAAAAGCGCTGTCCGCCACCCAGGATGACATCGTAGTCCCGCTCATAGTATTGTTTCGCAAAACGCTGCTCATCGCCACGTCTGCGCCCATTGGCACCAAAACCGGCGGGGGTGGCGTGGGTAACGGTTGCCGTGGTGACCAGTCCGGCACGGAGCCCGTTGCGTTTGGCCATGGCCAGGATGGATTCCTGTTCCTCGCCGTTGTGATCGACATTGATGCGGCCGTTGGGTACGCGCCTCCCGCAGCCCCAGGACGAGGCGGCTGCAGCGGAATCGGTCACCACGCTGCTTCGCGAAGCCATTTCCATCACACCGCGCTGTACCGGCAGGGTTTCATACATGTTGATCCAGTGCGACGGGTGGCCATCACGAAAACGAACAAAGTGGTCCGTCATGGCGAGTGTGCCGGCGCTCATGCCATCGCTGACCAGGAAAATGACGTTTTTCGCTTGGCCGCTGGGCGGTCGCCGCAGGGTGGTGGCATGGCTGTGCGTAAGCGCGCCAGCCCCGGAAAGCCCAAGCGTAGCTAACCCGCTTACCTTTAAGAAATCACGACGTGAGGTATCAATTTTTTTCATAGTGGGATGAAGCTAACACAAAACGATCGATTGTCAAAAAAATGGGCCTGTGTCGAAGTCGGTTTGCTTGACAAGTTTATTCGTGAATGCATAGCTTGCTTATAAATTATGGGTTGGGGTAGCAATGCAGGCAACGGTAGTGGATCTTCGGTATCGCATGAGTGATGTGCTCAAGGCGTTGGATCGCAATGAGGACGTCAGGCCCATCAAAGACCTTAAACTCAGAGTGTTTCGTCCATGAAAGGGCATTTTACCTATGGCGGCTATGCCGTGTGCTCGGTCCATGAACGTGCCAAGGCGGTGCGCTTACTGGACCGTGTTTGGCAAGGTACGTTGACCGTTAAGCAACGGTTTAAGGATAATCCGCGCAACTATATTGTCCGGGCTTCTTTTGAAGGGGACGAGCTGATTGTCAAGATTCCCCGTGCCCGCAATACACGCCTGCAGGAGCGGTTCATGACGTGGTTTCGGCCGGGCGAAGCGGAACGGCGTTATACCAGTATGCAGCAACTGGAGTCCCTGGGATTCGCCTGCACGCCGCCGATCCTGGCGGCCGAGCGACGGTGGCTGGGAATGGTGACGGACAATATCCTAGTGTATGGCTATGTGGACGGACGCTTGGCCGGTCCGGGCGATGAGGAAGCGCTGGCATCCGTTTTGTTGCCCTTTTATGCCAAAGGTTATCTGCGACGGGATTGTAAACCCAGTAACTTTGTGATCGCTCCCGAAACCGGTGCCGTCTGCTTCATTGACTTTCGTTTGACGCGACCGCGTATCCTGCGCCGGTTCCGCGTGTGGATGGAGCTGAATCAGTTCCTGCGCAACATGCCAACGGCCCGCGCTTTGATCCGGCCACAAGGATACGGCGGTTGGGGATTTGCGGTGGCCGGCTGGTGCTCGCATTTGGGGTATCGGCTCAACAACTATCGCCGTCGTTTGTCTCGATGGTTGCGGGGGAAATCCGATACCCACACCCAATAAGAGCCTCGATACTTATCAAGGTGTCCGGGCGTAAGCCATGCAGGCGGCCAGCAGCGACCAGAAAAAGAAGGCGGGGATAAGGGCAAAGAACAGGCTGAACAGACCGTAGATGAAAAAGGCCACCCCGGATCCCGCCAGGCAGGCCATTACCAAGCGCTGATGCGCGTTGTTGCGAGCGGGGAATTGTGTGCCCAGACGATAAAATGCCGTACCGAGCAAGGCCATCCAGGCCGCCAAGCCAAAATAACCCATCTGGATACGTGTTTCCTGGAACATGTTGTGCGCGTGATTATAAACGCGTTCGGCTTGTCGTTCCGTGCGGGACAGATCGGCGTGCAGCGTTTCGAATGTCTTGTGCCCGTAACCAAAACCGATCCAGCGTCGGTGGGGCTCGTCAGCGGTGGCGCGCGCAATGACGTGATTGGCGTCCGCCCAGATAGCGGTCCGATCGGAAATGTCGGCATCGAGTATCCGTTCCTGAAATACGCCCGGGATGGCCACGAAGGCGACCACAATCAGTAGGCAGGCGGCCAGAACCGTTACCAAATAACGGCGGGGCAGGGGAACGGCTATCCCGATAACGAACACACCACTTAACATGCCGAGTAGCACACTGCGGGTTTGAAGAAAGTAAAGCAGGACCACGATCCCCGTCATTAGTAACGCTACGGTCAGGCCTGTCCATAACCCACGTCGGCGCACGGACTGAACCAAAAGAGGAAGGCCCAGCAGCAGGGACGCCGCATAAATGCCGGAGGCGATGGTAGGATACCCCAGCAGTGAATCGAACCAACGGCCGTGCACCAATATCTCGCTGGTTTGCCACGCCCCCCAACCCAAGCGTGCCAGGTCAATGAGCGCTACGGTGCCCGCCGCCAGGAAGTAACGTTGGAGATTGATTTCCACTTGGTGCTTGGTGCGCAGTAGGTTGACCACGACGAAATAGCCCGCGATCAGCTCGAACAATTTCATCCATTGATTAAAGCTGTGCGCCGGGTCCCGTGAAAAGAAGCAGGCGAGTAGGGCGATCAAACCATACGCGCCGACCACTATGCCCAGTCCGCCCATGTGCAAGCGCGGACCGCCCCGGCCACTACGCCAGATTAGTGTGATGGTCGCGATCCAGATGACGGCGTTTTTGAATCCGCTGGTGGGGTAGATCAATAACAACAACAGCAGTCCGTAAAAAACCACGTGTTGGCACCACGGATTTTTGGCCCAGCCATCAATTAAACGTCTAACCATTTTGCTCCAGTAACTGTTCGTAAAGGCGCAGGGTACGTTCCACCAAATGCGCATCGCTGAATTCGGCGATTACGCGTTTCCGTGCCGCCGCTCCCATGCGGGCGCGCAACGGCGGGTCGTTGATCAGGTGTTCCAGCGCTGTTTGCAAAGCGGATGCATCCTCACGGGGTATAATCCAACCGTCGACGCGATCGTCAATAATTTCCTGCACGCCGCCAACGGCGGCGGCGATAACCGGCTTGCACATAGCCATGCCTTCCTTGACGGCCCCGGGCGAGGATTCCACCCGGCGACTGGGCGCGACGATGAGGTCCATAGCGGCCATGACTTCTGGAATGTCATCGCGGAAGCCGGCAAAGTGGACGTGGTCGGTCAATTGGCGTTCCTGCACCATGGCGCGCAGTGCGGGCTCAGCGGGACCGGTGCCGACGAAGACCGCGCATACTGCGGGGTGGGCGTTCGCGATAGCCGACAAGGCCTCAAGTAGCAGGTCATGGCCTTTTTCATGGGAGATCCGGCCCACGAGCCCTATGCAGAACCGGTTCTCAAGGTGCCATTCGCGCCGTACCGATTCTCCGGAAACGCGGCTGGGATCAAAGCGCGCGCTGTCGACCGAGCTGTGAATGACGGTCATTCGCTCGGGAGGCAAGACACCGGCCTCAATAAGTCCCGCCAACGGCGCGCGCAATGACGCGGACGACAGCACCACGTGGTCGATGGCCCGGCGATACAGCCAGCGATGCACCGGATCATGGGCGGCTCGATGGTCGCTGTGTCGTGTACGGACGAGCAGTGGGCGACGGCGGTTACGTTGAAATCCGAACGCCAAGGCGGCGACCCAGGTGTCTACCGAGGTATGCAAATGGATGATGTCGAATTGGTGTTCCCGTTGCAATTGCCGCAACAAGCGGACATCGTGCCCGAGAGCGCCTGGTCGGAGTCCATGGCGAAAAGCAAACCGGGTGTTGACCGGCAGGCCCTTTTCTGTAGCGACCCGGGCCAGTGCCGAAGAGGCGGGGACCCCCAGCCAGACCGGCCAGCCATGTTGCTGTAATCCCTGGCAGACCACGCGAACCCGGTTGGATTCGCCGCACCAGAAGGCGCGCTCGCTGAGGTGCAGCACGCGCGGATAAGCTGTCTTGTTTTGCGTAGCCATTATCCCCCGCAGTCGTCACCGTCAGCCACCAACGGCACCAGCGGCGTAAGGACGTGGCCCGTACCCGGTCGGTCTGACATCAAAGCAGATGGGTCACCGTCAGCAGAATCTGCTGGCTGGGATAGCTGTCGTTGTTAGCCCGAATGTCCTCGTACGCCAGGCGCAAATTTACGCTCGTGTACAGGTTGATGGCATAGTAGCCGCCAATGTAGAAGCGATGCGTTTCCTCATCTTCGAACTTCAAGGCGGCATAACGGGACTTAAACGTGTTGTCGACCGGGAAGACGCGGTTAGGGACATTGGGGGCCGGTGTGTCGGTGGGCTCGTGCACCAACACATCACCGTGGCGGTACGAATAGCCCGCCTCCAACCCATACTCCGGTGCCAATTCGACGTCCAGATCGAGGCCAAAGGTGTGACCGGTCCGATCGTAGATTTCATTCTCGCTGGCAAAGCGATTATCGTATTCGTAGTAGAGTGAGCTGTACACGCGTTCCCCAAAGCGGTACTGGACGCCGACACGGGGATTTACTTCGGCTCCGAACCGGAAGTCCTGCTCATGGAACTCATAGCGCAGACCCACTTGTGCCAGCACCAGCGCGCGTTGGTCGTCCAGTCCCAGCGGCCGGCTCACACGGGCTATCGCACCGGGCGCCAGGTAATTGAGGCGGCGATACTGTCCATGAATGGCCCCTTCCATGTACGCCTTCATGTTGGCCGACCACGCGTCGCCCAGCGGTTGAACCGTCTGGAGCGATAGCTGCGGGGTGATGACCACGTCCTGCTTTTCCCCGTCCCCGTCGATACTGCGATTAATGTTATCATCCCATTTAAGTTCAATCTCAACAGCGGGATACCAATCACCTAGCCATAGCGGCCACTGTGCTCGTGTCGGTTGCGCCATGGCCGCCAGCACAAATAAGGCGGCCACGAAGCAAAATGAGGTTAACCTGCGGTGTCGGGACGGTTTCGTCATAGTGTTATCCTTTCGTAATTGGATCATGGGGGCTAATAAAGACGAACCCAGCGGGAAAGTCAATCTGTTTCCCGTTAGGCCCTCTCCATCGTCTCGTTACGGGCGCACCACGAATGAAGCATTGAGGTGACCCTGTCTTCACCCCCACGAAGTTGGTTAAAATGCGGGCTGGTATGACGCCGCTCGTGACGTTACAGTGGGTGCACATTGAAGCGCAGGAGGATTTATGCAGACGGCAGGCGACAAATTAGAGGAAATTTTTCGGATGCAAAAGGCGTTGAACGCCCGTATAGGGGTGCATCCGGACCAGATGACTGAAGAGGAACGAATCACTTGGACACTCAATTACTGCCGGGCGCTCTCCCAGGAACTGGCGGAACTAACAGATAGCGTGCCTTGGAAGTGGTGGGCCAAATATCAGACCTTTGACCAACAAAATGCACGTGTGGAAGTCGTGGACATGATCCACTTCGTCGTGTCGCTGGCCCAGGTGCTGGGCTTGAGCGCGGAGGATGTGTTCGCGTTGTACCTGAAAAAGAACGAAGTCAATTTTAAGCGGCAAGATAATGGTTATGCAACGAAGGACGAATCCGACAATCAGAACGTAACCGTTTAGGCCTGGAAATTTTGGAATTGTCGCGTACACTGGCCCCATGAAGAAAATTCATTTTAACGAAGCGTTGGCGTTAATCCTACAGGACGATCACCGCTATGATCAGGCGGCGTACCATTTTATCCGCGAAGGTCTGGATTTTACCATTCGCAAACTCGAAAAACCGGTGGACGGACCGGGCCGTCATGTCAGCGGCCAGGAGCTGCTGGACGGGCTGCGCAATTACGCGCTGAAAGAGTACGGGCCATTGGCGCGGCGCGTGTTGGCGCATTGGGGGATTGAAAGGTGTGAAGATTTTGGGGAGATGGTGTTCAATCTGGTTAATGCCGGCGTGCTGGGGAAGACGGACAATGACCAGAAATCAGATTTTACCGGGGGCTACGATTTTGACGCGGCTTTCGTGGCACCCTTCGTTCCCGAACGCATCCGTAAACGGTCAGCGGCACCGTCCGTGCGCAGTAAACAACCCATTGAACGGAAGTCATGAGCAGCGCATGGTTCGGGCGAGTCGTTTTAGCCAGTGGGTTATGCCTGGGCAGTTGGATGGCGCATGGGCAATCGCCAGCGGAGGCCTTGCGCATGGCCAATGACCGGATTCACCGTTTTGAGATGGAAAATGGCGCCGTGGGCGTTATCCAGCCGGACCACAGTGCACCGGTCGTCGCCATCCAGTTGTGGTTTGGCACCGGCTCGATTCATGAAGATGAATTCTTGGGTGCGGGCCTGTCACATTACGTTGAGCACATGATTTTCAAGGGCACCCCCAGCCGTCCGCCCGGCGTCATCACGCGCGAGCTCGATGCGGTGGGCGGGCGCGTAAACGCCTACACCACGCTGGACCGCACCGTGTTTCATGTGGTGCTGCCCGCTGAGCACTGGCTCACGGGGCTGGAAGTGTTGGCCGATGCCGTGATCAATGCGTCGTTCCCCGAAGAGGAATGGGAACGCGAACAGCAGGTGATTTTGCAGGAAATGGCGATGAACCGCGATAACCCGGCGCGCGAGTTAAATCGATTGCTATGGGGCACCGCCTACCGCGTACATCCACACCGGCACCCCGTTATTGGATACCGCGATGTGTTTCTGCAAACCACCCGCGACGATCTGCTATCGTTCTTTGCGCGTCATTACCGCCCTGATAATATGGTCTTCGCCCTTGCGGGCGATGTCGATCCGCTGCTGGCGGAGGAAAAAGTCCGCGCGGCCTTCGCCGATTTCGAGCGACGCGCACGGCCGCCGGTGGTGTTGCCGCAGGAGCCGCCGCAACGCACCCCCCGTACCGCACGGCAAACGGGCGATTACGAAGTGTCCCGGGCGGCGTGGGGCTTTCATACCGTACCGCTGCATCATCCTGACGCGGTGGCCTTGGACGTGTTGGCGCATATCATTGGCGGCAGCGACAGCGCCCGCCTGACCTTGGCGGTGCGCGATCGCTTGCAGCTCGTGCACGATATTCGGGCATGGTCCTATACACCGCAGGAACCCGGTCTGTTTGGTATTCATGCAACCTTTGATCCGGAAAACGAAGAACGCGTCATCGTCGCCGTCGAGGAGGAATTGGAAAGCTGGCGGACGACCGGTTTTGCGGAGGACGAGATTGCACGTGCCCGGCGTGCGGTGTTGGTCCAGACGTTGTCCGGTATGGAAACCATGCGTGGCCAGGTAAATGCCGTGGCTTCCGGGATGTTCTACACCGGTGACCCGCGCTTTACGGAACGTTATCTGGAGTGGCTGGAAAAGGTCACGCCGGACGATGTGCGGGCGGTACTGGATCGCTATATTCTGCCCGACCGGCAAACGCGCGTCCTGCTTACACCTGCTGTGGATCATGACGTTGATGCAGAAGCCGTAGCCGCGGCCTTGATCGATGAGCCGGTCAAAATCGCGCTGCCCAGCGGAGTGCCGCTCATTGTACGCACGGATCGGCGTCTGCCGCTGGTGCAGGTGACGTTGGCTTTTTTAGGGGGCACGTTGGCGGAGACGGAGGAGCAGGCTGGTATCACCCAGTTCATGGCCGACCTACTCACACGCGGCACCACCAACAAGAGTGCCGAGGAAATTGCCGTCTGGCTGGATACGCGCGGGGCCACTATTTCGCCGTTTGCCGGCTGGAACAGTTTTGGTTTGCAATTAAGCATGTTGGCTGAGGATGTCGACGACGTGCTCGGTTTGGCCATGGATATGCTGTTGAACCCGGCGTTTATGCCGGAGGAAATAGCGCGCCAGCGCAGTCGCCAACTGGCTTCTATACGGTCCCAACGGGAGCAGCCGATGAATGTGGCCGGGCAACTTGTGCGTGAAGCGCTGTATCCCGAGCATCCGTGGCGTTGGACCCCGGTCGGCACCGAGACCGCCGTTGCAGCACTCGATCAAGAAGCGTTACGTGCCCATTTGGAAAGGTTACGCACAACCGGCAATATGGCTGTGGCCGTATTTGGTCAAGTATCGCCGGACGACATTAAGGACCGGGTTTCGGCTGCGTTGGCCGACATTCCGACCGGGGAGCGTGACGCTTTCAAACCGGCGATCGGGGCGGTGGAGTTGCCCAAACGCGTATTAACCCGTGAGCCCCGTGCCCAGACCATCTATTTGCAGGCGTTTCCGACCGTGCCGCTGGATGACGAGCTGGCGGACGTGTTGGATATTCTGCAAACGGCCATGAGCGGGCTTTCGTCCACACTCGGCATCGAAGTACGTGATCGCCGCGGCTTGGTTTATTTTGTGGGTGCCCAGCATCAGACCGGGCTCGCGCCCGGCCGTTTCGTGGTCTATGCCGGTACTTCCGAAGAGGATGTGGCGGAAGTGGAAGAATTGGTTATGGCCGAATGGCAGCGATTGCGCGAAGAAGGATTGGATGAAGCAGAGCTGGCCCGTGCCAAAGCGCAACGGTACGGGGATCAATTGGCCTTATTGCAAAATAATGCCGCCTTGGCCCAGCAAGCCGCTCTGAACGAGCTCTACGGGTTAGGCTATCGCCATGCATTCGAGCGTATAGATCGCCTGCAAGCGGTGACCATCGACGATATCCGGGTCGCCGTGACCGAATGGCTCGATCCGGACCGCGCCGTAACCGTCATCGTTGCCCCGGAATAAATTATTTTTTAGAGTGGTGACTTCCTGGCGGGTCAGGATCCAACTGCAGGCGGATGCCTTTGATACGGGTGCGACCGAAGCGGGTTTGTAGCTTATCGAGCATGGCTTGCTGCCCGAATTGTTGCAGCTCGGTTAGCCAGGCGGAGTGGGAGACGTAGACCTGCAGGATGCCGCGGTCAAGGCGCGCAGGCCGGGTTTGGCGGGCGATCTGCGGACCGACGAGTTCACCCCACTCCTGTACCAGGGTTTGCTCCCACAACGCCTTTTCCAGTCCCATGCCTTTGAGCACCTTGGGCAATACAGCCTGCGGAGTGGAAACCCGGTAGGCCGGGACGGGCGGTGTCGGCGGTAGTTGAAAGCGCTCGCGTTCTATTTGCCAGCGGGTGCGGTCATAGGCTGGGGCACGATTCGGCATGCAGCACCCAAGTCTCCATGCCTAGAGCGTCCAGACCGTCATGGCCGCGCACAGCGTGCCGACAATCGCGCCACCGTAGCAGACAAAGGCGGCGGGGGTATCAATGGACTTGGCCAGCAGTAGGTCGTGCAAGGTGAAGCGGATACGGTGCGCGGCGTGAAAGAGCGACAACGCGATCAGCAGAAAAAGGTAAATGCGGGCCAGCGGGTTGCGCGCCAGTGCCAGCAAGTCCCCGTGTTCGGGCCAGAGGACCCAGCCCAAGGGCAGGGCCAGGCCGAGCAGCAAAATATGAATCGGCACGAAGAACGAGGAAAAGACCCCGCCCGCACCGAAAAAGCTCCACCAGAAGGGGTCGTTGTTACGTGATTTGCTCATTTCTAAAATCTCCTGTCACTGCGATTAACGAGTCAACAAAATCCCGGCAATAGCGGCCGAGCAAACAATCCAAATGACCACATGCGCTAAAATCAGGGTCTTGGCCGGTACGGGCTTGCCTTTGACGTTCAGCACAATGGCTGTCGGTGCTGCCATGAACCAGGTTATGGAATGGTAGACGGCAAAGAGCAGGGCCACCACGTGGAAGCCGATGGACAGCGGGGATTGAAGCGTCGTGGTCCACGCCTCCCACGCCGCTTCACCCGCGCTCAACGCACGCAGGGTCAGTAGCAAGATGACGGCGTAGGCGGCCACAAATACTGCCGTGAGCTCGCGCATGATGTAGGCGAAGTAGGTGGGCTTCTGCCACCACCAGCTTAGCTGCATTTTGGGGGTGTAAGGGGCCGGTCGGAATCGTTTATAAGTTGTTTGGCTTTCCATGCCCATCTCCGCTGTTGGTTTGTCCATAAAAAATGTTGTGATTAGCGTTTGGCCGCGCCGCGTGGCAGCAGCAACCGTTTCCAGAATTCCATGGCTCCGTCGGCTTTATACCGCTGAATGGCGCCGGTGGGGTCCACATGTTTCGGGCACGCTCGGCTACATTCGCCAATCAACGTGCAATCAAAAGCGCCGCCATGATCCAGCAATACATCATGCCGCTGTGTCTGACCGGCATCGCGACTGTCGTAGTTGTAGCGTTGGGCCAGCGCAATAGCCGCCGGTCCGAGAAAATCCTCGTTTAACCCAACCACCGGACAGGCGGAGTAGCAGAGCAGGCAGTTGATACACAGCGTGTACTGTTTGAAAGCGGCAAGCTCGGCCGGGGTTTGGCGGTTTTCGCCGTCGTCCACCGATCGTTCCTCGGCCGGAATCAGCCACGGCTTGACGTATTTGAGTTTGCCCATGAAGGCGTCGGTATCAATCACCAGATCGCGAATAACCGGAAAATGGTCGAGCGGTTCAATGCAGATTGGACCCGGGAGGTATTCCTCCAGAAACGTGGCACAGGTCAGGGCCGGTTGGCCGTTGACCATCATGCCGCAACTGCCGCAGACGCCCATATGACAGGACCAGCGGAAGGCGAGGGTGCCGTCCAATTCGTCTTTGATATAGGTGAGCGCGTCGAGTACGCCCCATTTGGTTTCCAACGGGACTTCGTAATCTTGATAGAAGGGGGTTGGCTGCTTCTCGGGGATGTACCGCTTGACCTGAATGGTGATTGTCTTTTGCATGTTGGTTCCGTGTTAGTTTCGTAATCGTTCGCTATTGTTCAGCCGTATACCCGTTCCTTCGGCGGCCAGCGCGTGATCGTAACCGGTGCGTATTCAATGCGGGGCGCGGTGCCGTATTCCGTGCGGTAAGCCAGGCTGTGGGCCATGAATTTTTCGTCGTCCCGTTTCGGATGATCGGTGCGCTGATGGGAACCGCGCGACTCGGTACGCTGCAAGGCGCTTTCGATAATGGCGCTGCTCAGCTCAAGCAGGTTGCGTAATTCGATCGCCGCAGTGAGCTCGGTGTTGAACGTGTAGCTGGTATCTTGCAATGCCACGTGCTGCGCTCGTTCCTGCAGTTCCAGCACGGTTTCGCGCGCGGTTTGTAGCGATTTTGCGTCACGATAGATCCCGGCACCGTTCTCCATCTGGTTGTGCAGTTCCTTGCGGATACCGGCGATCGTGTCCTTGGACCGCTTGCTGCGCGGGGCGATCCACGTTTTTTCAATGTCCTGCGCGGCATCGTCGGCCAGGGCCTGCAAGCGCGGGCTGAAGTCCGGACTTTCCTTGGCATAGGCGGCGGCGGCTTGGCCGGCGCGGGCACCGAATACGAGCAGTTCCGTCAAGGAGTTTGAGCCCAGCCGGTTGGCGCCATTGATGCTCACGCACGCCGCTTCGCCAGCGGCGTACACGCCCGCCACATTGGTGGCACCCATAATATCGGTGTGGATACCGCCCATGGTGTAATGGACCACGGGTCGTACCGGGATGCACTCGGTTACCGGGTCGATTTTTTCATATTTCAGGCACAATTCGCGCACCATCGGCAGGCGCTCGTTAATGTGTTGCTCGCCCAAATGACGCAGATCAAGGTGCACGTAGTCGCCGTACGGCCCCTTGATGGTCCGGCCCTTCAGGCGTTCTTGTTCGAAGGCCTGCGACAGCCGGTCGCGCGGGCCGAGTTCCATCGTGCGCAGGACCGGTTCGGGCTTGGGCTCGCCAAGGTTGTAATCCTGTAAATAGCGGTAATCATCCTTGTTGAGCAGGAACCCGCCTTCGGCGCGGGTGGCTTCGGTAATAAGGATGCCGGTGAAAGGCAGGCCGGTGGGGTGGTACTGCACGAATTCCATGTCCTTCAACGCCACACCCGCGCGGTAGGCCAGCGCAACGCCGTCACCGGTTTTGATGTTGGCGTTGGTGGTGAAAGGGAAGGCTTTACCAAACCCGCCGGTACAGAGGATGACGCTCTTGGCGGCGATAGTGTGCAGCTGGCCGGTGGCCATTTCCAAGGCCAGCACGCCTTGGCAGCGCCCGTCATCCACCAGTAGGCTGGTCACAAAATATTCGTCATAGCGTTTGACCGGCTCGTATTTGAGCGAGGTCTGGAACAAGGTGTGCAGCATGTGGAACCCGGTCTTGTCGGCGGCATACCACGTGCGTTTGTTTTTCATCCCGCCGAAGGAACGCACCGCAACTTGTCCGTCGGGTTCGCGGCTCCACGGACAGCCCCAGTGCTCCATGCGCAGCAATTCTTTGGGGGCTTCGTTTACAAAGGCTTCGACGGCGTCCTGGTCGCATAGCCAATCGCCACCGGAAATCGTGTCATAGATGTGTTCCTCGATGCTGTCGTTTGACTTGATGACGCCGGCTGAGCCGCCCTCGGCAGACACCGTATGGCTGCGCATGGGATAGACTTTGGAGGCCACGGCCACCCGCAGCGTCGGGTCGGTTTCCGCCACGGCAATGGCCGCCCGTAATCCGGCCCCGCCGCCGCCGACGATTAACACATCACATTCATCTGGTCCATATCGCGTCATAATTTCTGCTTCCTTCGTTCGGGTGTCCGGCCCTATGTACATCAGCAATTCAGCTGTGTAAAGCCAAATGTGAACAGGGCTGATTCATGAGGCTCTTGCAAAACCTCCAAGGTCGACACGGAGGTCGACCCTCCGGTAAAAAAACAGCCGCGTTTCACAGGTTCCCGGAGGGGCAGGCTCCGTCCTGCC
>PWVE01000202.1 GCA_003562335.1 PVC group bacterium
ACCTCGCCGCGCGGAACGGGGTCGTCCAGTTCCAATGGCCGCGGCGGGACCGCCCGGTCCCGTTCCACGGCGGAATAATAGAACGGCATCACGTTCCTGCGTTGCACCACCGTCTCCCCGCGATCAATATGTGTTTCCCGGAAGATGGGCCACAGCGCAAAACGACTTTGCACCACCGGCATCCGTTTCTGCCCGTAGAGGGGCCACAGGTACGTCTGCTGTACCTCGCCGGTGCGACGCTGAAAAAAGGGCCACGGGGCCAATGCAAAATTGACGCGGTCGCCACGTGAGATACGGAAAAAAGGCGGCAACACCATCCAGGACTGCTGATCCTCCAGATCAAGTCGGCCATACAATGGGAACAAGATATAGCCGGACCCGGAGGATCCGTCATAATAATATTCCGCCTGCGACCAGAACGGCCACAGGATAAACTGCTTCTTATAGCGGTCGCGGTGCCGGTTTTGCCCGTAAAAAGGGAATACACGAAAGCGATGAATTCCTTTGCCGGATGTGTGTGACACAATCGGCCAGACATAACTGCGCGAGACAATTTCATTCTGTTCCGTCCGCACGTAGAGCGGCCAGAACACAAAGCGAACCGTGTCAAATCGGAAGAAATTATGGATACGACCACCCAACGGGAAGATAGCGGCATAGCTCTCCCCCTCTTGGTCGCGTCCTTGGAAATAGAAAGGCAGCACATAGATATGATAACGCGATTCGGGATCGGTCAGGTCATGGCGCGTCCAGAAGGTTAACAATACCCGGCCATGATGATCGTCATGGAGCCGTCGCGAATAGCCTATCGGCCAGGCATAATCTGAACGCCGCCGGGCCGCCGCTTCATCTTCGACCCGGCTGTACAGCGGCCGCACCGCCGTCAAGGTCAGGCTTTCCTCGCCTTGGGCATGCTCGAAAAAAGGTCCCAGCGCGCGCCAGCGCCAATTTCCATGCACGTCCTGCTGGTGACTGAACAGCGGTCCCCAATCCACGCGCCCGGCAGGTTCGTCCGCCTGACTGGCCGCCACTCCACCCAACGTCCACGCAACCAACCCGCATAGCACTCTGGCGATTAGCCGATGCATTGCTTCACCGTAGCCGCCAAATCGGTGGCCAGCTTGCGCGTAATGCCAGCCTCCGGACCTTCCACCATCACACGGCACATGGACTGGGTCCCGGAATAACGGATTAACACGCGTCCCGCACCCGCGAGCTGCGCTTCCGCCGCTTGAATAGCCTCCTGCAACTCCGGGATTTGTTCCACGGGCGGTTTCTGTTCCACATCCACATTGATCAACTCCTGCGGGAAAAGCCGCATCACTTGAGCCAGTGCCGACAAGGGCTGGTTATGCTCGCGCATTTCCGCCAGCAATTGCAGTGCCGCGATGATGCCGTCGCCCGTGGTATGGTGATTCGCAAAAATCAAGTGGCCGGACGCCTCGCCTCCCAGCGTCGCCTCGCGGGCCTTCATCATTTCCAGCACGTAGCGGTCGCCCACCGGTGCTACGCCCACATCGATGTCCAAATCGCGCATGGCCTGATGGAAACCAAAGTTACTCATCACCGTGGCCACCACTAAATTATTTTGCAACAGCCCGCGCTGCTTGTAGCCCCGTGCACAGATGGCCATGATGTGGTCGCCGGTCAGTTCCCGGCCCTGTTCGTCCACGGCAATCAAGCGATCGCCGTCCCCGTCGAATGCCAGTCCGATATCGGCTTGTTCCGCCTTGACCCGCGCGCACAAATCTTCCGTATGCTGCGAGCCGCACCCGTCATTGATATTCAGCCCGTTCGGTTCATCGTGAATCGCCACCACCTCTGCGCCCAATTCCGAAAAGATGATCGGGGCCACTTTGTAGGTGGCGCCGTTGGCGCAATCCAATACGATCTTCATGCCTTCCAGCATCACTTGGTCGGGAAACGTGTTCTTGCAGAACACAATGTAGCGACCAATCGCATCGTCGATCCGGCGCGCCTTGCCCACTTCGTCGGCCGTCGGCCGGATATCCTTGATGTCACCCGAGGTGATCAAGCGCTCGATCTCGTCCTCCTCCGTGTCCGGTAGTTTGTACCCGGTCCGCGAGAATATTTTGATGCCGTTATCTTGATACGGGTTGTGCGAGGCGGACAATACCAGGCCGGCATCCGCCCGCATACTCTGGGTGAGGTACGCAATACCCGGCGTGGGCAATGGCCCCAGCAAGTAGACATCCACTCCCATCGAACAAATACCCGCCGTCAACGCGTTTTCGAGCATATAGCCGCTGACGCGCGTGTCTTTGCCGATCACGATCCGGTGTCGGCGCGTGTTGGGATGCTGCTTGCAGACATAAGCGGTGGCCCGCCCAATTTCCAACACCATTTCCGCCGTCATCGGGGCCTTGTTGGCCACCCCGCGCACACCATCCGTCCCAAACATTCGTTCGCTCATACCATTCCCTCCGTCACATGATTCACAATCGCCTGCAACCAATGGGTCGCCGCCGTCCGCCCGTCCGCCGAGAGGGCGGCCATGGCAGCGGTATGTGTTTCCGCCGACTGCTGTTCCCATTCAGCCATGAACGCAGCCCGTGCTGCGGCGCCGGGTTCCGGCCCCAATGGTTTCTTTAGTTGTTCCCGTTTGCCGGGCCATTTTTCGCAAAAAACGCGTTGTTCCGCAACCACGGCGGCGGATGCTTCCACTTGGCCGGATTCGGCGGCCGAGGCCGCGACGCGTTTGGCCAGATCGTCCATCCGCTTGATACGTTCCTGCAGCGCCGCCCCCAGCACGTCCAACGCCCCTAGCCGACACGCTTCGCGAAACGGACAACGCCGCATGAAACGAGGCCGGACATGGCGATACCAGATTTGCAGGGCCAACAGATTGCCGATAAAGATCAGGTTATTGGTGACCACACGGGATATCGACCCGTAACGGCGCGGATCATACGGGCGCGGTGCGGTGGCCCGCCCGCCACCGCCCAGATAGAGGTGACCGGGTGCCAAGGCGTCCTTGCGCTGAATCACGCCGGCCGCCACGGTCACGCCGTAGGCAATGCGGGCCGGTCCAACCAATCCGCCTTGGCCACCGAGGAAGATTGGGGGTTGATCGTACCGCACGCCATGTGGCACATCCCCGATGAGCGACGCCGTGGCCTTGTCCCCGTGCGGTGTGAAATTGAAATGGATATATGAGGAGCCCACCTCGCTATGATGCTTGCGGTCCGTCCCGCCCGCCATCAACACATCACAGAAATTGATCAGGCTACCGGTCGTCACATAAGCCAACAAGATCGTTTGCTTGAAGCCGACCGTGTGCGCCCCGTTGGCTTCTTCTTCCAGCAGGGTCGCAGGCCGGACATGAGCGCCGCTTCCCATCGAAGCCCCGTCCAGGAACACCGCGCCCTTGAAATAACCGCCTTTCAGTGAAACGTCATGGCCCAACTGACAATTGTGCACCGTCACCGGTTGTTCCTGGCCCAGCTTACAACCCGGCCCGATCGACAGGGTGTCGCCCATCAAACGCGTGCCGGGATACAGCACCACGCCCGGCGCAATCCGCTCCGGCAGGACATCCCCGGCCACGGTCACCTGGTCCGGCGCCGGTATAACGACTCCGCGTTCCAGTAATTCCCGGATTGGTTCCATCATCATCCCGCCCCCTTCAGCGCAACAGAATACCCACCACCACGCCGATGGCGGCAAAGGCCAAATACACCATGGCCGCCGACAAGCGCCACGTGGTCAAGCCCACATCCAAGCGCACGGTGGTGCCGGCATTCAGCAGCATCACCACCACCATCACCACCATCAACAACAACGCCACAATCATTCGTTTGCTCATATGCATCCCATTTCTTGTGTCCGCAACTCTTCCAATCCGCGCAGCCTAGCACAAGCCACCACCCCGGCACAACCAGACTGATTGAGCGGAGCGACCTGTCGCGCCGTAGCCCGTCTTCGGCGAAGGCGGAAGCGTAGTCGAAAAATCTCGTTCTCCGC
>PWVE01000085.1 GCA_003562335.1 PVC group bacterium
CCATCAACCCCAACAGAACCAAACCTACAAGTATCTTTTTCATATCTTCCTGTTCTTCCTTTACGTGTCGCACGACTATTTGACCTACCGGTGAACATCCTGCCTGCCCGACGTCCGACCCGCTATGGGGTCTAACCCTACCCGCCCGTATCGCCTACACGTCACATCAACCAGCGCGCCTTCATCAATCGATACGCCACCAGGCAGGCCGCCACCCCCATGAGGACGAGCAGCAGCCACTGGGTCAGATAGGCGGTCGCGCTGTCGTGGTCCAGCAGGATGGATTGGATCGGCCCGAAAAAGGCGTGCGACGGCAGGAACGGTGCGATCAGCCGAAAGCTATGTGATTGCTCCGACAGCGCAGCGGGCAGCAACAGCGGGAGATACACGATGACACCCAGCGTCCGTGCGCTGGCTTGGTTGCGACACAGGAATCCGAGCGCAACCCCCATCGCACCGAAGACGAAATATCCGACCAAGAGCGTGATCCAAAAGGTCCATGGCATGTACAGGGACTTACCTAATGCGAGCAGGGCCAGTACGGCGGTGCCCATCAGGATGATCCCGTACAGCAATTTCGCCGCGAGCCATTCACCCTCGCGCATCGGCGTTTGCAGCAGGCCAAGCAGCGTCTGACTTTCCTTTTCCTCGGCGAGCTGTGCGGGGATCACAAAGAAGGCGACCAGCAACACGACCATGAGTATCCACGTCGGCATCGCCTGTATTTCGAGGGCGTCGGATTGCAGGGAATACAGGGCGGATAACCAGCTTGCCCGCTCTCCTTCCACGGCAATTTGCAGAGCGGCCATGTGTTGCGCGATTACGAGCGTGGCCGGGCCCCGGTTAAGCGCGATCACGACCACGCGCGCAGGGTCTTCCTTGTCGGGCACCATCAGGCCGTCCACGGTACGCGCTTTCAGCAGGCGGATCCCTTCATCCCGATCCGCAATCTCCCGGACCGAAAAGGCAGCGGGTGCGGATTCCACATGTTCGCGCACTGCGGGATCGATCGGTTCCGTCACAAGGAATCCGAGGCGAGTCGCCACGGGGTCCGCGTCGGAACGATCCACGAGCAGCAGGGTCCCGTACACGAACAAGGGAATGCAGATCAGCAAAATAAGCGTCTTGTTCTTGAAGGCAACCGCCAGATCGTGCGCCACCAGCATTATGACGTGGCGGAACATGTGTAGAGCCTCTCGTGGAAATCGGATTGGAAATAGGCGTCGGGCACGCCGTCAAAAACGAGCGCGCCCTGATGCAGTACCAAGATGCGCGTGGCAAGGGATTTAACCTCCTCCGGCCGGTGCGAGGTAAACAGAACCGTCTTGCCTTTCGCATGAATCCGGCGAATCAAACGGTACATCTCCGCCGTCATATCGAAATCAAGCGCCGCGGTGGGTTCATCCAGCAGGAGTACCGGGGGGTCGGACAGCAGGGTGCGTCCAATGCTGACCCGCTGCTTCAACCCTTTTGACAGGGTGCGAACGGCGCTGCGGCGAAAAGGCAGGAGGTTGAATTCCCGCAGGGTCTCTTCGACCCGTGCCGCATCGCATCCAAACAACCGGGCGAAGATCGCGAGATTGTACTCCACCGAAAAGAGCTCATAGAGATTGGGGGTTTCGGGGACGAACCCCACCTTGCGCACGAGCTGCAGCCGATCCCCCAACGGCACACCTTCCACGGTGACGGCGCCGTTGGCGGGGACCAACCAGTTCGCGAGGAGTTTAAGCAACGTCGACTTCCCCGCGCCGTTGTGTCCCGCAACGGCGACCATCTCGCCGCGATCCACGTCGAGATCCACCGGCAGAAGCCCCCGCCCCCCTGGATACACCTTGCTGAGCTGGCGTATGACAAGCTGCATGGAATTCTCTACGTTGGCCATCGTCCGCCGAACCCTCACATGATTCTGATAATTAGAATCACCAGAATAACCACCACCAATATACCGACAATGCCCATTGCTATTTCTCCGTTAACCCGTCTGTTTCCGTTCGCACTTCGCTTTCGGGGATCTAGATGATTGCCAATATGACAATAACCAGAATCACCACAACCAATACGCCAATGATGAAGCCCATGATTGTACCTCCAATGAATGATTATCCGTTTCGTAGCTTATTGCAGGATACGCGATGACACCGCGATTCACGATGGGGTGTAACCCTACTTGCAGGCTTGGCCGCACGGCGGATCCCTCCCCGCTTCAAGAGGGCTCTACGCCCGGCAGGGTTACACCCCATAGAGATAGCCCGCGTCATGCTGTAGATTCACATGCAAGTAACCGGAACATCTTTCGAAACCATTAACAGGGAGGTAATGCATATTCAGTCAGCGATCTAATGTCGTCTAACAACCGTCGGGCATACATGTCCCGCCACGCAGAAATCAGAAACACCAAAATAAAGGAAATGAAAATGAATCAGAAATTATTACTTAGTCTAGTTATGGCCGCAACCGTGTCTGTCACACTGGCCAACAGCGCATTCCGGCCCTCGCCCGAATCGGATGCCACGATCCAGGCGTCGTTTGAGGACTCATACGTTTACAACACGCTCCTTCAAGACGATTCCGTTCAAGCCAATGTCAAAAAGGGTGTCGTAACGCTCAGCGGGACCGTGTCCTCGGACACCCATCGATCCTTGGCCGAAGACCTCGCAGTCAGTATCCCGGGCGTGCTGCTTGTCGAAAACAACCTCGAAACCGACGCGGAAATTGATACTCAGAACGCGGATACATGGATGGGGCGAAAAATTAAGATGGCCCTATTGTATCGCTCAAACGTCAGCGGTTGGAACACCACAGTCGACGTTGAAGACGGCATTGTCACGTTGACCGGCGAGGCTTCCAGCGTCGCCCAAAAGGAACTGACCACGGCCTACGCCAAGGATATCGAAGGTGTCATCGAGGTGCGGAACCAGATGACCGTAGCCGCAGAGCCGGTCATGGCTAAGCGGAGCGCAGGCGAGAAGATCGATGACGCATCGGTCACTGCTCAAGTCAAGGGCGCCCTGGCGACCCAGCACTCAACCAGTTCCGTTGACACCGCAGTGACAACCCGGAATGGCGAAGTCACGCTGACCGGCATTGCCCAAAACAGCGCCGAGAAGGCCTTGATCACCAAACTGGTGAAAGACATTCATGGCGTTTCCAGCGTCAAGAATGAAATGACCGTCGCGGAACCCAAGACTATATAAACAGCGCATGACGGCCACCCCGCGTGCCTGCGCGCGCGGGTGGCCACATGTGCAAACCCGAAAAAAAGGAGAAAGCAGATGAGCGGAAGATCAGACATTGCCAAGGGGCGCGTGAAGGAAGCGACCGGGGTGTTGACGGGCAACCAGAAGCTCCAAGAGCATGGGCGTACGGATCAATCGATAGGACGGGTCAAGCAGGCGGCCACAAAAGCGACCGAAAAAATCACAAAGAAAATGCGCGGGTAAAGTGTTAACCGGACCGCTCGCCCACGGATGCGGTCCGGTGTCCCGTCGCCGTCGGCGTCAGCCGATGGAAAGAATCTTGCAGCCGGCGAGAACGACGAGGGCAAGAACGGCAACCATTGTTACAACTATAGTCCGAAGCCTCCGCGCGAATGTAGCCCTGTTCATAAGTATCTTCTGTGGGGCGAGCAGACTAATTCAATTTGATTTCTTTAAACCCATCGATCATCCCGAACCCCTGCAGCAGCCACAGGGCGATCACGATAACCACCACCACGTTAAGGATGGTATTCACGGCGGGCACCATCGGTATGAACCGGTTAATGGCCCACAGCCCGACACCCGCAATGACCAGCCCGACTACAACATTCAGTAATGGCATAAGAACTTCTCGCCGGTCTCGGCACGTGCTTGCTCGACCCATCCGGATCGATTAGCGCTGCATCTTGTCGCCGGTTTCCTGCATCTTGTCGCCCGCTTTCTCAAGCGCTTCGCCAGTTACCTCTATCGTGCGTCCAGTCGCATCCTTCGTGGC
>PWVE01000197.1 GCA_003562335.1 PVC group bacterium
GCTTTAGCCCGTAGCGTGTAGCCCCCGAGCGCTTCAAAGCGGGACTGCAAGTGTCCCAGTTCATCCAGCAACCGTGCGCGGGGGGCCGTGACGTCCTGCAGCGCATGTTCCACTGCGTGCAGCCGCTCGCTGACCTGGCGCAACTCGGGCAAGGCATCGGCTGTGTAATCAGCCAGCGGCTTGCCTGCCGTGTGCGGGTTGAGTACCTGTCGCAAATAACCAATACGCAGGTCGCCCGGCACGAGCACCTCGCCTTTATCGGGCGTGATGGCCCCGGTGATCAGGGCAAACACCGTGGTTTTGCCCGCCCCGTTGGGGCCCACCACGCCGATCCGGTCCCCCGCCCGGATTTGCAGATCCGTGTTCACCAGCACCCCTTGGGCACCGTAGTATTTATGGACTTGTTTAAATTCGATCATGGAAAGCGTTACCGTAACGATTGTCCGCCGCCTCGGCCACTGTAATTGTGTCAAAAATAAAAGAGGCGGCTTGATTTTGGGCAGAAAGTGTGGGAGCATTGCGGGTTATGACTACGCTACACAAACCTCAGATGCATAGACGCGATTTCATGCGGTTGTTGGGTGGTGCGGCGGCCATCGGCGGATTGCCCCGTTGGGTACGCGCCATGGGCGATGATCTGCTGACGGTTTCCGTCCTGCACACGACGGACCTGCATGGCCACATTCTGCCCACGTCCACCTATGAAGGGATGGCGGATGTGGGCGGGCTGGCCCGCTGCGCCACTCAAATTGCGGCCTGGAAACGGATGAATCCGCACCACCTGCTGATCGACGCCGGTGATGTTTATCAGGGCACGAAAGTGGGCCTGTTGACCCGGGGCCAAGTGATGATCAAGGCCTTCAACCACATGCAGTACGATGCGTGGATCATCGGCAACCACGAATTCGACTGGGGTATGGACGCCGTAAACGATGCCTTGACCCGGTCCGCCATGCCGGTGCTCAGCGCCAACAGCCTGCTGGAAGGTCAACCGGCAGGCGAACTGGACGACCCCGGCCATCCGCTGTCGCGGGTGAAACCTTATATTCTCAAGGAAGTGGGTGGATTCAAAATCGGGGTGGTCGGCGTAACGACGACTGGTATGCCCTATTGGTTTCATCCCGACTTGTACCGGGGTTTTGAATTTGTGGACCCCGTCGAGCCCGTACGGCGCGCGTTACAAGCGTTGCGGGCCGCCGGGGCGGACGCCGTTATCTTATCCGGGCACATGGGCTTGCGGCGGGGCGGTGACGATTTTGCCAACCGAACGCAATCGTTAATGCAAGAATTCCCGGAAGCGGTGGCGTTTATCGGGGGCCACACTCATCAAAATGTGCCCAATGAACGTGTACACGGCAGGTTGTTTACGCAAGCCAACTACTTTGGCATCCATGCCGGTCGCCTTGATTTGGTGTTTAATCGGAATACGCGTGAATTATTGTGGGCGCAGCCGATGACGGCCTGGATGGACGATCGCTTTGCGGTTGATCCCGGTGTTCTGTCACTGGCCGCTGCGGACTTGGAAGCGGCAGACGCCATCATGAATACGCCGGTAGGCGTCTTGGCGGAACCGTTGAGCATTGAGGGCGAGATTGGCCGGCCCAGCCCGTTGGAGGAAGTAATCGGTGCGGCACTTATCGAGGGCTTGGCCGAACGGGGTATCGAAGCCGACGCCGTCATCCACGGGCTGATTTTTGCCGATCAGGATTTGCCGGCGGGCGAAAAGACCATTGCCGACATGTGGACGGTGATCCCGTACGAAAATAAAGTGGTGACCGCACGCCTTAATCGCGAGGAAATCATTACCATCCTGTACGAGGTCTACACGGATTGGAGCAAGCGCAGCCTAATGGGCATGGCGGTTGATCTCGAAGGGCGTGGGCGCAATATCGAAATTAAAGAGGTTTACGACCGGCACGGGCGGCCTTTGCACCGGCGCAACCGGTACACGGTGGCCTTCAACTCCTACGATGCGCAATCGGGCGGCAAGCGTTACCTGCATTTGCTCGACATCCTGAATCAGCGCACGAGCCAGACCACGTTGCACCCCATCCAAACACGCGATCTATTGGTGGACTATTTCGCGGCGCGCGATGTAGTCAAACCCGTGCCCCCACTGATGCCACCCACGGACCAGCAGGGTTGATTCACGTAGACACGTAAATCATTTAATCTTGCGGAGTGAAGATGATACGTGTATTTGTCGGCGATGTGGAGTGCGGAGCTCCGCGACGCCGCAGGTTTTGCAAGTGCCGCTCTAATCCGGTTAAAGAAAGGGATTGTGATGCAACGAGTATGGTGGGGATTGATAATTTGTGCGAGCGCGTTGGCGCAGGATTTTTATGTGGCGGTGGATGGGTGTGATGACAACGCGGGCACCAAGCTGCAGCCGTTCGCCACCGTTGACCGTGCCCGCGCGGCGGTGCGGGAATACAAGGACTATCAGGGATGGCCGGACGGCGGGGTAACGGTTTGGATCCGGGAAGGCCAGTACCCGGTTGAACAATCGATCGAGTTTACCTATCGCGATAGCGGACTGCCGGGCGCGCCGGTGGTTTACCGGGCATTTCCGGGGGAAACTGTACGGCTACAGGGCGGCGTCGCTATTGCGCCGGAGCATTTTGTGCCGGTGACGGATCCTGCGATTTTATCACGCATTGTGGAAGAGGAGGCCCGGTCTCATGTGCTTCAGTTGGATTTAAACGCACTGGGCATTACGGATTTGGGCCAGATGAGCGCGCGCGGGTTTCGCCGCCCTTATGTGAATCCCGGTCTGGAGTTGTTCTTCAATGCTGAGGCGATGACCATCGCCCGCTGGCCGAATGACAGCACGGTTCCAATTGGTCGGGTGTTGGATAGCGGGTCCGTGCCCCGTCAAGGCGATCTTGAGAATCGCGGCGGAGTGTTCATGTTCGATTATGACCGGGCTAAGCACTGGAGTCAGGCAGACGATATCTATGTGTCTGGAATATTCAATAAACCTTGGGCGGACGACACGATCAAGGTGGAAAAAATTGATACGGCAGAAAGGACCATCACGCTGGCGTACGCGCACATGTACGGCATCGGACGAGGTGCTGAATAGAATAATTATTTTGTTATGAATCTGCTGGAGGAGATCAGCAGGCCCGGGGAATACTTCCTGGATCGGACAACTGGCATCCTCTACTTTTATCCGCCCGGCGAGATCGCCGATGCGGAGATAGCCGTGACGCTGCTCGATGAGCCGATGCTGGTTATGGATGGCGCCTTTAACCGTAAGGCCGGGCGCAACCATGGTGTGTTGAGCTGTGATATCTATAACATCGGCGCGGGGGGCGTAAGTTTGGGCGGCGGTGACCGGGTAACGCTTGAGCCGGGCCATAACTTTGTTGAGAATTGCGAGATTCATAGCTTCAACCGGCTGGATCGCACCTATCGGGCGGCGGTTAATGTCGACGGGGTCGGCAACCGTATCGCGCATAACCGCATCTATAACGCCCCCGGCTCAGCGGTGTACCTGCACGGAAACGATCATCTGATCGAGTATAATCATATTCACCATACGACCATGGAAACCTCGGATATGGGCTGGTTCTATATCGGCCGTGATGCGTCCGAGCTGGGTAATGTGATCCGCTATAACTTTGTGCATCATGCCGGGGTTACGGACGACGGTCGCGAAGGCGATGTGACCGAGGGCACTACCGGGATTTACATGGATGACCTTGCTTGCGGTACCAAGATTTATCAAAATGTGTTCTACAAGGTGGGCAAAAATCGGGCGGCGGTCATGATCAACGGCGGACATGACAATATCATCGAGAACAACATTTTCATCCAGTGCCGCTACGCACTAAAGGCTCCAGGCTAGAACACGAACGAGGCCGCCACAGAGACGCTCCAGTCATCGAAGTAACGGGTTTCGAACCGCAACCCGTTTTGTCCCTGAAACTCAAGGCCCAGGCCCAGTGCCA
>PWVE01000188.1 GCA_003562335.1 PVC group bacterium
CCCGCCACTTTCCCGCCTGCAAACAGGATGTCATTAACCCACTTGATCCCGAACCGGGCGCCAGGTGCCAGCGTGGTCAAGGCGCGTACTGTAGCCACCGCCGGCAGGGCCGTAATGGCGGCAGCGGCCGTTCGCGCGTCAATGTCCACCGTGTACTGACCGGTAAAGTGCAGGTTCCCGCGCAGCGCCTGCCACGACCGGTTCCGCTGTCCGTGAAAACCTTCTCCGGTCAGGGCCAGCGCAACTAAACGATCCGGCCAATGCGTTTCGGTGCGAGCCGCCTGCACCACGGCATCGAATTGCGAGGTGGCTGCATGGTCAATCAATACAGCGTAGGGCGCGGTGTCGCCCAAGTCAGCGGTGGCAGGGTCAACCGTTCCGTACAACGGGCGGTTATGGCCTAACACCCGCCAGATGGCTTGTTCGATGGGAGAAAGCTGCTGCTCAGTCTGGGCGTGCCAAGTAGCGGCAGGCGGCAAGAAGGGGCGGGTGTGGTCCGGGTGATCGGTAAAGCCACGCATTCAGCTTAGCCGACATCCCACAGCGGGGAAGGGTAGGTGCCGGATTCACTCAATGATTCTATAGTTGCACTGACGGCGGGCTTGTCTTCACGATAGGTCACGCCAAACCACTGATCGTTGCTGGGCAGCACTTTCACCTCCGCCAATCCTTCCTTGATCAGCTCCTCGATTAGCAGCGGAATAAAAAACTCCGCTTTCGGATCCTGCGCCTGTGTCTTAAGGAACGCACTGAAATGGCGTTCAAGATGGGGAAACACCGACGGCGTGAACCCCCAAAAATTCATGGAAACCCATTCGTCACCACTCAACGGGGTTTCGCCATCCTCGGCATCCAACGAAACGGCACCGCCGTCACGTTTTAGAATACGGGTATGCTCCGTGACCTCCCGCAGGTTCAACCGATCATCGCAAACACAAATCCCACGGGCCACATGGCCATGTTCAGACAGGGTGTTGCGGAGTTGGTACCCGATCATGGCATAGTGCGCGGGTACGTCGTTGGTGGGGGTGGTTAGAAAGTCGCACATCATCCGGTAGGCCGTGGCCCCGTAGAAGTCGTCGGCATTAATCACGGCAAACGGCGAATCGATGACGGGCTGGGCGGCCCAGACCGCGTGCGCGGTACCCCACGGCTTGGCGCGGTCGGGAGGCACTGAAAAACCGGCAGGGAGTAAATCCAACGACTGAAAGGCATAATCCACGTCGGTACGCGCCTCGAACCGGCTGCCAATCGCGGCCCGGAATTCATCCTCAATATCGCGGCGGATAACAAACACCACCCGCTGGAAGCCCGCTCGCAGCGCGTCGTAGATGGAGTAATCCAGAATCGTTTCGCCGTGCGGCCCAACCGGATCAATCTGCTTCAGCCCGCCGTAGCGACTACCCATGCCGGCCGCCAACACGCATAGCGTCGGTGTCATCAGGACCGGGCGGCTTTGGCTTGCTCCACGATCTGCGCAAAACCGGCCGGATCATGGATCGCGATTTCCGACAGCATCTTACGGTTCAGCGCAATGCCCGCCTTTTTTACGCCGTCGATAAACCGGCTGTAGCTGATCTCGTGTAGCCGACACGCAGCGGTCAAGCGGACGATCCATAAGGCACGGTACTCGACCTTCTTTTTACGCCGATGCTGGGTGGCCATGGACATGGCACGGTCCACCGATTCGGTGGCCATCCGGAACAACTTACTGCGGGCCCCATAGAAGCCTTTAGCTTGGTCCAGCCGACGTTTGCGTCGTTTTCGTGACGCCGGTGCATTGGTTGCTCTAGTCATTGGAAAAGCTCCTTCGCTTACTTAGGCAAATAATTGATCAACCGCTTAACATCGGCGTCCGCCACCAAGGCACCCGCCCGTAAGCGCCGCTTCTGTTTCGTCGATTTGTTGGTAAACAGGTGGCCGCGACCGGTGGATTCACGTTTAATTTTGCCGGTGGCGGTCTTCTTGAACCGTTTGGCCACAGATTTTCTAGTTTTTTGTTTAGGCATAGCTGTCCGTCCCGTTTTATTGGTTGGGATTTATCCAAATTCACAAACGAAGCACCACTAATACGGGATTTACCCCGCCCTGTCCAGTAATAAATTTAAAAAAATTAGGCCCCGTGATTTGTCAGGTGACCCTCAATATTCTCGAGTACTTTTGACGGTGGCTTGGTGTCTGCCATCGCAATCGGTTCCCCTGTACGAAATGCGTGCTGGCCGGTTCCGTTCGGGCATGATACGGGTAGTATGACTGTGGTGGAAGGTTCAAAAACAAGAAAGGGATTACCATGCAACGATACGGGATGGTCATAGGCGTCAAGGAAGATCAGCTGGACAAATACAAGCAACTGCACGCGGCGGTATGGCCGGACGTGCTGAAGATGATTGAGGCGTGCAATATACAGAATTACTCCATTTATCTGCGGCAGTTGCCGGACGGCAAGTATTACCTGTTCAGCTACTTTGAATATACCGGAGATGACTTTGAAGCCGACTCGGCCCGCATGGCCGCTGATCCTGTGACCCAGCAGTGGTGGGGGGAATGCAAACCCTGTCAGGAGCCGCTGGCCAACCGTGCCGACGGGGAGTGGTGGAGCACGATGGACGAAGTGTTCCACCAGGACTGAATCCGTTCCCAACGTGGCGGTGGCTGGCGCGATTCTGAGATGTCTCGGCAAGCTCGACATGACCAAGTCCCTCCAGATTCCGTAACCACCTCCACACACGCTCCTCCCAACAATTACTCCACCAATTTATTGCAGCGCAATCGGTTCCGTCGTTGCCCAACCGTTACCGGCCGTGTTGCGCCTGCCAGGCGCGGCGAGCTTCGGTATCGATGCGCAGGTACTTGGTCATCCCGTAGGGGAAGTCGTGGGGCTTATAGTTCCGCAACCAATGATGGCGCAGATGATAGGCCATGCGCTGTGATTGCAAAATCCAAGGGGCATCCTCCATTACGATATCCGCCATTTGCTGATACAACGCGGTACGTTCATCCGAATCCGGCATTTCACGGACCTGCTCGTACAACTGATCAAATTCCTCGTTGCGGTACTTGGCATGGTTGGGGCCGGGCGACACATTGGGGCCATAGAAAAGCTGCAGGAAGTTTTCGGCATCGGGATAATCGGCTACCCAGCCGATACTGAACATCTGCGCTTGCCCGCGCCGTATTTTTTCCAGGAACGTTGGCCAGTTGTTGTACTGCGGCACAATGACCACTCCGATTCGATCCATAAAGTCGATAAACAATTCCGTGGCATGGCGTAGGTCAGGACTGTCAGCCGACCCCAAGTCCAGCTCGATTTGCAGGCGCCGCCCGGTCGCCGGATCGCGCCCGTCCGGATACCCGGCTTCCGCCAGCAAGGCGCGCGCCTGTTCAAGATCGAAGGGGAAGCGGGCCTCGCGCTCCACGTACCCGGTGACGCCCTGCGGAATGGGGGACGTGGGGCGGCGGACGCGATGGTGATGGAAGCGAACCCACTCTTCGGTATTGAAAGCCGAGGTCAGGGCTTGGCGCAACGCCCGGTTCCGGGCGTTCTGTTCGGGTTCGTCCACCTGTCCCACCACGGGGTCGAGCATGTTGAAGGCGTAATAGAAGACCGTCATCGTGGGCGACGCGGTCATCTCAATGCCCAGCTCCTCCAGCTCCGGGGTCAGCGCGCGGTCATCGGTAAAAACGGCGTCCCAGTTGTCGCGCGATATGCCCGATGCCTCGAATTGACCGCGCAGAAACATCAGCCATTGCGTGGAAGGATCGCCGACCACGTATTGTACGATGCGGTCAATAAAGGGGACCGGCTGCCCGGCATCGTCCAGCAAACCGGCGGCTTCATCGTCCGGCTCGCCGGTTTCCGGATAGCGTTCCACCCGGCCGGTGACCGCCCATTGGGGGTTGCGCGTGAAGACAACGCGATAATTCGGTTGCCACTCCTCCAGTACGTAGGGGCCGGTACCTACCGGGTTACGGCGGAAATCGGGTCCGTAGTAGTCCACCGCTTCGCGCGGCACAGCGGCCGCGTAATGCATGGTCAATATCCACAGCAATTGCGGGTACGGCCGTTTCAGGGTGATCTGCAGCGTATGCGGGTCCAAGGCCTGCAGGCCAGCCACTTCCTGGTCGTAGTCCACCGGGTCGCCGGTGGTGGAGGCTTCCCGGAACGCGTCCAGTCCGACGATCCGGTTATTAAAGGCCCAGTAACCGGTCGAGGCGGTGTTCACATCAGCTACCCGCTTGATGGCGTAAATGAAGTCCTCCGCCGTCACCGCCCGTCCGCGTCCGTCCGTGGCCGTAAAACAGGGATCGTCCTGAAAGTAGATGCCGGGCCGAATCCGAAACGTGTACACCAACCCGTCCTCCGAGACGTCCGGCATGGCGGCGGCCAAGGCCGGCACCACCCGGTACGGCCGGTCTAAATAATGATATTCCAGCAGCGTCTCATAGATTTTGCCGACAGCCATGGCCGAGGCCACGTCACCGGCCCGCGCCGGGTCCAAACTGCGAATACGGGCGGTCTCGCCATAATACACGTTGTCTGCGCCGTCCGTCTGCAGACCCGCACCACCGCAGCCCGCCAGTAGACCGGTTAACCCCATCACCGCCAAGCCACCCCATATGGTGATTGGCTTCAGCTTAATTATTAATTGCGCGGTCGCCATGATCAGCCCACGTGATCCCCGGGCGCGTCCAGCACCTGCGTGTCACCGGGCGGTTGGTCGGCACTCATGTCCGGGTAATCCAGCGTGTAATGCAGGCCGCGACTCTCGCGCCGCTGCGCCGCACAGCGGATCACCAGCTCCGCCACCGTGGCCAGATTACGCAATTCGAGCACATCGGACGTGACCAGGTAATCGAGATAATATTGCCGGATCTCGCGCCGCAAATTTTGAATACGGCGGCGTGCCCGGTCCAGCCGTTTATTGGTGCGGACAATCCCCACATAATCCCACATACACGTACGGACCTCGTTCCAGTTATGCTCCACCACCACCGCTTCATCGCTCGGCACCGCATCGCCCGAGTGCCAGGACGGAATGTCAGGTGGGCGTTCCGTCGCCGGAACCGGCCCGGCCGCCACCAACTTGCGGGCGGTGGCCTGGGCGCACACCAGTGCCTCCAGCAGGGAATTGCTCGCCAACCGGTTGGCCCCGTGCATGCCGGTACAGGCGGTCTCGCCGCAGATATGCAGCCCGGGCAGGGCCGTCGTTCCGTCAACCGTCGCTTCCACCCCGCCGCACAGGTAGTGGGCGGCCGGTACCACCGGAATCGGGTCGGTGGCCATGTCGATGCCCAGTTTCAGGCAGGCCTCATAGATGTTGGGAAAGCGATTGGTCAGAAAATCCTTGGAGCGATGAGTGATGTCGAGAAAGACGCAACGATCACCGCGCACTTTCATTTCGTGGTCGATGGCCCGCGCCACAATATCGCGCGGCGCCAATTCAGCGCGTTTATCGTAGCGCGCCATGAACGGCTGGCCGCTGGTATCCACCAGCCGCGCGCCTTCGCCGCGCACCGCCTCACTGATCAGGAACGATTTAGCTTTAGGATGATAGAGGCACGTCGGGTGAAACTGCACCATTTCCATGTTCTTGATCGGCAAGCCCGCCCGCCACGCCATCGCAATGCCGTCGCCGGTGGCCAAGTCGGGATTACTGGTATAGAGGTAGACCTTGCCTGCGCCGCCCGTCGCCAGGATCGTGTGCGGCGCGCGCACCGCAAACACCTCGCCGGACACCCGTTCGAGAAAATAAGCGCCCACACAGCGGTTGGGTCCAGGCAATTGCATCCAACCGGTGGTCACGCAATCGATGGCCATCACGTCGGTACGCACCGTAATCGCGGGGTGCTGCGCAACCTGTTCGGCCAGCGTGGCAATGACCTGGTGGCCGGTGATATCGCCGGCATGCAGGATGCGCCGGGCCGAGTGGCCGGCTTCGCGCCCAAGATGATAAGCGCCCGTCTGATCGTCGCGCTCAAATTGCACGCCCCACGCCTCCAATGCCCGGATCGCAGCTTGCGACTGGCCGATAATGGCGCGTACGGCCGCTTCGTTACACAGCCCATGGCCGGTAGCCAGCGTGTCCGCGATGTGGGCGTCCAGCGAATCATCCGGCTGAGCCACGCAGGAAATGCCGCCTTGCGCCCAATCGCTATTGCTTTCCATCAACGCGCCCTTGGTAGCCAGCACCACTTGGCCGGAACCGGCCAACTCCAACGCCGCCACCAAGCCCGCCAAACCACTGCCCACCACCAAGTAATCACAATCTAATTCATTCATCATGAGCTAACAGTACACCATATTCACCCAGTGAATAGCAGGAACCCACTACAACCAGTGCAGCTCTCATTTCATCAATTACTCAACAACCAATTTAATGCGGAGTGTGTCATGATTTGTGGGCAAGCCTGTTGGTCGGTAATCCAGTGGATGGGCAATATCCCCGTTCCTGTTTGCAGCCATGAATCGAAGGCTACCTTCCCCGCGGCGGTTTCAAACTCGATGGCACCCTCGTAAACAAGCTGTTGACTCCTTCTTAATCTGAACCCCTCTTCCAGCATCGTGAAATGAAATGGTGTGGATCGGTCAAGAGTGTTGCTGAGTAACAATTCGGGGATTGCCCAAGAGGCGATCAGCGGACCACTGAGCGACCATTCAGACAGTAGTGCATTTTCTCTGAGGAGCCGCACATGACTGCCATTGTAGCTTCCTTCAATGGTAATGCGGGAATCGGGTTGTTCCGGGGTATTCAGTCCAGGTTCATGGTGAAATGTTGTCACGGTCCAGTTTCGTAGTGATTCCGCGCTTCCCTGGGCCTGCAATTCGGCTTCCAGGATGCATGTTTGTGAACCACGGAATCCCCATACCGGCAACCCCATACGCCTGTTAATCCGGTAGTGGCCCGCCGTTGGACTTCCTTCCCGTTGCACCAGCAAATGGCCATCGTCAATGTTCAGCGGCAACCCATTCGCTTGTATCTCGTGCCATCGAATGAGGTTGTATTTTAGCTGCCATTCACCGGCGGTTACAGGAGGGTATGTGGGCGGATCAAATTCGGGCAAAATACCCGTAATCGGTTCAATGGCAGGTGGCTCAGTAAAAATGTTACGTGGTCGGTTTGTATCCCTGCGGGCATAGCAGGGGATATGACCCATGGATATCAAGGCTGAAAATAAAGCAGAATTTTTGATGAAGGTGCGTCTTTTCATGGCTCAGCTTTTGTCTTCCTGATTATTCAATTCCTGTCTCATCCTTTCATACCAAGCGAGGTATTCGCCATAGTGCCGCACATGATTCGGGCGTAAGTGATCCCAAGTCGGTAATGGCGACAGTTGGATATGATTCAGATAATCGCGAAACCACCCGCGATGCCGCTGGATGATGGAATCGCCTTCAGGGGTTCCTTGTAGCTTGTTCATCTCCAAGGGGTCTTCCGCCGTGTTGTAGACATCTACGTTGCCGTCGTCATAAAAAATCGTTTTGGTGTCCAGGTTGTCACGAAAAGAGACGCCCAGATAACTGGTAGATGTTTCGCCCACCACATAATCACGCCAGGGCACTGCTTGTCCCTCCAAAATGGGCCGCCAACTATAGGACAGCGGGGTGTCGGGCAATTGAGGCGCGCCGGCATAATCGCAGACCGTTGCTGGAATATCGAGTGTGCAGATCAAGTGCTGATGATCTCGCACGTCGGCTGGTATTCTGCCGGGGAAAACGACAATCCCGGGGACTCTCCATGACTGATCTTCCAGAAAGCCCTTGCTCAGTCGACCATGAAAACCAAGGCCGTCGCCATGGTCGGAAGTAAGGATAATCATGGTGTTATCAGCCGATTCAGATTTCCGAATGGCATCGCAGATGGTGCCCACATATTCATCCACCATTTCTACCATGCGGTAATAGCTATAAAGGTAAAAACGCCAATGATCCTCAGTCCATCCCGCCGTGTGCCGGGTATGGTCAGGATGGTCGGGTACAAAACTTTCGGGCAGGGGAGGGCATTTATCCAGCAGTCGATCGGCTAGTTGGAATTTACCCAAACCACCCGCCGCACCGGCCGTATAGCAACAATCGTGCGGATTCATTAACCCGACACTCATAAAAAATGGGCGATCCGATTGCCGGTTGAGTATCACGTTGGCAGCGGAGCGGGCCACATCAGGATCGGTTTGTTCGCCAAAGCGAGGCCCTTGCTGTATCAGAACCCGGTCAAAGCTTTCCCGTTCCGAACGGTTCACTATGTGCCATTTCCCCGTGTGAAAGGTTTCGTAGTTGGTATGCTGCCGAAGCCACTGTGCGAGATCCGGAATGTCCGGGTTGAGCGGGGCGTTATTGACGGGCACCCCGGTTTCCTTGCTGGTTCGCCCCGTCATCCATGATGTTCTGGCCGGCACGCAAATGGGCGAGATGCAATGCATCTTCATGAAGGAATGGCCTTCCTTCACTAACCGGTCCATATGCGGGGTTTCCACCCACGGGTTGCCATAGGCCGACAGCGCCTCGAAATGCTGCTGATCCGTATGAATAAAAACAATATTCGGGTTATCTGATGAGGAATGGCGCCTAGGGCGGTTCCCGGGTGACGGGGACCCCACTGGCTGATCCGAAGGGGTTGATCGTGTCGTGTTCATCGTGTGAGCGTTCCACACACGGAAGGGGATGTCAAACCCGGGGGGCCCCATAACGAGCGCGGCGACGCAAACGGTCAACGAGTAAGCCCAACCGAAAACCTACCGACGCTTCGTCCTTATACACATAGTCCACCCACACGTAGTCCCTCTTACTTTGTCCCAATCGTAATCCGTTATCGTCGCCCGCTATCGTAAACCCCTTTTTGGGCCGCCTCTCCGCTTCCTCCCCCGTCTTCCCGAAAACCGATCACCGAAAACCGATCACCGATTACCGATCACTGGCTACTGGCTACTACTCACTGTCCACTCCGCATCACCCGGCTTCCTGTTCATTTCGGTTGACGACTACGGGCGACGACTACGGTTAACGAGTGGGACACTCGCCCCTCGCCACTTGCCACTTCCCCCCTCCGGGAACATCAAGACATTCCCAAACCCCCGTTGCCTCAAACGCGACGGCTGTCCGGTATTTAGCTTGCACCCAGATGGGTACCGTGTAGCCTGCGCATAGTAATCGTGTAATGGCCCGTTGCAGTCAATTGCGCGTCGCACAAAAACAGGTAATGAAGGAAATAGAAATGGAAAAGTATATCGGAGATCATGTTCGAAAAATGGTTTTGGTGGTGGCGTGCATGCTAATGCTGGGCATCAGGACCGCCCCGTCATCACCGGGCGACCAGGCAAAACCCAATTTTATTCTAATTCTGACAGACGATCAGGGCTGGACAGATGTATCCCACCGGAGTGACCCGGATTTTCCAGATTCAAAAAGTGATTATTATGATACCCCGGTTATGGACCAAATGGCGGCACAGGGCATGCGTTTCACCCAGGGATACGCACCTTCTCCCTTTTGCTGTCCCACACGCCGATCCATATTGGTGGGCCAGTCACCTGCCCGGCACATCAAGCACCAGGATCAGCCTGAAGTCATTGCCGGCATTCCAATGGCCGCTGAACGCGCACGCCGGCGAGGCGAGGATTATACCTCGGGCTGGCTGCAGACATACCGGGAACAATTGACGATCCCGCAAGCGGTCAAAGCGGCCGATCCCTCATACCGGGCGGCTCATTTTGGGAAATGGGACCTGCGCTATGACTTTCCAATGCCTAACGAATTCGGGTACGACGCCCATGATAAGACCTACACAACCAATCATGACGGCTTCATGTGGCGTGATGATATAAGGGAAGTGCCGTGGAGACAGTCAAAGGACCCTAAGCTCATGTTCACGGTCACACACAACAGCATTGAGTTTATGCGCGAGCAAGTGGCCAACAACCACCCCTTCTTTTTACAGGTATCCCATTACGCGGTCCACCTGGATGTGCAGAGCACGTTGGCGACCTACCGGGAATATTTGGCCAAGCCCAAGGGTACGAAACATGATCAACCAGGATTTGCGGCCATGCTGCGTGATCTTGATACCAGCATCGGTCAACTTCTGGAAGCCGTTGACGAATTAGGCATTAGTGACAACACCTATATATTTTTCACGTCGGACAACGGCGGACGAGCTTGGTTGGCCGATCCTGACATTCGAAATCTCAACTATCCCTTGAGGGAGGGCAAGGGCAGTTTATGGGAAGGCGGTATTCGCGTTCCGTTTATTGTGATGGGCCCCAATATTGAACCGGGCACCTCTAGCGATGTGCCGGTTACGGCCCTCGATTTGCTGCCCACCATTGCCGATCTGGCTGGTTATCAAGGGGAGCTACCCGCATCACTTGACGGTGGGAGCATGGCCGCTGTGTTGTTTAATGCAGGTAACGGGAAGGTTGAACGCAATATCCCCTTTCTCATTTGGCATCAAGCTGTGCGGCGCGCATCACAATCAGCGCTGCGCCAAGGCGATTATAAACTTTTCCGCGTAGGTGATGTGGGCAATGAAAGAATTCTCCTCTTCGATTTAGCAAACGACATCAATGAATCCAGCAATCTTGCAGATCAAAAACCGGAAAAGGTGGATGCACTGTACCAATTGATGATGAATTACCTGCAAGACGTCGGGGCGGAAATGAACAGAACCCGATAGCGCCCTGTTGGATAAAGGATTGTCGATGAAGTGGTTCGTTTAAGGGTGTCCGGTTGAGAGTGGCGGGTAAGAGTGGCGCGGTGTGGGCCGACCTGCCCTAGGCCTCCCCCTTACGGGTCCTGCACGCAGCGGAAGCCGGTGTGATTGCCGGCGCTGGATATCTCGCCCTTACCCCGGGTGCCCACCATGTAGCGTGTGCAATAGCGGTAGGTGCAGAGGAACGATCCGCCCCGTTGCGACCGCTTCTGCGTGCCTGGCTCGGCGGGGTCCCAACTGGTGGCGGGACCGCGCGGGTTGCGCACCGTTTCCCCGTCACTGCCCCTGACCCTATGTCTGATAAACCTCGTGCAGGTCCAGTGTCTCGGCCCCAACGGTCACGTGCGCAGCCACCAAAAGTAATGCCGCGCTCATGCTCCGCCAAATCGGTTTCCGGTCTGCGCGGGGGATATGTCTCATAAAAAATGCCCTTACTTGCTGATTCAAGGTGGTCATGTTCTGTGTCTATAAGGTGGCAATGGTTTTTTCGGTATATTCCAGGTTTTTACGCAGATCCCGTTCACGGTCCGCAATATCACCCGAAACCGGATGCTAGGAAATGGTTTTAAGGCGGTTATTGATGAGGGGCCTCGTTCGCTGAAATCGGATCAACAATCCTGTGGGTTCCGGGGGAAAGTGTGCGCTGTTGGCCGGATGGAAGGATGGCGGTGGCACTGACGCCTGCGGGAATTTCCGTATGCAAGGTAAAGCGTCCGTCTTCCCGCTTCCAACGGCTGGTGATTTTGCCGGAGGGCGTCATTACTTCCGCCTCTGCATGGGTGAGATCGCCCGGATTCGGCGCGATGAGCACTTCCTTCCAACCGATGCTGCCGGGTGCCTGGCGAATGCCAGCGACGTAGCCATAAAACCATTCCATCACGTGACCCAACATGCAGTGGTTCAGGGATTGGCGTCCGTCCATGATCGCATCCCAGGTTTCCGGCATCGCGGTAAGCCCTTTGGCCAGAATACCGCCATAACTGCCGGTACCCTCGCGCGCGTATACCCGGTGCAAGATGTCGGAGTGCCCGGCTGCGGCAAGAATGCGGATAAAGTAGACATGTCCAATGTCACCAGGCGTCTGCTGCCCATCACGCGCTTCAAGATCGGCAATAATCTCCTCCACCAGCATGGCGCGGTCCTCCTCGGGCACGAGGTCGGCGTACAGCGCCATGGCGGTGCCGGCTTGCGGGCTGCCGTTATGTTGGATTTTACCCGTCTCTGGATTGCGGAAATGCCGTTGGAAATCAGCCGCGATTTGGGCGTGTAAGGCACGATATTCCGCCGACTCTGCATGCAGGCCTAAAGCGGCGGTGGTCTTTTCCAGGATGCGGGCGCATAACGCCCAGGTGGCTGTGGCGGACAGGTTTTGCGGGGTGAAGTGCGAAGGGCCGGGTGGGTTTCCGTGGCCGTAGTCATACCAATCGCCGAGCCCGGCCGGGGCCAGACCATCACGCGCCTCGTTACCGACATCAGCGGTGAACTGCCGCATCATATCGAGATTATCCCGCAACACGTGCAAATCGCCGGTCCATTCATACTGCCGCCACGGCAAAATTACGGCGGCGGCCCCCCATTCGACGGTGTAATGAAATCCCTCTCGAAAGGTGGGATAACTGGGCGCAACGGTCAGCACCCGGCCGGAGGGTAGCTGCGCGTCGCGAATATCGCGCAGGATCTTATTGAACCAGGCCGCCGTATCGTAGCGGTACTGGAAACTGCGGGCCATCAGGTAGGTTTGTTCGAGCCAACCAAGCTTTTCGCGGTGTGGGCAGTCGGTCATGACATGGTGGGCGTTGGCTTGCATGGCCTGATCGATGATATGGTGCGTGCCATTGTAAACCTCGCTGGAACTGGTGAAGCTGCCGACCTCATCCATTCCGGTGCGAACCTGTACCAATTCCATGGACTCGAGCACCGGTAGTCCCTGCGGGTTCGGATGACCCGCAGGCGCGGCACCGGTAACCTCCACAAATTGCATACCCAGGTAGAAGGAGAGCCACCGGTGATCGATCGGGTTGCCGTCGGTCGTTACTTCCCACCAGACGATATAATGGCCATGCAGGCGACCATCCTTCACATGCTCGCCCCCCTTGAACCGAATCACGCTGCCGGGCTCACCACCGGTAATCCGTGTATGCACCTGTGCGGCGGTGTTCTGGGGAAATTCGAAAACCGCGTCCACCCCGCGCTCAACATCAATAACCGCAGGCTGATAACGTTTGATCTCAGCAATGGGAGGCCAGTGCTGCGGGAGCAATTCCGAGGCAGGTGCCTCGGCAACACGTACGGTCGACCAGGCGCTATCGTCGAAACCCGGTGCGTCCCAACCTGGTAGTTCACGGCGCGCATCGTAGTCCTCCCCGGCAAAAATATGCGAGAACACAATCGGGCCCGGGGTGATCCGCCAGCTTTCGTCACTGCCGATGCGCTGGATGGTACCATCCTTGGATTCGAGGATGATTTCAGCGATCAGCAGCAGGGGTTCCTCCGCCGTGCGCTGGGGGCCGATCTTGTAATAGCGGTCGTCGCCGGGCGCGTGGTTGTCCCAGAACGAATTGAAAAGCATAATACCCACCGCATTTTCACCGGGTTGCACCAATTCGGTGATGTCGTAATCACGGTAGTACAGCGTTTCTTCGTATTGCGACCATGGTTGGTTCATGCCAGTTTCGGCCAGACGCGTGCCGTTGACGCGCGGATCGTAATCCCCGAGGCCGATCACCCGCAGCGTTGCCTTGCGAGGGGCTTCATCCACGGTGAAATCCTTGCGGATCAGCGGCAACGGCCCGTTGGTGAAGGTTCCCTCCGGCGGCGCGATCCAACGAGCCACGGAAAATGCGGGCACTGCCGCCCCGGCAACCGCCGTTTCCGCAACGCCTAATACGCAAACGGCGAGGCTCAGCAGCGCCAGTGCGGATAAGAATGGGCTGATGAGCACAGATTTTGAAAGAGCAGCCTCACCCGATACGCAATGGTTTTTGGGGCGGTTGCCGGTGCGGGGCCGCATTCGCTGTTCCGGGGTGGTTGAGTATGTCGTTTTCATGCTGCGAGGGTGGCAAAACAGGTGGTGTGCGTCAAGAGCGGGACAGCAGGGCAGCAGGGCAGACGCATCTAAATTATGGTGATAAATGACGAAATACCCAAACACCCAAGTCCGAAAGAAGCCCGAAGTTCGAATAGGCAAGCCGCACTATGCGTGAATGCGGGGATCCATGGATGGTCAGGGCGGTCATCAAGTAAGCGGTAGATGACAGGTATTTCGGGGTTCGAAATTCGGATTTCCTTGGATATTTGGGTTTTCGTCATTCGGTCTTTGCGGGCAAACGCATAAGATTTAGATGCGTTTGCCCTGCGCCGGACAGGATGTTCCTTGTTGGCAGTTGAATGATCCTCTCGGGTTTTAAAGACTTACGGAAAAAGATGATACAAAAAGGCGCGTATGACTGTAGCCGGGCACGCTGGGCCCGGCAGCCGCCCCCAACGTGGGCGGCTACAGTTTCGGTTGCGGATGAAATCTGCGTTAGGTGTTTGGGTGTTTCGTCATTCGGCCTTTGCCCTGTCGTTCGCCCGAGCCGATTGCGCTGTAAGAAATTGATGGAGTATGTGCTTCGGGGGAGCGTGTGTGGAGGCTGTTATTGAGTATGAAGGG
>PWVE01000103.1 GCA_003562335.1 PVC group bacterium
AGGCACCTTTTACCACAATCAGGAATGAATCACAAACCAATATTTGCCCTTCATGCGGGTTGTTGCGAGCCGGGGAAGGAACAGGCAAGAGTTGGTTAACGGGCAAGAACGGGCCACGCGCCACGCAACGCACCACTATGGAACTCTTTCAGAGTCAGCCATTCTCGTTTAGCCCTCTACGGCGCACCCAGCTTGCCACGATAGCGGCCCGCCACGCAGCAGTCGGAGACGAGGGTGGAAGGATACGCCTTTGAATCATCCCCTATGAATCGGGCAACCCCTCTCCCGATGAGCCCGGGGTTGATGCGGTAGCTGATTGGACATTGGGCAGACCCGGGGTCTTTGCAATGGCTTCTTGCAAGCGCCAGTTCACCCGCGCGGCTCAGCCAGAGGCTTCGCCCTACCCATCGCGGGATAGATGGGGTTGGTAGGGCGAACCCTCCGGGTGAGCCGGGGAGCGAGCGCAGGCCAAAGTTCCGTGCTTGCCCGGACCAAAGTCTATGCAAACTCGGCGGCTCAGCGAGACGCTTCGCCCTACCTTTTTGCCCATGGGCGATTAATGAAACGGGTCGGTTAAAAGCGACCTACCGACTGAAGGACATGGGGCCCGACCAGGGGCCAGACCCATCCGGTCCCCAAGGCTGCAGCCACCAGGCATAGGCGCCGGGCGCCAATTGCGCGGACACCACTATTTCCCCGTCACCGGTTGCCGCGTACCACTGGTCGTGAACCGCCGCCCCCCCGTCCCGCTGTATCCACAATCGATACCAGGTTGCATCGGCATCACCTTGCCAGGCAAAGTCGTGCTGACCTGGTGCAGATCCGGACGGACGGATCAGGGTAATGACACCCGGTGAGCGGGCGGGGACGGTAAACGATGCCGCCGGGGACCAGGCCCCATACCCCAGCCCCGGTCCCCACGGTTGCACCCACCACTGATAAGCCCCGCCGGGCAGTCCATTCGTTCCCGGGCGCCAGAATGGGGAGGAATCCGTGGGCTGAATCCACTGCGTATGGTAGGTGCTACCATTCCGGTTAATCCAGATTCGGTACCAAGTGGCACCGGCCACGGCCGACCACGTGAACGCGGGGCGTCGCTCCTCCAGCGTGGCACCGCCCGCGGGCGACCGGTCATGCGCCAACGTATCGAACGCAAGCTCGGCGGCTCAGCGAGGACGCTTCGCCCCACCCATCGCGATGGACCCGCTGCTTGCAAGTCATGGGCCAAATCCGTCCGGCCCCATCGGCAGGTCGCTGCTATAGCGAGTCCGTGCGCGGGTGGGCACGATGGCCGCCCCTGAACCGGGTCATCAGTGTGTACGACCCAACAATGCCCCAACGTACACACCAATGCAGCAGTGCCTGGGGCGACCACCGGCCCGCATCCGCCACGGCGACCTCGTATTCCTCCCTGAACTGCTGGCGGAAATGTTGACCGCTTATCGAACCCGCATGCCAGCGGAAAGCTGATAACGCGGGACCGGGAATATGAAATCCGCCACCCTCTCTCCAGAGTCGCAGAATGAAATCATAATCCCAAGCCGCCTTAAGATCCTCCCGCAATAACCCGGCCTGCTCCATAGCGGAGCGGCGAAAGAACATGGCGGGTTGCGAAATGTAGTTGATGCTTTGAATCGTAAAGTACGAAGAGATGGGGAAGAAACATTCCTTGAACCGGGTGATGCCCCGTCGAATTTCGGCATCCGCTTCGTCGACAATAACGCAGCGGCCAAAACCCAACGCCTTGTCCGGGCGGCCGGCAAATGCATCCAACACGCGGCGCAGTGCTCCGGGGTAATAGGCGTCGTCCGCATTCAGCCAGGCCACTATCTCGCCGGTCGCCCGCCGCAGTCCTTTGTTGATGGCGTCAGCCGGTCCGTCATCCGGCTCGCTCACCAAGCTGTCGACATCGTCGGCATAGCACTCCAGCAGTTTCAAGGAATCGTCCGTACTGCCCGCATCGAGGACCAAGTATTCGAGCCGAACACCGTCCCTGCGCTGATCGATCACGCTCTGCACGCATTTTTCCAGGAAGCGTGCGCCATTGCGGTTCGGCGTGATTACCGTGATATCGGGTCGTGCCAGTCGCGCTGTCATCACAGTTACTTACGGTCGCCCTCGGCCTCGGCCCAACACGGCAGACGGGCGTCTTTCGGTGACAGGATGGGCGCACTGACCGGCCAGGCGATGGCCAAGTCCGGGTCGTTCCACACTATACCCGCTTCATCGTCTGGTCGATAAAGGTCCGTGCACTTGTAATGGAAGGCCGCTTCTGCGCTTAACACGACAAAGCCGTGTGCTAGGCCGGGGGGTAGGTAAAGTTGATGATGGTTGTCAGCGGATAATTCGTGTCCCGTCCATTGCCCGCAAGTCGGGGACTCGGGTCGCAGATCAACGACCACGTCGAATACCCGGCCCACCAAGACCTGTACCAACTTGCCCTGTGGATAGTGTCGTTGATAGTGCAAGCCGCGTAGGACATGCCGCTTTGACCAGGAAACGTTATCCTGTACGAAAGGCCCTTCAATACCTATTTCCCGGTACTTGTCACGATGATAGGTCTCTTTGAAATGGCCGCGCTCATCTTGAAATATGCGCGGCCTAATCAAATACACGCCCGCCAATTTACATTGCTCAACATCCAACATTCGCCTTGTCCCCCCTTTTGAAACACCGCCACATACCGTTAATCCTCTTACCCCGGCCGGTACGTCACCCCCCCGCCCAGCCGTCGGCAGTAGCATCCGGCACACGCCAGGCTACGTGCTGTCCCCCTCTTGCTGCAAATAAGCCGCCAACCCCTCCTGCCAGGACGGCAAGGCGTGCCCGGTCCATTCCGCATAACGATCGTTGCACAGGATCGCATGCGCCGGCCGTGGCGCCGGCCGCTGCAGCCCGGCGGAGGTCATCGGCTCCACGGGAAACTCCGGTCGCACGGCCGCCACAATCGCCCGTGCAAAATCATACCAGGAACAGGCCCCCGCCGCTGTAAGATGAAACGTGCCGCGCGGATTTAGCAGCAACAAGCGACATAAGCCTGCGGCCAAATGCGCTGTGTACGTAGGTGCCGAGACTTGATCATTCACCACCCGCAACGGCGCATCGCCTGCCTGCACCTTGCCCAGAATAGCGCGCACAAAGTTCGGGCCATGATGACCAAACAACGATTGGGTCCGCACGACGGCATAGGTCCCGCCGACCGCTTGCAGCGCCTGTTCGCCGGCCCATTTACTGGCGCCGTACACGTTCAAGGGATTCGGCGTATGCGCTTCCCCGTACGGTTCATCGGAACGCCCGTCAAAAACGTAGTCGGTGCTGATGTGCAAGAGCGGAACACGACGCCGGTGCGCCAGCCGGGCCAAGGCGCGGACGCCTTCGCTATTGACGGCATACGCCTCGCGTTCCGCCTGTTCCGCATCATCCACCCGCGTATATGCCGCGCAGTTTATCCACCAATCGGCATCCTCCAGGTGTGCTTCCAGCGTGGGCGGGCGGGTAAGATCAACCAACGGCAAGTCGAACCCGCAAACGGTAAAACCCGCCCCTTCTGCAGCAGAAACCAAGTCCTGTCCCAGCATTCCGTTACAGCCTATAACGACTATTTTCATACACCCACTCATTTGTAAAGGCTATCAGACCCTTGAGACAAGGAAAGGCCAAACCGCTGCAAGGCAGACTCCGGCCCCGTCACTTCCCGAGCCCCATATCCTGGGCCGCGCGCCTACGCTCGGCCACCAGTCGCATCCTCGCCTCAACCGTTATAGAGGGATCTGTCTTCATGTTTTCAGATTTGTGAAACTTGCGAAGAATCTGCAGGAAAATATTTCGCATTAAATTCTAGCCAAAGATATTTGAAATTAATTG
>PWVE01000105.1 GCA_003562335.1 PVC group bacterium
CGTGCCGCAGGGCGATGTGGCGACCTTGCGGGTTACGGTGCGGGGCGCGTCGGGCCACACCGTGCGCGTGGATGTGGATGCGGATGATGCCCGCCGCACCACGTACGAGATCGGTCGCTTGCAAGGCGACGGTCAGGAGACGTTTTCGCATCGGGTACCGCGGGCCAACACGCGTTTCCGCTATCGTTTCCGCGCTGGCGACGCACCGGCTTCAGATTGGTTCACCATCACGCCGCTACCGCCGCCAGCCTTTACGGCGCTGCGCTGGGAGGTGGAACCGCCCGCCTATACCCGGCGCGAGCCACAGCGGCTGGATGTTTTGGATGCGGCCACGCCTGAAATCCCGGACGGCTCACGCGTGCGGATTGAGGCGGCATCGCTCGGCCCGCTGGAACGGGTGACCCTGAGCACGCCCGGTAGCGAGCCGGTGGCCATGGAGCCGATCGACGAGACCGCCCGTCGCTGGCGGGGCACGGTTACGATTACGGACAGCGGTGCGGTGCAGTTGGACGCGGTGGATGCATTCGATCAGGCCGTACGCGAATCGGTGGCCTACCACCTGATTCCGGATCGGCCGCCGGTGATTGAGGTCTTGTCGCCGGAGGGTCGCGCCCGGTTGCCGACGGGCGAGGCGCCGCGCATTGCGTTTCATGTGCGTGACGATTATGGATTGAAGGAAGTGTATATCGAGCAGGTGGCGGACGATCAGGCACCGGACGAGCCGGGCGAGCGCGTGCAGTCGTGGGCAATGGAGCGGGAGCGCTCCAAGGACGCAGTCTGGCGCGGCGAGCCGGGCCATGCCGGTCGTATGCGGGCCTACCGCATTGTGGCGGTTGATAACGCTCCCGATGAACCGCAGGTAACCCGTACGCCGCCGATTGTGTTCAATCCGCCGGCCGAGGTCGCGGAGCATCCGGTTGACACCCAGTCCCGCCGGGAGGACGAGGCGCGTAACACCTTGCAGCAAGTTATCGAACAGCAGCGGGCCAATCTGGAAAGTAGCCGGGCACTGCGGGAACAGACGGATGTCGATGCAGCGTGGGGCCACAACGCCGAACGCCAGCAGGAAATCCGGCGGTTGACGCGCGATCTGCTGCGCAATCCGGCCCGGCCACTGGGCGGACGCGCTGAAGACGTGGCGCGGTTGTACGCCAACGAAATGGTGCTGGCGGTTGACGCCCTGACCCGGGTAGCCGAAACCCCGACGCCTGCGTCGTCCGCTGTGCGGGAGGCTGTGAGCGTGCAGGAGCGTATCCTGCGCCGGTTGGAAGTGGCCGACATGACCGCTTCCGAGTCGCGGCAGGACCGGCAATTGGACGGCTTGGCCAAGATGTTGGAAGCGATGGTGCGGGAACAGACGCGTATCGTTGACCGCACCGGCGAGCACCAGGCGCGTAATAGCCAACCCGACGGACTATTGGTGGAAGCGCAGGAGGATGTGGCCGAGGAGCTGGTCGCGTTCAAGCGCGCCGGTAGTCGGGAGGCGGACGGCGTTAGTGATTCGGCCTACGCCGAATTGTTGGCCGAAGTGGTTCAGGAAGCGCGTAACCGTCGCATTCGCGAGGACATGTTCCTGAACGCTGATCGATTGGAGTCCGCCGCACTTGACGAGGCGCTGACCCTGGGCCGCCGCGCACAAGGCCACTTGGAACACCTGCAGGCTATGCTCGACCAGGTGCGGGTGCAGCGTGAGGAGGATCGGCATGCAGCCCAGCGTGAGGCGTTGACAAGCGTGCAAACGACCACGGAGCGGTTGATGGACATGCATGCCGATATCAAGGAAACCATGGACGCAATACGCGGCGCGCGCGATGCCGGCGAAGGCCTGGAGAATGATTTGCTTGAAGATTTCGCCGAAATTGCCCGTCGCAACAGAGACAGTTTGCTGACGATCCCGGTAGATCTGCATGTCTTTTCCGATCTCAACGTCGGTAACGAGTTCGTCGAAGAGGTCTTCAGTATTTATGAGGAAATTGAACAGCAAGAGGGCAGCGAAAACTGGGGTGCTGAAGAGGCTGTGGAGTGGTTGTTCACCAAGAACGAGGAGTTTATCGCGGCGTTGGAAGTGGTTGAAGATCAAGTGGAAATGATCGAGAAATGGTTGCCGGACGCCCCCAAAAACGTAGCGACACTGACCGAAACCATCGATCGCGAGGAAATGCCTGAAGACGGGATTACCCTGGAAACGCTGAATGCCGAAGTAGAATCGCTGATTAGCGACCTGCTGGACATGTCTGAGGAACTCGAGGAGGAGGCGCGTAACGCGGCTACGACGATGGCCGCGATGTGGAATGAGCATGATCACTTCGAGGATGATGGCGAGTTGCCGGAACACGACCATCTTGAGCCGACCGGCCCGGATGAGGAGGACGAAGTGTTTGAAGCTGTACCAGCCGAAATTGGTCACGAGACGGCGGAAGGCGAGTACTCCAGTTTTGCCGGTCTTGGCGATGCCGGCAATGAGCGCCCGGACCACATGGAGCAAGATGGGCGTTCCACCATCGGGCGCGAGGGCATGGCGGTAGGTGAAACCAGTGCCTCGTCGGGCACGATTCAAGAGGGCGACGAAAACATTCAGGAACGCCGCACGGAAGATCCCACTCAAGATGGTATGGTGCAGGCGGATGGCGAGGCGCAAACCGCAGCTACAGGTGGCGGCAAGCTGGGGTCCGGCGCGGCGGACGATTTAGGAATGACGGGTGGTGTTCGGCGCATGGACTCGACCGAAGCCGGCTCGGCGGAAGGCATGCAGGCGTTGTTGGCCCGGCACGCCGACGATATTTACGCGCAGGCCTCCATGCAGAATGTCCGCGTCGGTTCGCTGCGGTTGGCGGCGCATCATATTCGTCAAATCGACGACGCCATTGCCCGCGGCGACATTCAACAATTGCACGAGCACCAGCAGGCCGCCGTCGCTGAACTACGCCGCGCACGCGCCCAATTGGCGGCGGGAACCGCCGGTGCGATTGACGTGGACGCCATCCCGCAGGTGCTACAGGATGCCATGCAGGCGGGGACCGACCTCGCGCCGTCCACTTTCCGGGCGCAAGTGGCGGAGTATTACAAAATGCTCAACGAGACGTTCTGATGATCCGATCCGGTTTGTTGAAGGGGCTGGCGGGCGCGGCCCTGTGGGTAAGTGTCGGCATCACGACAGCTGCTGGCGAAGACCTCGTGTCGCTACAGGACATGACGCCTGCGCAATTGCGCGCTTTTCTTAAAGGGGTGGACGGCGATTGGCGCATGGATACCAAGCAAGCCCGCGGCCTGCCGCCTCCGCCGCCACGGTCGATCCCGGACGATGCCGTCCGTCATGCCTTGATCCCACCCGACAAGCTTGATCCGCCCACCACCTCATTGGCGCAAGCTATATCCGAGCGGCGTAGTAGACGGTCCTTCGATTCGCAGCCCGTGTCGCTGGAAACGATGAGTTTTCTTTTATGGCAGACCCAAGGCGTCACGGGATATGCAGGCGACCCGGACGACACGTCCGTGCCCTTGCGCGCCGCGCCCTCCGCCGGGGCGCGTTATCCGCTGGAGACGTATGTGTTCGTGCAATCGGTCGATGAACTGCAACCGGGCTTGTACCATTACGATGTGTCCGCCCATGAACTGGTCGAGATCAGTCTCGATGAGGCCTTGCGGGCGGCCTTGGCCCGGGCCTGTTTCGGCGAGCAGTTCATTTATGATGCCGCCGCGGTCATTGTCTTTACAGCCGTGCCCGCACGGACCGAATGGCGGTACGGCCCGATTGCGCACCGCATGATCGCCTATGAGACGGGCCATGCGGCGCAGAATCTGTTGCTGGCCGCGCAAGCCAGCGGGTTGAACGCCTGTCCCGTGGCGGCCTACCATCAACCGACCCTCGATCAACTCATGGGCGTGGACGGGGAACATGAGTTTTCGCTCTACCTCGTCGCCTTGGGCTGGCCCCCGGGAAAAGCGCCATGATCCAGGTGCCTGCCGATCAGCAATTCTACTTGGACGGCATCGACATGTTGAGGGCGGAAATCAGCCGTCTAGGCCTTTCATTACCAGTCGCCGCAACGGTGACCCCTTTAGGCTCGGAGCTGCCTGGTGGAGCAGGCGGGATATCCAATCGCATGGTCGCGATGGCCGGGCCCAGTCTCGACCACAACGCCACCGGCACTTTGTCCGAGGCCACTCGAACACGGTACCGGCGTTGGGTCGAAGGGGGGCACGGGATGATCCGTACCGAGCCGTTTGCCGTCCGTCCCGCTGAACGGCAACCCTATATGGACCGCTCGCAAATGGACACCTGGCGTGAATGGGTGCAGCAAACGCAAGCTGCTGGCGCGCGCTTGTGTCTCCAAGTGGAGACGGTGGCCGACGGAGATGGTGCATCGTCTGCAACGACATGCGATGACTGGCTCGAAACCGCAGTGTGTGCGGCGGAGGCGGGTATTGATGTCATCATGCTCAATGCCAGTAATGGCAGCATGGTGGATGAGCGGCAGGTGCGTTGTTTGGAACAGATCATGGACGCGCTGCGTTCCTCCGGCATATCCACGCTGGGGGTGCGCTTTTGCGCCTACGACGCAATGCCTGGCGGATTTGGTACCGAGGCCAATCAATACCGGCACGTGGATACGGGGTCGGTTGAAGCATTGGTGTCCCGATGGGTGGATTGCGGTATCACGCTGGTGGAAGTAACCACCCATCATCCGGCGTTGCGCGGTGATCCCCGGCAACCACTGGCGTCCGATGCATACCCGCATGAGCATCCTTTGACCGTGCTGGCCCGGCGCATGACGTTTTGCCGCGCCATCAAGCAGGCGGCACCTAACGTGACGGTGCTGAGCGAAGGGTTTTCGTGGTTACGGCAGTACATGCCTTGGGTTGCCGCCGGTTTGTTGGAGGAGCAGACATTGGACCTAGTCGGCCTCGGGCGCTTTGCTTTAGCGTATCCGCACGCGCCCGCCGATTTGTTAGCGAACGGAGAGCTGGTAGCGCGACGTTGTTGTATACAGTGCGGCGCGTGCAGCGCCCTGCGCAAGCAGCGCAGTCCGGTGCGGTGCCTGGTCCATACCGGCCGGCATTTGGATGAGTGGAGCGCTCAATTGACGCCGCCGGCATTGTATGTCCAATACCCGGACGAAGATGCGTTGGCCGTGCGACAGCTTTATTATGATGCCGCCCGTCAGGCGCGCGCAGCGGGTATTACCGGCTTGCGACTACCGGACCGGCCTAGCGGTCGCCGCATGGCCGTCATCGGTGGTGGCCCTTGCGGTATAGCGGCTACTGCGGAGCTGCTTGAACAGGGACATGCCGTTACATTGTTTGAAGCCCATACCCAGCTGGGCGGCATGCCGGAACAGGCCATACCGGCTTTCCGCTTTACGGGGGCCCGCGCGATTATCGATGCGCTCTTCGAAACCGCATTGCAAAGGGAGAGGCTGGTGATCAAATTGGAATCACCCTTGCAATCCGCACCGCAATTTCAGCGCTTATGTGCTGAATTCGACGCCGTGCTGTTGGCCACCGGCCTTTGGGATGAACCATCGCTGGGCACCGGTGCCGGGATTTGGAGCGGCGTCTCTTTTTTGCGACACCTCAAACAGCACGGCCCCCTTGATCCGCCGCCCCGGCGCGCGGTGTTGTTGAGTGGTGGCGATGCCGCCACGGATTGCGCGGTGCAACTGCGCGACGCGGGAGCAAATCCGTTGTATGTCGTCTATCCGGGTCCGCGCGATGCCATGCTTTGGTGTATGTCCCCGTCCTGGCTGGATCAGCCGGGCATCGAGTTATTGACGCATACCGAGCCCTTGGGCTATTGCTTCGATGAGAGCGGTCGCGTGGCGGGTCTGCGCGTTAGACGCGAGCAGCAGTGCGGTGGCGATGGTGTGCTGTCAGCCGATACCATCATCGAAGCGCAAGGATTGCAGGTGGCGGCCACGCTGAAAGACGTATTGTCAGGGATCGCTTTTACGGATACAGGTTTGCTAGCTACAGCGGCGCCCGGTTCGTATGCCACCTCGCAGGCTGGGGTCTATGCCGCTGGCGCTGTGATCAATGGCGGCGCGTCCGTGGCCCAGTGTATAGAGGAAGGCCGACTGGCGGCGTTGGAAATTCACACGCAGCTCAATGCGTGCAAGTAGGATCGAACACATGAAACTGAACCCCTGTCCCAAGCTAGCGTACGGACGCAGTGTTGATCCGGCCACCACTATTCAGCGCCTGGAGGAAATACTCCGCCCGCACGACTACTGGATACACGAGGAAGTGGTTGGTCCTTATCTGTACTGGGCTGGTTTATTCATCGACGAAACGCAATTCCGCGCCATGGGTAAAGGTATTGCCGCCTTGCCGAGCAGGGCGGGCGCCTTGGCGGAAGCCGCCGAATGGCTGGCTTGCCTGGACACAGAGCGTTTGCCCGGCTACACGACCGCGTTTCAAGATGATTGGCACGATACCCCGTTGCTGCCGATCGAAGATTTGCTGTCCCATATCGCCACCGCCACGCCACCGGTACTGGAACAAATCAAACGCCGCGATGCCGCCCGGCATTGGGTAGACGCCTACTCGCTCGCGCGCGAAACCACGCTGAAGGTGCCCATCGAATATATCCGGCAAATTTGCGGACCGAACGGGAAGGCGGCGGGCAACACCATCGAAGAAGCCATCGAACATGGTATCCTGGAAGTATTCGAGCGGCGCGCCCATATATCCGTGCTGCGTCACCGTCTGGTTATGCCGACCATTGACTCCGCCACCATTGACGATCCCGTCGTCTGCGAGATGATGGCCTTCATTCGGGACAAAGGTATTGAAATTATCCTGAAAGACCTTTCCTTTGATGGCGTGCTGCCGTGCATCGGCGCCTACTTCCATGACCCGAATATTCCGCAGGACGTGCAGTTCCACCACTTCTTCAAGGTGGGTTCATCCTTCAACAAGATCGAAGCGTTGACCCGCATCTTCACGGAATACTGTCAGGGTCGCAGAGCGGACGAATTCATCGACGGCTCGCCCGCCGAACAAGAGCGGGTGTTGCGTGCCGATTTCCGTGCGTTACCCGTGACGGACGGCCATGAAGACAATTTCCTGTCCGCGTTCATGTTCGGCATGGTGCCGTACGCGGAAACGGAATATCTGCGTGCCGGACCGGTCGTCGCGTTCGAGCCCGGCCCCTGTTATACCGACAGCTTGGACGATATCCGCCATGCGGTCCGCATTTGTGAGCGGTTGGAAAAAGAGTGCCTGGTCGTGGATTATACCGACCCCGCTATCGGTTTCCCCGTGGCGCAGGTGATCGTGCCGGGTTACTCCGATGTGCTGCCCTTCCATCCGGCCCGCAGCCCCGCGCTATTCAAAACCCTCAACCGCTCCGAAGTACTGAACATGTATGGCTAACTTTTTTCGTTGACCGCTAACGGCACCTGTTGCACGGTTCCGTTCAGCCGTTCGCGTTACGCCGACCACGCACGATGGTGGTCATGGCCGGGAACGCGGATTGGCGATGCACGTCTAACTTAAGTTGACTACCCAGAGGTTTGTTTATGAGTGATGCCGATACGCTCCACGAAATAGCGGAAGCCGTGCCCGCACCAGCGGAGGAATTTGAGCGCGAGCCTGTGCCTGAACGTTCGCGTCTGGGCTTTAAAAACTTCATTGGCATGTATGCAGGTGAACACACCGCCGGCACCGAGCTGATGATCGGTCCCTTGTTCATCCTGGCTGGCGTGAGCGCGTTTGACGTGGTGTTCGGGCTCTTGATCGGCAACCTGTTCGCGGTCTTGAGCTGGGTGTTTCTGACGGCCCCCATCGCCACGCGCGGGCGGATGACCTTGTATTACCAACTGGAAAAAATAGGGGGACGGAATTTTGTCGTCATCTACAACCTGGCCAATGGGGTAGCCTTCTGTTTCCTAGCCGGTGCGATGATTACCGTTTCCGCCACTGCGGTCGGGGTCTGGTTCGGTTTCCCCATGCCGGGCCTTGGTGACTGGTATCCCAACAGCGTGGGCTGGGTGCTGGGCGTGGCGGGTGTAGGCGTCGTGATTGCGGTGGTGGCGGCCTACGGCTACCGCTACGTGGCGTGGTTCGCCAATATTGCGGCCCCGTGGATGGTCATCATGTTTCTGGTCTTCGGGTTGGTCTCCCTGCGCTGGTTCATTGATGGAACGGGGGCGGAGGTGTCTTCGCTAGGCGATGTGTGGGGCCTGGCCCAAACCACCATCTGGCCGGGCTACGAAGTGCCCGGTCAATTGCAGTTTTCGATCTGGCACGTGATCTTCTTTGCGTGGTTTGCGAATATGGCGATGCACGTCGGGATGTCCGACCTGTCGATCCTGCGCTATGCCAAGAAGAGCTGGTATGCGGTGGCTTCGGGTGCGGGGATGTACTTGGGCCACTTCATGGCGTGGCTGACCGCGTCCATGCTCTTTGCCTATCAACTGCATCAAGGCGGACTCACCAGCGAGGCCGCGATTTCGGCGGCCGTCGCCGCAGGCGAGTTACCGGCACCGTTACCGGGTCCCCTTGCCCATCAGGCCGCCGGGGTGGCGGGCTTGTTGTTGGTCATTATTGCGGGTTGGACAACGGCCAATCCGACCATTTACCGTTCAGGCTTGGCGTTTCAGGCCATCGTCCCCAAGGCGTCGCGGTTTAAAATCACGCTGTTCACGGGGCTGTTGACGACCGTGGTCGCCATGTTCCCGGGCGTGTCCATGCGCTTATTGGAGTTCGTGGCGATCTACGGGATGATTCTGATGCCGATCGGTGCAATCATTGTGGTCGATTTTTGGGTGTTGCCCCGCTTGGGCTTGCAGAGCTTCATCGCCGAAAAGATCGGTGCGCGTTTTAACTGGGCCGCTTTTTCCACTTGGGCGCTGACCGTCGTGGTCTGTGTCCTGCTGGTCCGCTCGGGCGGCATTGAGATTTTCTTCGTTTCGCTGCCGGGCTGGTTTATGGCGGCCATCCTGTTTATCGTGCTGAGTTACTTCTATCAACGATCTCAAGCCAGAAAGGATTCCTGATGAAACGTACTGTGCTACAATCCGTATCGTGGATCGCCCTGTTCCTGACCGTGTTGCCCGCGTGCCTGTATTTGGCCGGCCACATCGAGCTCGGCACAACCAAAACCCTTACGCTCCTGGCGAGCGTGGTTTGGTTCATCATCACGCCCTTCTGGATGAAGCGGGAATCCGGCTCCGCCGCTTAACCCAAAATCAGGCGCTTGCGGCGTAATCTTTTTCGGACGGTTCCGGGACCTGCTTGATCAGTTCTTCGACCAGCGAGAGCGGGGTCTTGCCTTCGGAGTCGGCCGTGAAGTTGGTCAGGATACGGTGCCGGAGCACGGGCACGGCCGCGCGGCGGATGTCGTTGCAGCTCACGTGAATCCGGCCTTCCAGAATCGCCCGGGCCTTGGCCGCCAGCACCAGGTACTGCCCCGCACGCGGGCCTGCGCCGGTGGAAATATAGCTCTTGGTGCTCTCCAGTGCACCGGGAAGGGACGGACGCGTGGATCGGACCAGTCGTATGGCATATTTAATCACATGATCTGAGACGGGCACTTTGCGCGCAATGGCCTGCAATTGAAGAATCTCTTCGCGCGTCATCACCGGCTTAACATCGGCCAGACTGCCCCCCGTGGTCGCACCCACGATAGCCTCTTCCTCATGCTCTTCCGGGTAGTCCACCCAGATGTTGAACATGAAGCGGTCGAGCTGGGCTTCCGGCAGGGGGTACGTTCCTTCCTGCTCGATCGGGTTCTGGGTGGCCAACACAAAGAAAGGCGCTTCCAATTCATAGGTGGTGTTCCCGGCCGTAACGCACTTCTCCTGCATCGCTTCCAGGAGTGCCGCTTGCGTCTTGGGCGGGGTGCGGTTGATTTCGTCCGCCAGCAACAGGTGACAGAAGATCGGCCCCTTCAAAAAGCGAAAGTTTTTCTCCCCGGTCGCGCGGTCTGTTTCCAAAACGTCCGTACCGATGATGTCGGTCGGCATCAAGTCGGGCGTGAACTGGACGCGCTTAAACTTGAGATTCATCACGCTGGCCAGTGTGCGCACCGTCAGTGTTTTAGCCAAGCCCGGCAGCCCGATCAACAGCGCGTGGCCGTTGGCCACGATGCACATCAGGATCTGCTCCAACACCTCCTGCTGACCGACAATGACCTTGCCGACCTCACGACGGATCAGCTCCGTCCGCTCTTTCATGTGGCGTACCAGCGCAATATCGTCCGGATTAGCCTGAGCTTCAGCCAATGCGGCGGCCTCCGCATCGGCTGAGGAAAGGGTTTCCTTTTTCCGTTTGACCTCGGGCGCGGGTGCAGGCGCGGCCTCGGTGGGCGCGGGTGCTGCGGTTCCGTTGGAAAAGCGGATGCGCGTCTCGCCCATCTCGATAACGTCCCCGTCACTCAACGCATATTCTTTTACGTCTTCGCCATTCACCATGGAGCCGTTGGTGCTGTCGAGATCGATAAACTGCCACTGGCCATTGTGGCTCCGGATTTCTGCGTGGTGCCCCGAAACGACATCGTCGTGTAGCGGCAGGTCGGTATCCTCGCTGCGGCCCATGGTGATGGCCACGCCATCGGGTAGCTCCACCTGCAACCCCTCACGCGGTCCACTGATAATCTCGATCTGTGCCATATTATGCTCCCGCCTTTGTTTGACTATTGTAAACGCAAATCGCCCAGGTCCCGCACACTATCGGTTACGCGGATGCCTGACAACACTTCACTGTGCTGGTGCGGCGTCTCAATGGGCTCACGCTCAATCTCGCGCGGATACAATTCCCGCGATCGTTCCACCTGCCAACCCGGTCCCACCTGCCGCAGCAAGACCAGTTTGTACGTGCGCCGCAAGTTTTCCCGTCCGAACGTGGTGACCGCGCGCGCCGCGCCACCGCGCCCGGTTTGACCTTCTAGCCGGTGGATAATCTTAACCGAAAAGAACCTTTCGGAACGATCAATAATATCGGCGATCTGTTGCCGGTCCTCAGTGGTCAGCGTATCTTCCCTGCGCGACAGCACCAGCCCTTCATAAAAACGATCGTTATATACCACAAAGAGGTCATAACGTCCCATGGGCAATCCGGAGAAGGAAAACTCCTGACGATCGGGTCCTGTAATTTGGCCGTCATACACCTGTTCAGGCTGGGCACTGGGCACCGCCAAAATGCGGCGGATCGGCTGGCGCGGCGCGATAATGCGCCCCCGGATCCCGCCAGGCGCGGCTTCATCCGGCTGCGTATAAAGGAAGCTGGAGGGCTGGGCGGATACCAACCCGGCCAAAAAGAAAAAAGCACCGACAAAAAAGATCAGCGCACGCCCGTTACCGGTCATCATCTTCCGTCTCCTCCGCTTCGTCGTCGGCCGGGCGCCGTGGCCTGGGCTCCGTTATCGTTACGCGCAAGGACTCGTAAAGATCGGCCATATCCTCTTCCGTCAATAAAGCCTCCCCGGGGGCTCTAGTGGCCAGTCGTTCCAAATCCTCGCTAACGGGGTGAAATTCCAATCGCCTCTGCAGCAGTTCAACGTATTCCTGAATTTGTTCGCTGGGCGCTTCCACCTCTACCAGTGCCCATAACAACAGTGCCGCCGCCTCCGGCATGTGGGGCGATGCTTCCACGCTGCGGCAGAAGGCGCTCATCAGGCTGTAAACGCGTGGGGGATCCTGGATTTGGCGATACAACGACGCTTCAACGACCATGAAGTCGCCCGTGATTTTGCTAAGCGGGGCATTACGTTCCCACATCCGGAGTAATTCCCGGGCCTCCAGATAAAAATCCTGCTGCAGGAAGGTGCGCGCGGTTTCGGCGGACGCCACTTCCTGCATGGCCGTCATCTGCCAGCGCGCCGGACCCGCTTGCGTGCCACCCAATAGCGGCCGCCCCATTTGTTTCATCAACTGCTCCATACGTTGGGCAGGCGTCATGGCGGATGCCGTGCGCGAAGGTGCGTCGTGTGCCCGGACACTCGGCGCGGTGCTGCGCGCCCGGCGGACATCCCGCTGCACACCCGCATAGAGGCGAACCGCCTCCTCCAAATCATCTTGCATCAGCGCGATGTCCGCCACGCGAATCAACGCCAGCGCTGCCGTTTCGTCGTCGCGCCGCGTAATCGGCCGCAGCAACTGCAACGCCCTGTCCAGGTCGTCGACGTAATGCATCAGCACCTCAGCCTCCCGGATGGTGAGCACGTCCCGCCGTTGGCTGTCGCGTTCCCGTGACCGCAGGCGCTCAATCCAGCGCAGCGTGGCTTCCGCATTCATGGGGGCGGACATTTCGATAAACAGGTCTTCCAGCGACTCGCGCTGTGCGCGTTCCAGTTGGCGTTCAAAGGTGGCCCGATGCTTACCCAGCAGGGAAAGCAACAGCGGCTGGCCCCGCCCCAGGTCGATGGTGCGCATCAGGTTGTTCCACCACGACTCGTCCCAGGCGGCCAACGCGCGGTGGCCCGCCGGATAAGCCTCAAGCATGGTATACATCGCCAAGCGGAACGCCCGGCGATCGTCCCGCTGGTCGAGGCTGGTTTGGGCTGTGGTAACGGCATAAACCGGTATGGACCGCCGCGATTGGCCGTTAGCATTTTCAGTAATCAATTCCACTTGATGCTCCGTAAATCCACGGAGAATCCACGCCACCCGCGGTCCCTCCACCGTCACGCCGTCATGAAATTTCCATGTATACGTTGTGTCTTCGGATTGAAAACGATGATTGGCTTCGAACCGGTGTACGACCAAGGGGTCCTCGTCCTCAAACCAGTACACGCTGCGCTGGTCACGCTCAATCAAGCCCAGCGGGCGGCCATCCCGCGCCGTGCCGGTGCGAACACGAACCGCCCCTGAGCGCATGACTTCCGTCGCGCTAACTGCCCGGGCATAGTTAGGCGGGTCTATGTCGTCGCCCGGCAGCCGCCATGCCAAATAGGAAAGCACGCTATCCCAAGCACCGCTGCCTGGTCCCGTTTGTAAAATTTCGAGGCGATTGGCGCCCGATCGAATATTCACTTCAGCCCCCGTACCCCCCCAGTAGCGATTGCGTGTACGCGTGGACACACGGCGACCATTAACGAGCACCGTGGTCTGCCCGCCTTCCTCCATGGGGGCTATCCAGGCGTTTCCGGTATCGGTGGTGACCAGCTGTGTTAACAGGTAGAACGATGCGGGCCGCAGCCGGCCGGAGGGGTCGCCCCCGATGCTGATCGCGGCGCGAGGATGCAAGGCGTGATTATGCACCGTAACCCGTTCGTGTACCCGTCCAAGCCGGGCCAGGCTCTCCGCCGCGCTCATAGCCGCTGTATCCGGGTCAACCGCCAGAATTGAGCCGGGCGTTAGGCCGGTGTCCGGAGACCAAAGCCGGTAGCGGTCAGCGGGCTTGACGTATGCATAGTAGGAGGTTTGCCGCCGTTCGGAATCAGCAATAATGATCCATAGATAGCTCCCTTCACTATGCCACAACGTGTAACTTTCAGCCCGCGTGCCATCCGCCCCGTAAACCTCGGTCACCACCGTGCGCGCCGGCAACAGCCCGCCATCGGGAATAGCGGCCAGGAAACCCGCGCCGGCGTGCGAGGGTTGTCGCTGGACCGTGAGCTCAAACCGGATCGGTGCCTCAGGGTCGTGCCACTCACTGGCTGCTGCCGCTGGCTGGCAGGCAAGCAACAGAGCGGCCCCAAGCATGATCCATCCTTTACGCACGCGCCATATGCTCATTTGCCAATCCATCATAAAGTGCAGTCCCCGGTTATATCGCCATCTTATTGTTGGCCCCAAACTCACACGTACAAGCCTAGCCCTTCTTATCCCTGATAGCAACCAAAACACAGTGAAAAACCCGCTCTGCGGAAAACCGGCAGTCATATTATATGGTAACATTTGATGGACGTTATACACCGCGACCACCCGTTTCCAACGCCTGGAAAACACCCTTCATTTCGCTTCCAAGGCCTGGGAAAATCACGCCCAAAAGTTCCAAGGCTTGGAACACCAAATAAAGCGTGCCTGCGAATTGATACCACAGTGGGGCGGCGAGTGACATGGCGAGTGGCGAGTGGCAATTACACGGACATTAAGGCTGGGTAACTCCGAGCCGGTTGCGCTGCAAGAAATTGATGGAGTATGTGCTGCGGGGGGGGCGTGTGTGGAGGCTGTTGTTGAGTATGAAGCGACTTTGTCATGTCGAGCGTAGCGAAGCGAAGTCGAGACATCTCCGTCTTCGCCAGTCACCATCGCATTGGGAACGGATTAAAAGGCGACACAGCTTGGCGGCAAACGAGACTTTCGACTCCGCTTCCGCCTTCGCCGAAGACGGCTACGGCGGACGAGCCGCTCCGCTCAAA
>PWVE01000026.1 GCA_003562335.1 PVC group bacterium
GCCGCAGGCGAAGTGGTGGAAGTCCACGGCGAACCCGGCGACCAGCAACGCGTGGGCACGCCCCTTGTCACGCTGGCCGTGGCCGCCGATCAGGCCCAGCGCGCCGACCCCACCGCCCACGGCATCCCCGTATTGACACCGCGCACGCCGCGCGTGGCGGCCCATCCAACCGCTCCCGCTTCGACCGCGCGCGACATCGTGGGCTATGCGTCCTTGCCGATACCCGTGCTGGGCGCGCGCCGTTTAACCAACCAGGATTTGATGGCCGGTACCGCATCGGACTGGACGTCCGACGATGTCATCCAACGAACCGGCATCGAAGAACGCTACTGGATCGGGCCCGACGAATCGGTAATCACGTTGGCGGTCGAAGCCACCCGTCGTCTATTGGCCACGGCCAAGTTACGTCTCGACGATCTGGAAGCCCTGATCTGCAGCACCGGCACCCCGCCCTCGATAACGCCATCGCTCGCTTGTCGCGTCTTGCACACACTCGGCGAGGAAAACGGCGAAAGCGGCGCCGAGGTCCAGGCGCACGACGTCAATGCTGCCTGTGCCGGTTACCTCTACGCGTTGCAGCAGGCGCACGACATCCTGCGCGCGCGCGGCGGCGGTCATGTGTTGGTGCTAACCGCCGAGACCCTCAGCCGCACACTGAACCCGGCCGACCCGGTCACCCGCTTCCTGTTCGGCGACGCCGCCACCGCCACCCTGGTGTCCGATCAGCCGTTGCCCGGCGGGGTCCGTTTTCAACGCCCCGTCTGTTCGGCCCGCGGCGAACCGGAACGTATCTTGTATGTGCCCTTTATGGACCAACCTGACAACTGGTTGCGCATGGAAGGGAAAACCGTTTTCAAAGTCGCCGTGCGCAAAATGGTCGACATCCTGACCCAGGCCTGTGCCCGGGAGGGGTTGGCACTGGACGAGCTGGACTTGATCGTCCCGCACCAAGCCAATGAACGCATCATCGACGCCATCCGGCGCGTGCTCAAAGGACCGCCGGTCGAAGTCTTCACGCACATCCGGCGCTACGGCAATACCAGCTCGAACTCCATTCCCCTCGCCTTGTCCGAGGTCTTGCCACAACTGGACGGCCAAAAACGTCGGATCGGATTGTGCGCTTTCGGCGGCGGCTTCACCTACGGTGCCGCCCTGCTGGAAAAATCACCGGAATAGGCTGGCCGATGACGCCTCCCGGCCTGCATCCTGCCTTCCTCGCGCACCCCGTACGACGCGTGATCTGGGACTGGAACGGCACCTTGTTTGACGACGCTTGGCTCTGCGTGGACGTGATGAACGAATTACTCGCCGAGCATGGCTTGCCGGCCTTGACACTGGCGCGCTATCAGGAAGTGTTCGACTTTCCCGTCGTGGACTATTATCGCCGCCTGGGCTTCGACTTTACCCGCACCTCCTTTGAGAAATTGGGCACCACGTTTATCCAGCGCTACGAAGCGCGCAAAACATCCTGCCACCTGCACGCCGGTGCGCGCGACCTATTACGGGCCTTGCAGCAACGCGGCATACCGCAAGTCCTGTTGTCCGCCTATCAGCAGCACACCTTAGACGAGCTGGTCGCGCACTTTGAGTTAGCATCATTTTTCGAGGCGGTGCTTGGGCATCCCGACCATTACGCCTCAGGCAAGGCCGAGCGCGCCGCACACTGGGCCGCGCAGACCCAGGAAGATCCCGCCACCTTTCTATTCATCGGCGACACCGTACACGACGCCGCCGTCGCGCAGGAAATCGGAGCCCAATGCCTTTTAGTCGACGGCGGCAACCAAAATCATCAGCGGCTAGCCGCCAGCGGCCTGCCCCTCTTCGCATCGCTGCAAGCAGCGGGCCAAGCCCTTATCCGGCCCCACGCTTGACCGCCACCGGTTTCCAACGCCTGGGAAAAACCCCACATTTCACTTTCAAGGACTGGAACGCGAACGCAGCGGCGCGCGAGGACGCTCGCCCTCCCTGCAGGGTGACAGGTCCGGGAGGGCGAGACTTTGGCGAGCCGGATGCAAGAACAGGACATTGTTCTGGGCTTGCACGGACCAAAAGCCAAACACGCTCAGCGGCTCCTCGCAGGCGAGCCCGCGAACCATGACCTTTTTCGTGTCACGGCCCGCTCTCTTTCCCGTCGCCGCAGTGTGTCGCGAAACTCAGGCCATGTTCAAAGGACCGGCGCGCTGGCGTAGGAGTTCGCGGTACCGCTGTTTGGTCATGTCCTTGCAGAATGCGTGCTGGAGTATATCGACAGCAGCATCAAATTTGTCCGCCAGACGAGTGAAGGCATTACGGACCTGTTTATCGGTGAGGCGTAGCGCCTTCGCCAAGTGCAGAAAATCATCCTGGTGGAGGCGGCGTTTCTTACCGTTCACGGTCAAAGCGGTTTCATCCCGGTCTTCCGGTAACAAGAGCGCAGTGGGCAGCAAGTCATAGGCAGGGGCTAAGTGTGCCGGAGCGCCGGGATCATATAGCAGCGAAAAGTTCTTCAAATGCATATCGGCGTTACCCGTCAGAAAACAAAATATGGCCAGCTCGAAGAACCGTAGGGCATCAAATCCCGGATGCTCGCAATGACGCCAGATCACTTTTCCGACCTGTTCCAGCGATCCACTATATTTCCGTTCCGTCAGGCGGTCCGTCAACTGGCACATGTCCTCCATGTGACGCTTGGTCGAGCCCACGCGGTCCATCCGACGAGAGATAAATGCCCACCGACCGTCCTGCAAGGCGATCAAACCGCCGGGGGCCGTTTGAATCCCCATGGACTCCGCCATGCGCAAGGTCACATGCTCCAACTCCGGCATTTCCGGATAAGCGGGCACCGGCGGCTTCAGAATCAAATCGCCCTCCATGCCGACCAGCGTCAGGCGGCCACGTCCCTTGCCGCGCTCCAGGTGCAGGGACATTTTAGGTTGGACGCCGGGGACCGTGACATGCCGTCTGACCACTTGTTCCGCCAATGCATTCAGGTCGTCCCAGGAATATGGCAGCACTGGCGGGACCGGAGAATCAAAGAGGAGACGGCTGCAGGCGACATGATAGTGCTCCATCTCATCCTCCAACGGAGCCAAACAAATGCGGCAGCGTGATGGGTCATTCATCGACTTCGGCCTCCCGTTCTGGAGTGACGCTCACCGCGCCGATACAATCCCGGCAACAGGCCAGCAATAACCCCATGCGGTCACGCGCATCCAGTTTCCAGGTGCGCTCGGCGATTTCCAACAGCCATCCTTCCGGTATCAGGCCGTCGAAAAACGGAAAGAGGCGCTTGTCAAAGTAGGGTTCGGCGCGCAACGGGAGGGACAGGCTAACGGCCACGGCTTCGGGCAGGACGAGGTATGCCGCGTCGTACCAAAATTCATATCCATCCGGTCGTTCATGCAGATAACCGGCCAAGCGATCCTGCATTAGAATATGGGCAGCTCTCACGATAAATCATCCCGCTTCAGGGGAACAGGCCCCATGCAATGACCAAACAGTCCAAGCACCTGATTGACCTTATCCAGACGCAGCGAAGACTTACCTTGCTCCAACTCCCGGACAAAACGCAACCCAACACCCGCCCGATCCGCCAATTCGATCTGCGTCAATCCCAACTCCCGTCTCTTCCGCTTAACAAACAACCTCAAAGACATCATCGTACCACCTATCGGGTATAATTCTAAAACCACAAACTAAAATATACCCTATCGGTATTATTGCAAACTGCAAGCAGAATATTACACCCAATAGGATATAGAGCCACTTGCAAAACCCCGTTTCACAAGTGGAGTATACAGGTTTCAGGTTTCGGGTGTCAGTATGGATGTTGCTAGTCCGCAGTATGTTGCGCATTCCTGAAACCTGAAACCCGAACAC